>DASVDU010000310.1:0-26924 GCA_036380915.1 Hyphomicrobiaceae bacterium | reverse complement strand
AATCGGTTTCGTCGGCGTCACGAGTGGTCCGGCGGCCGCCTGGGGCATCTCGAACGTGCGCTCCATGCAGACCCGCGCCGACTGGCTGAACGAAAAAGGCGGTGTCGAGATCGGCGGCGAAACCTACAAGATCACGGTCGTGACCTTCGACGATCAGAAGGATCCGAGGCGTGCCATCGCCGGGATGGAGAAGATGGCGCAGGAGGGCGTTCGCTACGTGGTCGGCCCGAACGTTGACGACGGGGCAGCCGCCGTCCGTCCGGTCGCAGAGTCAAAAGGAATTGTTTATTTCCCCTACGCCTTTCCCAAGGAGCTCTATGCGCCTCCGGCCTCCAATGCCGTGCTCGGCATGGTCGCGAGCTACCAATCCGCGCCAGCCATTTACAAGTATCTGAAGGAGAACAAGGGCATCAAAACGGTTGCGTTCGTTGCCGCCAACGAGTCCGATCCGCTGAGTCAGCGGGATGCGGGCGTTGCCGCTGCCAAACAGCTTGGGCTTGAGGTCGTCGCGCAGAACGACACCTACCAGACCGACACGCGGGACTTCACGCCTGTCCTGACCCCCGTCGTGCGGTTGAAGCCCGACCTGCTGGTCCTTTCGGGTGTCTCGCCGGGCAACGCGCCTTTGCTGATCCGCGCGGCGCGCGAGCTCGGGTATGAAGGTCTGATGTCTGCCGAAACGGCGCACGACGCCACCGTGCTGCAGGAGGGCGCAGGCGATCTCGCGAACGGCTTCATCTCGGTCGGCGGCGCATCGACTCCCGAAATCCGGACGGCGGAGATGGAAGAGTTCATCGAGCGCTATACCAAGAAATACGGGGAATATAACGACGAGTCGAATACGAAGGTCTACGCGCTCGAATACATCATCGAAACGCTGAAGGCGAATCCGAAGGCGATCGACGACGTCGAGGAATTCAAGAAGACGATGGAGACCTTTTCGGCGCCGAACCCCTTCGTGAAAGACGGCACATTGAAGTATGTCGGCATGACCTCGTTCGGTCAGAAGCGCCAGCTTTCCGTGCCGATGGTCGTCAATGAGTTCCGCGACGGGAAGTTCGAAACGCTGTTCGTCGGCGAAGTAGACTGACAATCTGGTTCATGTTCGAGGCCCGGAGTGCGGCGGCTCCGGGCCCACCCCACAATGGACGGACAGTCGACATGGAACAGGTCATCGCGAACGGCCTCTATCTCGGAGCCCAGTATGCTCTGATCGCGCTTGGCCTGACGTTGATTTTTGCGCTGATGAACGTACTGAATTTTGCCCACGGGCAGATGTACGTGCTCGGCGGATTCGTGACCTATACGGTCTATGGCCAGCTTGGGCTTCCCTTTCCAGTTGCGGTGCTCTGCTCGGGCGTAACGCTCGCCGCAGTCGGCGCGATCATCGAGAAGTTCCTGTTCGGGCCCGTCATCAAGCGAAGCGCCCGCGAGGAAAGCACGATGCTGCTCGCGGCTGCGATTGCGTTTTTTCTCGACGCGATCATCTTGCTTTTGTTCGGCGAGAAGCAGAGGGGCGTGCCGAAGATCATCAACGGCGTATTCGTCTCCGATATCATCATCATGCCCTATGACCGCATCGCCGTCGGCGTGGTGGCGGCGGCGATGATCGCTGCGTTCGTGCTCTACATGCAGTACAGCCGGCCGGGCCGCGCCATGCGCGCTCTCGCCCAGGACCGGGTCGCTGCACAGCTCATGGGCGTCAACGTCGACCGCTATTCGATGATCGGGTTTGCTCTCGGGGCCATGTTGGCGGGGCTCGTCGGCGGGCTTCTCGTCAGCATCACCGGCGTCAATTCCGGCATCGGCGGTCCGATTTCGATCAAAGCCTTTCTGATGGTCATGATAGGCGGTGCAGGCGTGGTCGGTGGTGCGATCGCCGGAGGCTTCATCCTCGGCATGATGGAGTCGGTCGGCTTGACGCTGTTGCGCAACTTCGGCGACGTCACCTATCTCGTCATCTTCGTCCTGCTCATGATCTTCCTCAGCATCCGGCCCAACGGGCTGATGGGAAAGCCGTGGGGCTGATCGGATGACCACGCAGCAGAAGATCGCCTCGGCTTTGGCCTTCCTGGCCGTTCTCCTGGTCGGTGTGCCACTGCTGATCTCGGCCACGGGTCGCAGCGATCTTTATTATACGCTCACCTCCGTCGCGCTGCTCAGCATCATCAGCGCCGGCGTATGGCTGACGTTCTACATCGGCCGCATCAATATCGGACAAGGCGCTTTTGCGCTGATGGGCGGCTATGTATCCGCGATCCTCGTCACGCAATACGGAGCTTCGTTCTGGCTCACGCTGCCGATCGCAGGCCTGCTCTGCGCCGCGGCCAGCGTCCTGATCGGCCTGCCGATTCTGAGGCTGCGCGGCGTCTATTTCGCAATGGTCACGTTGACATTGTCCGAGGTGGCGCGGCTCACTGCGCTCGCCGTTCCCATTACCAACGGCGCCAAAGGGATCGTGAACATTCCCCTCCCCAGCGGGCTGACGATCTTCGGCATCACTTTAATCCCGGATTTTGCGACGCTTGCCAATCCGAGGCTGGCATTCTACGTCACGTCGGTCCTGCTGATGGCGCTCTGCTACCTCGCCCTCTACCGCCTCGTCAATTCGCGGATCGGCAGGATCTGCCAGTCCCTCCAGCAGAACGAGGAGCTCGCATCCTCAATCGGCGTCAACATCAGCTACATTCGCATCCTGGCGTTCGCCATATCCTCGTTCCTCGGCGGCATCGGAGGAGCCATGTTCGCCGCGATCACGCAATCCATGTATCCCTCGAGCTTCGGCGTCGCCGATTCCATCAACTTCATGCTCAATTGCTTTCTTGGCGGGCTCGGCTACGTCCTGGGGCCGATGCTCGGCACGTTCGTCCTTTACTTCGGCTGGGACCTCCTGTTCCAGACGGGCGTTTTCCAGCTTTTGATCTACTCGTCCATCCTGATCATTCTGATGCTCGTGCTGCCGAATGGCCTCTTGAGCATCCGCTTAGCCAGGCAGAAGCAGAGCTAGTCCATGCCGGATATCCTCGAAATATCTGGTTTGACAAAACGCTTCGGCGGTCTTGTTGCGAACAATGATATCTCCTTCACTGTGAAGGAGCGGGAGATCCTGTCGGTCATCGGTCCGAACGGAGCCGGCAAATCGACCCTTTTCAAGCTGATCGCCTCCTTCATTTCACCGACGGCCGGGGAGGTGCGCTTCCGGGGGCAGCGGATATCCGGCCTCGCCCCGCACAAGGTCGCCCGAATGGGCGTCGTGCGCACGTTCCAGGAGACCACGATCTTCAAGACGATGACCGTGCGCGACAACGTCATCATCGCCCACCACCTCCGGTCGCGCGCCAATCTTGCGGGCTTCTTCTTCGGCACCAGGGCGGCGCAGCAGGACGAGGCGGAGTTCGCACGCTCGACGGACGAGATCATCGACTTCCTCGGCCTCGGGGGCTATCGGCACGAGCTGGCGAGCAACCTGCCGCACGGACACCTCCGGGCTCTCGGCATCGCGATCGGGCTCGCCACGAACCCGCAGGTCCTGCTGCTCGATGAGCCGTTCGCCGGCATGAACCATGAAGAGACCAGGCGTGCCATCGAGATCGTCCGTGGCGTGCGCGAGCGAGGCGTCACCGTGCTGCTGGTGGAGCACGACATGCCTGCGGTGATGAACATCTCGGACCGGATCGTCGTCCTCAATTTCGGCCAGAAGATCGCCGAGGGCACGCCGCAGGAGATCCAGGAGAACCCGACCGTGATCGAGGCCTATCTCGGCGCGGAAGACGAGGCGCTCGGGATCTAGCCATGACCGACCTGCTCACCCTCAACGATGTCGAGCTCTACTACGACCACGTATACGCCTTGAAGGGTGTATCCCTCAGCGTCAGTGAAGGGGAGACGGTGGCGCTCATTGGCGCCAATGGGGCTGGGAAGTCCTCCATCCTCCGTGCGATCACCGGGCTGCGGCGGATCAGGAGCGGAGAAATCCATTACCAGGGCAAGCGCATTGACGGCCTGCCCTCTGATGAAATTGTTAAGCTCGGCATCTCCATGGTGCCGGAGGGCCGGCGGGTTTTTCCCTACATGTCGGTCCGCGACAACCTGCTGATGGGCGCCTTCACGCGCACCGACAAAGCCGAGATTGGCCGATCGCTCGAATTGGTCCTGACGCGCTTTCCTCGGCTGAAGGAGCGCTACTCACAGGCAGCGGGCACGATGAGCGGTGGCGAGCAGCAGATGCTCGTCATCGGCCGGGCGCTGATGTCGAAGCCGAGATTGCTTCTGCTCGATGAGCCCTCGCTGGGGATCGCGCCGAAGCTCGTGCAGGACATCGCCCGCTCCATCGTCGCGATCAACAGGGACGACAAGGTCAGCGTGCTCCTCGTCGAGCAGAACTCCCGCATGGCGCTGCGCATCTCGCAGCGCGCCTATGCACTATCCACCGGTAGGGTGGCCCTCTCGGGCGCCTCCGCCGACCTTTTGAGCGATGAACGCGTTCGGAAGCTCTATCTCGGAGCCGAGCTCTAGATCATGCGCATTCTGGTCATCAACCCGAATACCACTCCCTCCATGACCGCTAAAATCGGAGCGGCGGCGCGGTCCGCGGCGGCTTCGGGAACCGAGATCACTGCCGTCAATCCCGCGGACGGCCCGCCGAGCATCGAAGGCTATTTCGACGAGGTGTTCGCCATTCCAGGCCTCATTGGCGAAATGCAGAAGGCTCCCGATATGGACGCCTATGTCATCGCCTGTTTCGACGATACCGGCCTGGACGCAGCGCGTTGCCTCACCCCGGCACCGGTCATCGGGATCGGCGAGGCGGCATTCCACGTTGCAAGCCTGGTGGCCGGGAAGTTCAGCGTGATCACGACCCTGGCCCGCTCAATTCCCGCGATCGAGCACAATCTCGTCAGGTATGGCCTGGTCAGCCGCTGTGCACGGGTGCGTGCGGCTGATGTCCCGGTTCTCGACCTTGAAGTCGCAGGCTCGGACGCCCAGTCGAAAATCTCAACCGAGATCGGCCGCGCCGTAGCCGAGGATCGGGCCGAAGCCATCGTGCTCGGTTGCGCAGGCATGACGGATCTGGCCGAACGACTATCGGCCGATCACGGCCTGCCGGTCATCGATGGCGTAGCATGTGCGGTCAAGCTCGCCGAGAATTTGGTTGATTTGGGATTGAGGACGTCGAGGATCGGCGGCTATGCGCCTCCGCGTGCGAAACGCTTCAGTGGACATTTCAGCCGCTTTTCTCCTGGTTGAGAGGCAAGCGACCTCAGAATTGAAGCAAGAGCCTCATTCCAGAAAACAGCCGCCGCTGAAGCTGCGGGAATCCTAGTCTTATGCTCGATAAGTCCAATAACATAAGAAAGACTGCGAAGGTGGCTGCCCGCTGGCAGCCTGTCTACGATTCCCTGCGGGAGGCCATTACGAGCCGCCGCCTCGCGCCGGGAACCAAGCTACCCGAGGACGAGCTGGCCTCCATCTACTCGGTGAGCCGAACGGTGGTCCGGTCCGCATTGCAGGCGCTTGCCCATGATCGCGTGGTGCGGCTGGAGCCCAATCGCGGAGCTTTCGTCGCGCAGCCTTCGATCAAGGAGGCACGCGAGGTTTTCGACGCGCGCAAGCTGATCGAGCCGAGGCTTGCTGCGTTGGCTGCGAAGGCAGCGAGGCCCGAGCACATCCGGCACTTGCGCCAGCATTTGGAAAGAGAGCGCGAGGCGATCAGATTAGATCAAAGCAGCGAGGCGATCAGGCTTTCGGCGCATTTTCATATTACGCTGGCCGAAATCGCTGACCATTCGATTTTCACTGAGATCATCCGGGATCTTGTTTCCCGTTCCTCGCTGATCATTGCCCTTTATTGGCGCCACCGTGATACGACCTGCAAGTGCGACGCTCACCGTGACCTTGTCGACGCGATAGCTGACGGCAACGCAGCAGAGGCGTCGGCGCTGATGAAAAGACATATCGCGGACCTGCTGTCCGGCCTGGATCTGACGCGGACCGAGAAGAAGCAGGAGAGGCTCGCGGATATTCTCGGGAGGCCAAAGTCCTGACAAGGGAAGTCCGATTGAGGTCCGACGCGCGCAATCACTGATCGGCCGGATGAACGGCTGAGTAGGGTGAAGGGAAGTAATTGTCGGAATGCGCCCACCACTTCAGGCATCACTCGCCCCCCAATTGGCCCGTTCTTCTATAAGCCAAGACAGGAGGATGCGAAGAGTATTCCGCGCAATTGGGCCGCTGATGCCGGGAACAATCTGCGTTGGGGCGTGGTTGCAGCTTACGTGCCTGGAATTTTCTGTTCGTTGCGTCGTCTGAATCGAGGCTAGAACCTTGAGGGTGTTGCTCACAGGCGCGACCGGACTGGTCGGATCGGCCGTCCTGGCCGCACTCTCATCCAAAGGGCATGAGCTCGTGGCCATCGCCCACGGCCAGCCCCCGCCGGCCGGTCTCGGCGCGGTGCAATGGGCCAGAGTCGATCTGGCCCGACAGGACGTCGAAAGCTGGTTGCCACTGCTCGACGGTGTCGACGCCGTGGTGAACTGCGCCGGAGTTCTGCAGGACAGCCCCCGGGATTCGACCGCGGCCGTGCACGTGAAAGGCCCGGCCGCGCTGTTCGAGGCCTGCCTGCGCAAAGGGGTGCGCAGGATCATCCACTTCTCCGCGATCGGTGTCGATCGTGGAGCCTTGACGGCGTTTTCGGCCAGCAAACTGGCCGGCGATGAGAAGCTGATGGCCATGGACCTCGACTGGGTGATCCTCAGGCCGTCGGTGATCGTCGGCGGACCGGTCTATGGGGCGAGCGCGCTGTTCCGCGGGCTCGCCGCCTTGCCGATCCTGCCCGCAATGCCGGAGACCGGCCCGCTGCAGGTCGTTCAGCTCGATGACGTAACGCGGACCGTTCTTTACTTTCTGCGGGATGATGTTCCGACCCGGCTGGCCCTCGAGATCGCCGGGCCGCAGAAGCTGTCGTTCACCGAAATCGTTCTCCTCTATCGCCGCTGGTTGGGATGGAGAGCGCCGTATGTGGTGCAACTGCCATCGTGGGCCGCGGCGGTAGCCTATCGGGCCGGCGATCTTGTCGCGTGGCTGGGTTGGCGGCCGCCGATCCGCAGCACGGCCCGCCGTGAGATCAGCCGGGGCGCGGTCGGCGATCCGTCGCCCTGGATGCACTTGACGAACATCATCCCACGAACGCTGGAAGCGAGCCTGCTGGCCGAGCCGGCCTCGGTGCAGCAGCGCTGGTTCGCCAGGCTGTACCTGCTCAAGCCGCTGGTGATCGGCATTTTCGCCCTGTTCTGGTTGGCCACCGGCCTCATCTCCGTGGGGCCGGGTTACGCCACCGGTGTCGCTTACCTGAATGCGGGCGGCATCACAAAATGGGCAGGCCTTTCGGTCATCGCCGGAGGACTGGCGGACATGGTGATCGGCATCGGAGTTGCCATCCGCCGCACCGCCCGGATCGCGCTCTACGCCGCGCTGCTGGTCACCGTGTTCTACCTCGTTGCCGGCACGCTGGTGCTGCCGAGCCTGTGGGCCGACCCGCTTGGGCCGATGCTGAAGGTGTGGCCCATTCTCGCGCTGAACCTGGTCGCCTTGGCCATCCTCGAAGACCGCTGATGCTTTACCTCCTCGTGAAGTACCTGCACGTCCTCGGAGCGACCGTCCTGCTCGGCACCGGGGCAGGCATCGCGTTCTTCATGCTGCTCGCGCATCGGACCGGTGATCCCGCCGTCGTCGCCGGCGTGGCCCGGATCGTCGTGATCGCGGACTTCCTGTTCACCGCGACGGCGGTTATCGCCCAGCCCATGACCGGCGTTTGGCTCGCTCATCTGGCCGGCTATTCCCTGTGGGAGGGGTGGATCGCTTTGTCCATCGTCCTCTATATCGTAACCGGGGCCTTTTGGCTTCCGGTGGTCTGGATGCAGATGCGCATGCGGGATCTGGCCATCGCCGCCAAGCAGCAGGGACGCGCTCTGCCACCGGCCTACCATCGTCTGTTCCAGATATGGTTTGCCTTCGGCTTTCCGGCGTTCGCGGCCGTACTGGCCATCTTCTGGCTGATGATCGCCCGGCCGCCCGTCCCGTGGTTTGACGCTTGAGCGAGCTATGTCAGGGCTGAGACGCCCCGATTGGCCGGGACCTACGGAAGGGCGATCAAGCCGCGAGGAGATACCGCTTCTCGAAGCCCTCCTGCACGATCCGCATGCGCTCGGCATCGAAGGGCTGGACCAGGCTGAAAGCCTCCGCCGGTGTTCCGCACAGCCATTGCTCGAACTGCTCATCCTCAGTCAGGATGACCGGCGACCGCTACGGTCTGCGTCAGGGCGTTCGGAAAGGTCGTGAGGAAACCGTAGAGCTCGATGTCCACGGGCGGCCCGTCTTTCCGGATCGGTCCTTGCCACCGGTGCCAGCTGCCTGCGAAGGCGAACAGGGGCCGTGGCTTGTGCGTTGCCGGCGCGACTGGGGCCAGCGCGGGCGACCTCTTCGGATCGCTCGCTGACCGCTTTCCTGGCCGGCCTGAATGTCATTTCAGACTTCATGCCGGTGTCAGAAACGGGTAGTCGGTGTAGCCGACAGGTCCTTCCCCATAGAAGGTCGCTGGATCGGGACGGTTCAGTTCTGCTCCGACCTTCATGCGAGTGAGAAGATCCGGGGTGGTGAGGAAGGGGACGCCGAAAGCCACGAGATCGGCATCACCCCTGACGAGGACGCGCTCGGCCTTCTCCCGGTCATACCCGCCATTGACGATGATCGGGCCTGAGAACCTGGCCCTGGTGAAGCCGGCAACGTCTTCAATGGCCACCGGCCCGGCGTCATATGAGGCCTTGTTCGGCCTCGTGACGTGAATGTAGGCGATGGACCGCGTGGCGAGCTCGCGGATCAGATAGTCGTAAAGCGCGGGACGGTCGCTGTCGCGCATCCCGTAATGGACCCCGGCCGGGGACAGGCGGATTCCTACGTGTTCGGCATCCCACTGCGCGATTGCGGCGTCGACCACTTCGAGCGTGAACCGTGCGCGGTTCTCGATGCTTCCGCCATAGGCATCGGACCGGGTGTTGGAACCGTCCTCCAGAAACTGCTGCAGCAGATAGCCGTTGGCCCCGTGAATTTCGATCCCGTCAAAACCGGCGTCACGCGCATTGCGCGTGGCCCGGGCGAAGTCGGCCACGATAGCGGGGATTTCCTCCAGCCGCAGCGCGCGCGGCACGGTGAACGGGACCCGCCCCGAGGGAAGGAAGAAATCCCCCTCAGCCGGGATTGCCGAGGGCGCGACCGGGGCGTCTCCGCCCAGGATCTCAGGATGGGAGACCCGGCCGGGGTGCCAGATCTGGTTAAAAATCCGGCTGCCCTTGTCGTGGACGCTCTTTGTGATCATCCGCCAGCCATCGATCTGTTCGTCACGATGGATCCCGGGCGCCCGGATGATCCCGTGGGCCTGATCCGAGATCTGCGTGCACTCGGTGATGATCAGCCCTGCATCTGTACGCTGAGCGTAATAGTCGCGCATCAGCGCGGTAGGTACGCCGTCTTCGGTGGCGCGGGTGCGGGTCATCGGAGCCATGACGGCACGATTCGACAGTGTGGTGCCATGCAGCTCGAAAGGTGTGAATAGATCAGTCATTGCGTTCCTCTTTCCTCCGGCACGGGCATTCATGACCATGACCCCTCATTGTGCCGACAGAACGCACAATGCCGCCGGTATCCGGTTGTGATAGGCCGAATATGACCGTACATCAGAAGGCACAGAAGACACTCCGATTGGAAACACCGTTCCATGATAGGGACAATAGAGGCGCTGGATCTCAATCAGTTGCGGCTATTCGAACGCGTTGCCGCTCTCGGTGGGTTTTCGGCCGCCGCACGCGCGCTCGGGCTGCCCAAGTCCAATGTCAGCCGGGCCGTGGCGCTTCTTGAGGCTGCGTTGGGAACCCGGCTCTTTCAGCGCACCACAAGAAGCGTCGTCCTCACGGAAGCCGGTGCGGCGCTGCTCGAAAGATGCGCTCCCATGCTGCAGGGGATCGATGAAGCCGTTGAATATGTGAGCAGCTTTGCCGGCGAGCCGCGCGGTCATATCAAGATCAGCGCCGGGATTGGCTTTGGCGTGAACATTCTTAGCGAGCTGTTGCCGGTGTTTCTTGATCGCTATCCCAAGATTCGGCTAACGCTCGACCTGTCGACGCGTCTGGCGGACATGGTCACCGAAGGCGTCGATTGCGCAATCAGGTTCGGCGCCCTGCCGGACTCCACGCTGGTATCCACCCAGCTTGGTACCATGCACCGCTATCTCTGCGCATCGCCTGCCTATCTCGAGAGGCGTGGCACTCCGGTTTCCATAGGCGATCTCGACCATCATGACACGATCGAAATGTTGGGAGCTGATGGCCGCACCCTTGCCTGGGAGTTCCGAAAAGACGACGAGACACGGCGCATCATACCTCGACCGCGCGTGCATCTGGACGAGGTGCTGACGATCTATCGGCTGATACGCAACGGAGCCGGGATCGGCGTGGTTTCAGCCTATATTTGCGGTCCGGACATTGCGGAGGGGCGATTGATCCGCCTTTTTCCCGACTGGTCCATGCCGTCTCTTCCGGTAAGTCTGGTCTATCCGAGCCGACGTGAGCTTGCCCCGGCCGTTCGCGCCTTCGCCGATTTCATGAAGGAAGCAGGAACACGAGGTCAGGCCTGGCGGATTGATCCGCTTATGGAATGAATCGGTTTGCTGCGCTGATATCACGTGAGGCTCAACGCATAACCGGTCATTGTTGCCTTGTTGTCCAATGCGAAGGTGTTGTCGATCACCCGACAACGCTCGCCGAACAAAAAGGGCCTGAAAAGACGGTACTCGAACGATTGAAACTCGATGGACGGATAGCCGTTGTCACCGGCGGCGCGGCGGGCCTGGATCAGGTATCTGCCCTGGCACTCGCTGAAGCAGGCGCAAAGGTGGCAATCATTGATCGCGCTGCCCGGAATAATTGGTACGCAATGTGGCTTGCGCGCCCCATACTGGGCAGTTCAGCCGTCGGCGATCAGGAGCAGCGGCGTCATATGCGTCATGATGCTGTGGCGCGACGGGCGAGGGTGTGCGAGTTGCACTTCACTGAAGCCATTGATGTAAACACGACACCACGCATTGAGCCAGCGAGGCCATTTGAAGAACCTGGAGGCAATGAGCATGGCTGACAAATCGCGTCCAGTCCGCCCCACCAAGGGTCCCATTTCGACGCAAGGCATTGATGATCTCATGCCAAACCTCACCGCTGACGGTTGGGCTTGGGTCCTCGAAGAGGCCGAAGCGAAGCGGAAAGATGGCGCCGGCAAGCCCATTGAAGACTTCACGCGAGGATCTGGTGTTTGCAAGCGGCAGAGGACGATTGAACCGCTGGGGCCGCCAAAGAGGCATGGCGATTGAGACCGAGGCCTCGGATGGTGGCTTGATGGGTACGGAAGACCAGCACTCGATCTGTGGCGAGTTGGACAATAGAAGTCGACGCATTTTTGGAGGGTCCTCAGAGGTGGCGGCTTATCTCAGCTTCTGGGACAAATCTGGTGGAGCCTCGAGTGGCCAGCTGGCGTGGCACCCCGTTGCTCATCACAGCCTCGATGTCGCCGCCGTCGCCGAGGCGCTGCTCGATCTAAACCCGCGGCGCCGGCCACTTTGGCCGCGCTGCTCGGCACGTCTGACGAAAACGCGCAGCGCTTTCTCGTCTGTCCCGTGGCTCTGCACGACGTTGGCAAGTTTTCGCGCGACTTTCAGGCGAAATGTCCGGATTTGTGGGCCGAAACGGCTGGTCCGCAGCTTGGTGACTGGCGGCCATCTCCGCCAATGAGCCGGCATGATCAGGATGGCTATGCCGTCCGCGAGCTGCTTGGTCTCCGCGAGCTGTTGAGGCCGGCGACCGAGGGCTGGAGCGCAACGACATTCAACTCACTGTGGGCGGCGGTTGCGGGCCACCACGGCCAGCCGCGTACCAGAAAAATGGGTGGCCGAAACGATGCTGCTGGCGCGCTTATGCGAAATGTCGGAGCAGCACCGGAGCGCTTCAAAATTCTGAGATTCGGAGTAGGAATCGCGCATCGCAGTACCAATGTAGAAGGTTGCACTGCTCTTGACGGACGCGCGATTGGAGGCTGAGTTGCCGCGACTGAGGGAATCGATCGCATTTCTGGCGCGGAACAGCCAAGGCGCCGGGCAGCTTTGAGGGCCAAGCCTCGAAGCTCCGTAGGCAGGCCGGTGCTCAGGTGACAACCTTCCGGCGCAAGCGCCGCGTCTAAGCCGCGCCGCCATCGTGGCACCGCTCATCCTTCGTTTCAGATAAGGATTGCCGCCGTACTCCTTCGTTCCGGGAGTCGAGATGATGCCGACTTGCCGGCCGCCGCACTTCGTGCACCTGAGCTTCGGTACCACGTCGGCGCGCAGGGCGCCGTGATCCGGACCGAGCCGATCGCGCAGGGTTAGCATGTCCAAAACGGCAATGTGGCCGCAGGCCGGATCGGGTCAGACGATTTATGCCTACCGCTACCGGCCTGTGGACGCCCTGGCGCGGCGTCAAGCTGGTGCGCGACGGTGAGCGAGACTTCGAGATATTGGCTTTCTCACCTGCGAGTCCAACGCCGTGGTGGCGCCGATCCACACGAAGGCGATGCCGGTTATCCTGACTGAACTCGGCTGACGGGTCGTCCGGCAGCAAAGGTGGGCTATAGCTAGCGGCCAGACCAAGCTTCGAGAAGGTTGCCACATCGGTACAGCCTTCCTGATCCCTCCGGCGTCGAAATCCGGTCTCGCGTACGTTGCTGCCAGCTGACGCATTTCAATGGACCCATTTCAAAAGCTCAGTTACAGGAGTGCGATCGATCAGTGACGCGTTAAGGACGCGGCGACTCAGCCTGCGATCGTGCGCCTGTCAATGCGGCGCGCCAGATACAAGCGCAGGCTGCCTACTATCGGTGCGAGACGCCGCGGAGCGGTAGTGAGCTTGCGGAAGGCAGTTGGCAAACGATAGTCTGACCACCGAGCAATGACAGGTTGGCTTAGCAATGCGGCCAATCTGCGCTCTCGCCGAAGTGGAGCTTACATGCAATACGCCGCGTACGTTTTCGACGCTTATGGCACGCTGTTCGACGTCCATTCCGCGGTAAGAAGGCACGCTCAGGCCATCGGGCCGGATGCGCAGAAGCTTTCCGAGATCTGGCGCACCAAGCAGCTGGAGTACTCCTGGGTCCGGACACTCATGGGGGCGTACGCTGATTTCTGGCAACTGACGGAGCAAGCGCTGGACTACGCCTTCGATTGCGTGCCTTCTGCGAACCGGGCGCTACGCGCGGACTTGCTCCATGCTTACCAGCAGCTGGACTGCTACCCGGAGGTTCCTTCGGTACTCGAGTCGCTCAAGAAAGCCGGTGCAAGGCTGGCCATCCTTTCAAATGGTTCGCCGGACATGCTTGATGCCGCCGTGCGTTCCGCCGGTCTGGAGTCCGTGCTGGACGAGGTTTTTTCGGTTGATCAGGTCAAGCGCTTCAAGACTGACTCCACCACCTATGGGATCGTGACCGGCGCTTTTCGGCTGCCACCTGACGCGATTTCGTTCCAGTCCTCGAATCGCTGGGACATTGCTGGTGCGACGCGGGCGGGTTTCAGAACAGTGTGGATCAATCGCTTCGCCGCGCCCAACGAATATCTGGACTTACCACCTGCGCGCGTTTTGACATCACTCGAAGAATTGCAGGGTTAAGTAGTTGGCTGGCGACTTGTCGACGGAAATGCGTGGCCCTTAGTCTAGCTTGGCGGACGTGTGAAAAATTCTGCCAAGATTTTGCCTGACTTTTCCAACCCCTTTCTACTTGGCGCAAGACTTTGCGGTAAGTCGGAATGCTTTGTTGCGTCTCGCACGATCGCGAACATCCGCCAAGGTATTGGCGAAGGTCGCTTCCAAGGTCCGACCGGCCAAAGCTGGCCTCCGCCGGCTTACTGCAGCTGCCCGGCGGCTCACGGCCGCCCAGCGCTCGGCAACGCGGTTTTTTGCTGCCGCGGGCGGTTCTCAGGACCGGCCGCGCGCTTCAACGCGCCGCTCTCAGACCCCAGGACGGCCGTTGGCGCTTGCCCCGTCGAAGCCCGCCGGCCATGACCGTCGCTGTCGGGCTGCTCAAGAGCCGGCAATGCGGCCCCACGCTACGGCCGCCGTCCACGCGTAAGCTGGGCCGCTACTACCATATGCTACCGAACTCGGCAGCACGCGTCGGGATAATATGGCACTGGATGTTGAACGTGGCGACCTATCCCTTTGAAAACACGTGACGTGATGGGACAGGTCGGAACCTTGTGGGATGGCTGCAAACGAATTTCGAGTGCGGTGCTTTCAACCACTCAGCCACCTCTCCAGGGCGCGCGTTCGGCCTGCAATCAAAACCCTTTGCAGGACATGAGTTCCGCGTGCGCGCGGCCGCGTTGCTATAGCGGCCATTGCTTGCCGGTTCAAGGCAGATCACGCGGCGCCCCGCGCTCCATCTCGGGCCGGTTGCAGCTCAGAAATCCGAGGCGATGCCGCCCTTCTCCCAGTCGCCGTACCGGACGGGGTCAGGACCCTTGCGGCCACCGATCTCCTGCGGGCGCTGGTCAGAGCCGGCCTGGCGACGGCGCTCCTCCGCTTCCTTGAGCGCGCGCTCGGCGGCCGGAGTGAGCCGCCGCTTCGGGGGCGTCGGTTCGGTCTGGTCGGTCATGGCGTCCTGCCAGTGGTGCGGATCTTGAACGAGCGCCTTCCTATATACCATGTAGTTGTGCCGCGCCGAGCCCGGCATACGGGCGCGGCCGGCGGGCGTGTCCGTCAGGGAGATGTTGATGACGAGCAATTATATCAAGACAGGCGTTCTGCTGGCGCTGATGACGGCCATCCTGGTTTCGCTCGGGGGCCTTGTCGGCGGCAAGACGGGCCTCGTCATTGCGTTCATCATCGCGCTCGGCATGAACCTCTTCAGCCTCTGGAACTCCGACCGCATGGTCCTTCGGATGTACGGGGCCGAGGAGGTCGACCAGCGGACGGCGCCGGAGTTCTACGCCCTCGTCCGCGACCTCGCAGACCGCGCCGGCCTGCCGATGCCTCGGGTCTACATCATGCACAGCGACCAGCCGAACGCCTTCGCCACGGGCCGCAGTCCGTCGCGGGCGGCTGTGTGCGCGTCGACCGGCCTGCTAAATATGCTGGATCGGGAGGAGGTGGCTGGCGTCATTGCACACGAGCTGGCGCACATCAGGAACCGCGACACCCTCATCATGACGGTGGCCGCCACCGTGGCGGGCGCGATCACCATGTTCGCCAACATGATGCAGTTCAGCATGCTGTTCGGCGGCCGGCGCGACGGCGAGGGTGGCGGGCCGCTCGGCATCATCGGCGCGCTGGCGGCGATCATTCTCGCGCCACTGGCGGCCATGCTGGTGCAGATGGCGATCAGCCGGTCGCGGGAGTACGAGGCCGATCGCATCGGTGCCCACATTTGCGGCGAGCCGCTTTGGCTGGCGTCGGCGCTGCAGAAGATCGACCATTATGCCCGCCGGATCATGAACCCTGTCGCCGAGGAGGCACCGACGACGGCGCACCTGTTCATCATCAACCCGCTCTCAGGCCAAGGCATGGACAACCTGTTCTCGACCCACCCCAACACGGAGAACAGGATCGCCGAGCTGCAGAGGTTGGCCGCTGAGATGGGGCGGGGGGCGAGCCTCAGGTCAGCAAGTGGCCCAGCCCGCGGCCCCTGGGGCTGACCGGGCATGGCAGCCGGCCAGCGTCGAACGAAGGAACGCCAGACGTCTGAACCGCGCCAGTGTCCCCCCGGGCTACTGGCGCGAGAGCTTGCAGTCGAGCTGATTGCAGGTGTGCTCGACAGAGGCCGGACGTTCGACGAGGCGCTCGCCTATGGCATGGCTCGTCAGGAGTACCGCGAGCTTGCCGGGAATGATCGCGGCCTGGCGCGGCTCATCGCTGCCACCGTCCTGCGGCGACACGGACAGCTCACGAATATCATTGGCACCTTCATCGAGCGGCCGCTGCCGCGGGACCGCGGACGGCTGACGTCCATTCTTCTGGCGGCAGCGGCGCAGCTCGTGTTCCTGGGTAGCGCTCCGCATGCTGTGATCAGCCTGGCCGTCGAGCAGGCCCGCCGCGATCCGCGTGCACGTCGCTTCGATCGCCTGACCAACGCGGTCCTGCGGCGCGTTTCCGAGCGAGGTGCGGAGATTGCTGCCGCTCAGGACCCCGTGCGGCTGAATGTTCCGGACTGGCTGCGAAACCGCTGGAGCGCGGCTTACGGAGAGGCAACTGCAAGGCTCATCGGAGAGGCCTCGTTGCGCGAGGCGCCTCTCGACATCACGGCGAAGTCTGAACCAGCGGTGTGGGCAAAGCGCCTGGGCGGAATCCTTCTCCCGACGGGCTCCGTCCGCCTGCGCGCCGAAGGCCGCATCGAGAATCTGGACGGTTTCGACGAGGGTGCTTGGTGGGTGCAGGATGCCGCTGCTGCATTGCCGGCAAAGCTCGTTGGCAACGTCGAGGGCCAGCAGATCGCCGATCTCTGCGCGGCTCCCGGCGGCAAGACTGCGGAACTGGCGGCAGCGGGCGGACACGTGTCGGCCGTGGAGGTGGATGAAAGGCGGATCGAGCGCCTGAAGGCCAACCTGGCACGCCTGCGACTCGAGGCCGAGGTCGTCCATGCCGACGCTGCAGAATGGAACCCTGGCAGGACATTCGATGCCATTCTGCTCGATGCCCCGTGCCTCTCGACCGGAACCATCCGCCGCCATCCGGACATCCTGCACCTGAAGCGGGAGAGCGACATCGACCGGCTATGCGCCGGGCAGGCGCGGCTGCTGGCGAACGCTGCCAGGCTCGTCAAACCCGGCGGGCTCATCGTCTACTGCACCTGCTCGCTGGAGCCAGAAGAGGGACCGCAGCAGATCGCGCAGTTCCTTGCTCGGACCGGGGAGGCCTTCGAGCGTGTCCCGATCGAGCCGGGCGAGGCGGGTATCGCTCAGGAATGGATCACGCCCGATGGGGACTTGCGGACGTTCCCGTTCCATCTGCGCCTGGATGACCAAGCGATGTCCGGCATGGACGGCTTCTATGCGGCGCGGCTGACGCGGCGCTGTTGAGCGTGCTCGGCTGATCCGCGCCAGAGCGCACGCCCGCAGGACGATCCACAGATCGCCCACAGACGGCGCACAGCCTTTCCGCGGCCTGCTTGTTCACCTCTCGCAACGGCGCTATCGGATGGCATGATCACTCTTCGATCTGCCCCGAGAGCTTAGTTGCAAATGTCTGGCCGTTGCCGGCCCGGAGACACTCGTGTCGCTCACGCTCGCTGAACAGACACGTCTTGCTCGCTTGGCAACGGACCGGGTCCGGCGGGCCGCGCTTGCGCGTCTGCTGAGCTCCAGGCTCCTACGCTGGCGGTACGGAGCGCCGGTTGCCGACGAGCTGCTGATCGTGCCGCAGGAGCTCAGGACCGCTGATCCGAGCTTCGCCGACGAGATCGCCATCGGGCAGTTCGGGCTGGGGGGTGCTGTCGCCTACATCGGCGACGGCTCGCCATTCGATCTCAAGCCGCCGAGCCTGGAGTGGGCGCGCGAGCTGCACGGGTTCGGCTGGCTCAGGCATTTGCGGGCGGCCGAGACGGAGGAGGCCCAGGAGCAGGCGATCGATCTCGTCACGGAGTGGATTCGGAAGCACGGCTCACGCGGCGGCATTGCCTGGGAGCCGCCAGTCATCGGCCGCAGGCTCATCTCCTGGATCTGCAGCGCATCCCTGCTGCTCGACGGCGTCGATCAGGCGACCTACGACCGGATCGCAGACAGCCTCGGCGATCAGCTGATCCGTCTCTCCGCCACGTGGCGAGATGCACCGGCGGGCTATCCGCGGCTGCTCTCCCTGACGGCGCTGGTGTTTGGCGACCTCTGCATCGCGGGGCACGACCAGCATCTGCGTGAGATTCAGGACGCGTTCGCCGAGGAGCTCGAGACACAGATCCTGCCGGATGGCGGCCACATCAGCCGCAACCCCGGCGTCCCGGTGGAGTTGCTCCTCGACTTCCTGCCGCTGCGGCAGTGTTTCTCCGTCCGCGAGCGCCCGGTGCCGCCGGCCCTCGATACCGCGATCGAGCGGATGATGCCGCACCTGCGGTTCATGCGCCTCGGCGATGGCTCACTCGCCCGCTTCAATGGCATGGGCGCGCCCAACCTGGATCTTGTTGCCACGGTTCTCGCCTACGGTGATCCACCCTCGAGCCTGCCGGTGCACGCACCCCAGTCGGGCTACGCGCGGCTTGCTTGCGGAGACGTGGTCGTCATTGCGGACGTCGGCTCGCCGCCACCGCTGGAGCTGGCGGGACAGGCTCACGCGGGCTGCCTGTCGTTCGAGATGAGCGCGGGGAAATGTCCGGTCTTCGTCAACTGCGGCGCGCCCGGCGCGGCAGACCAGGACTGGCGTGCCGCCTCGCGCGCCACGGCGGGCCACAACACGCTCTGCCTCGGCGGCAAGTCGTCGTCGAGACTGGTTCTGCATGACCTCCTCGAAACCCTCGTCGGCTCGGCACCGATCCGGTTTCCCAGCCGGGTCAGCGCGCGCGTCAGGCATTTGGCCGATGGCGGAATTTCGCTCACGGCACGGCATGACGGGTATCACCGACAATTCGGGCTGATCCACCGGCGCAGCCTGGTGCTCGATCCGGACGGCAACAAATTGACGGGAACGGATTCGCTCGGGCCCCTCCGCGGGAGCTTGCGGTTGAAGACCGATCTGCCGTTTGCCATCCACTTCCACCTCCATCCGGAGGTCGGGTGCAATGGCGCCTCACGCGGAGGTCCAGTCGAGATCGTGTTGCCCAACGGGGAACGTTGGGCCTTCACGGCCAAGGGGGCGCATGTCTCGATCGAGGACAGCTTCCACTGTGCTGATCTCTCCGGTCCGCGCCGCGCGCTGCAGATCGTGCTGCGTGGCGCCTGCTACGGCGAGAGCGAGGTGCGGTGGGAAGTCGAGCGGCGCGGCTGACCCGGCTGTCCTAGGGGCGATCGGCCATTTTGAGGGCAGCCGCGTTTTGTGGTAGGCGGCCGGCGGCATTTTCTCGTCAGGGCGCAGGCCCAGCCCTTCAGGACCGATTGACATGAGCGATCCCGTAATCCGCCGCGCGTTGTTGTCCGTCTCCGACAAGACCGGGCTCGAGGAGCTTGCCCGGCATCTCCACGAAAGCGGCGTGGAGCTGATCTCCACCGGCGGCACGGCTGCCGCGCTGAAGCGGGCAGGCCTCCCGGTGAAGGATGTCTCGGAGCACACCGGCTTCCCCGAGATGATGGACGGACGCCTCAAGACGTTGCACCCCAAGGTGCATGGGGGCCTGCTGGCCATCCGCGGGCGGCCAGACCACGACCGGGCCGCCGAAGAGCATGGCATCGCGCCGATCGACCTGCTGGTGGTGAACCTGTATCCGTTCGAGGCGACGGTTGCGCGTGGCGCGAGCCCGGAGGAATGCGTCGAGAATATCGACATCGGCGGGCCGGCGATGATCCGGGCAGCAGCCAAGAACCACGCCAGCGTGGCCGTGCTGGTCGATCCCGAGGATTATCCCCGCATCATCGAAACGATGCGCAATCTTGGTGGCGCCACCAGCCTGGAGCTGCGCAAATCGTTGGCAGCCAAGGCATTCGCGCGCACGGCGGCCTACGATGCGGCGATCAGCGGCTGGTTCGCCCGTGAGCTGGGCGACACGGCGCCAGCTTGGCGCGCATTCGCAGGCAAGCTCGCACAGCCGCTCCGCTACGGCGAGAACCCGCACCAGCGGGCCGCATTCTACCGCGGGCCCGATCATCGCCCCGGCGTGGCGACCGCCACGCAGCATCAGGGCAAGGAGCTGTCCTACAACAACCTGAACGACACCGATGCCGCCTTCGAGCTGGTGGCCGAGTTCGACCCTGCGGAAACGGCAGCCGTCGCCATCATCAAGCATGCCAACCCGTGTGGCGTGGCCTGCGCGGCAACGCTCAAGGAGGCCTATCTCGCGGCCCTCCGCTGTGATCCCGTGAGCGCATTCGGCGGTATCATCGCCCTGAACCGGCCGATCGATGCGGAGGCGGCGGAGGAGATCACGCGCATCTTCACCGAAGTGGTCATCGCGCCGGATGTGACGCCTGAGGCGAAGGCACTGTTCTCCGCCAAGAAGAACCTGCGTCTGTTGACGACCGGCGCCTTGCCGGACCCCCGCGCGCCGGGGGTGGCGTTCCGTTCAGTCGCGGGTGGCTTCTTGGTTCAGTCGCGTGATGCGGCGAGCGTCGACGACATGGAGCTGAAGGTCGTGACGAAACGGCAGCCGACAGAGCAGGAGCTTGCCGACCTCAAGTTCGCTTTCCGGGTGGCCAAGCACGTCAAGTCGAACACGATCGTCTACGCGAAGAACTGCGCGACCGTAGGAATTGGCGCAGGCCAGATGAGTCGGGTGGACTCGGCGCGCATCGCGGCGTTGAAGGCAGAGGAAGCATCGCGCGCCGCTGGACTTGCCGAGTCGCTTGCGAAAGGCTCCGTGGTGGCCTCCGATGCCTTCTTCCCGTTTGCCGATGGTCTCATCGCGGCCGCCGAGGCCGGGGCTACCGCGGTCATCCAGCCGGGCGGCTCCGTGCGCGACGACGAGGTGATCAAGGCGGCCGACGAGCGCGGACTCGCCATGGTCTTCACGGGCATCCGCCACTTCCGGCACTGATCTCATGCGCGGGGAGGGGGCCAATGCTGGTGTGGCGCTGCGACCCGCCACGCATGGCGACTGGCCCCTCATCCGCAGCTGGCTCGCCCGGCCGGATATCCAGCGCTGGTGGGGTCCGCAGGCAAGTACCGAGGCCGAGGTGCTGATGGCGCTCGACAGCGCGCATGCCATCTGCCGCATGATCGAGGTAGAAGGGGAGCCGGTCGGTTACGCACATGCGGTCGACGCGACCCTTTGGGGCGAGTCGTTGCCCGACGACCTGAGCCCCGGCACGTGGGATCTCGACATCTTCATCGCCGCCGAGGCTCATCGCGGCAAGGGCGTTGGCGTGGCGGCGCTGGAGCTCCTTAAGCAAGAGGTATTCGAGACGACGCTGGCGATTGCCGTCTGTGTCTTTGCGTCGATCGAGAATGAAGCGGCCGTCCGCGCGTATGAAAAGGCCGGGTTCCGCTGGCGGCGAGTCTGGCACGATCCCGTTTCCGGCCCTGAATGGTTCATGATCGCCGAGCGCCCGACCCGGTGAGGGCCTGCAGCGCCCAATCGACGAGGACCCATCCGGCGAACACACGCACGTGCGCGGCCACGTCTGGGCCTGCCGGGAGAGCGGCCTCGTCCGGCTGTGAAGCTGTCAAAGGCGTCGTCTCCCGCTTGCGGCGCTTTTCGTTCTCACCCGGACGTCAGTTCACGCACCTGCGATGCGGCGACCGTCAGCCGGGAAACCGTGACGTCGCCTGTCGTCGCCATTTCGTCAAGGGCTGCCTTCGCGCGCGCCAGCCTCCCGCCGTTCTCGCTCTCCCAAGCCGCGAAATCGGCAGCGCCCTTCTTCGAGGCGCTCAGGATCTCGCGGGACAAGGCTCGGCGCGCCGCGTCCAGTGTGTGGACGGCGCCGTTTATCGCCAGACGGTCGTAGTAATCCCGGAGCTGCAGGCTGGCTGCGAGCTCCTTCAGGTCATCGAGGCGGAAATAGCTGCTGGCGGCAAAGGCTATCCGCGCCGCTTCGGCGATGGTCCGGTCGGTCGCATGGGCGAGCTGCGTTATGATCATCGCATGGGACAGGATGTCGAGCGCAGCGATGCGCGCGGCGACCTCGGGCGTTGCCCCGGCCTGCTGCAATGCTTCGCGCAAAGTAGCGAGATGCTCATGCTGATGCGGCGTGAGGCAATCCTCGAACGCGGCGGCAAGCTCCTCGACGCCGGCGCGATGCGTTGCAATCGTGGGTGCAAGCCCTTCGCCCATGCCGATGCGGAGCATGTTCGCGGACTGCTCCAGCAGGAAGTCCTGGATCCGCGCGTAGAGCCCGAGCTGCGCCTGCCCCGGCATCTTGCCGTCGAGCTGATCGACTGCGCGCCACAGGTCGGGCAGTTGAAAGATGGCACTGACCGCAAGGAAGGCCGCCGCCACATCGTCGGGCCCGCGTCCGCTTTCGTCGGCAAGCCGCACGGCCATGGCCGGTCCGCCCCGATTGAGCATGGAATTGGTAAGACCGGTGACGATGATCTCGCGGCGGAGGCGGTGGGCCTTGATGTCCTCGAGGAAGCTGTGCCGCAGCGCCTCCGGGAAGTAGTTCGTCAGCAGCGGTTCGCAGACCGGATCGTCCGGCACCGAGCTGTGGATCAGGTCCTCGGACAGCGCGATCTTGGCGAAGCTCAACAGCACAGCGAGCTCCGGCCGTGTGAGGCCCGATCCCGTGGCCTCCCGCTGCGCCATCTCCTGCCGGCTCGGCAGCCCATGCAGCTTGCGGTCGAGCAGGCCGCGTTTTTCGAGCGCCCGCATCAGCCGGGAGAGATAGGCGATGTCCCGCGCAGCGCTGCGTTCGGCCAGGCTCAGCGCCAGCGACTGCTGATAATTATTGACGAGGCATGCGGCGGCCACGTCCTCGGTCATGGAGGCCAGCAGCTCGCGGCGGTCTTCCGGATCGAGCCGGCCGGACGCCACGGCCGGCCCGAGTGCGATCTTGATGTTGACCTCGAGATCGGAGGAGTTGACGCCCGCCGAATTGTCGATGAAGTCCGTGTTGATCCGGCCGCCCTTGCGCGCGAACTCGGTTCGGCCGAGCTGGGTGACGCCGAGATTGGCACCTTCGCCGATGACCTTTGCGCGCACCTCCTGCCCGGTGACACGGATTGCATCGTTTGCGCGATCGCCCACCTGCTCCGGCGTCTCGGACGAGGCGCGCACGAACGTCCCGATCCCACCGAACCAGAGCAGATCCGTTTCGCACTTCAGGATGGCATTCATCAGGGCGGTCGGTGTCATCGCCTCCGCATCGACGCCGAGCAGCTCGCGCATTTCCGGCGACAGCGGGATCGACTTGGCGGAGCGCGAGAACACGCCACCGCCGCGCGAGATCAACGACTTGTCGTAGTCCTGCCAGCTCGATCGCGGCAGGTCGAACAGACGCTTGCGCTCGGCGTAGCTGATTTCCGGGTCCGGATCGGGATCGATGAAAATATCGCGATGGTCGAACGCAGCGACGAGCTTGATGGCTCGTGACAGCAGCATGCCGTTCCCGAACACATCGCCGGACATGTCGCCCACGCCGACCACGCGGATTGGCTGCGTCTCGATGTCGATGTCCATTTCGCGGAAGTGCCGCTTGACGCACTCCCACGCACCTCGGGCGGTGATCGCCATGCGCTTGTGGTCGTAGCCTGAAGAGCCGCCCGAGGCGAAGGCATCGCCAAGCCAGAAATCATGATCCAGTGAAATTTCGTTCGCGATATCAGAAAAGCTCGCCGTCCCCTTGTCGGCAGCGACGACCAGATAGGGGTCGTCACCGTCGTGGCGCACGACGCGGTCCGGAGGCACGATCTTACCGGCAACGATGTTGTCGGTGATGTCGAGCAAGCTCGATACGAACGCGCGATAGGCGGCGATGCCTTCCTTCTGGATTTCCTCGCGCGATCCCGTCCGCGGAAGCAGCTTCGGCACGAAGCCGCCTTTGGCGCCTTGCGGAACGATGACCGTGTTCTTCACTTGCTGGGCCTTGGCGAGCCCCAGCACCTCCGTCCGGAAATCCTGTGCCCGGTCGGACCAGCGGATGCCGCCGCGCGCGATCGGCGCGAAGCGCAGATGAACCCCTTCGACCCTGGGACTGTAGACCCAGATCTCCCGATAAGGCTTCGGCTCAGGCAGCCCTTCGATCAATGAAGAGGCCAGCTTGTAGGCGATCGTGGCGGGCCGGCGTCCGTTGCTGTCGCGCTGGAAGAAATTGGTGCGTACGGTCGCCTTGATGAGGTTTGCGTAGTAGCGCAGGATGCGGTCCTCATCCAGGCTCGCCACGAGAGCCAGTGCGTTCTCGATGCGCTCTCGGATCAGCTCCTCGGCCTCGGCTCGCTCGCTGAACGTGAGCTCCCGGTCCGGATCGAAGCGCGTATGGAACAGCTCGATGAAGTCGCGCGCCATGCCGGCGTGCCGGTTCAACGTATCGGCGATGTAGCGGAATCCGAACGGCGCCCCAATCTGCCGCAGGTACGTGGCGTACGCCCTGAGTGCGGCCACCTCGCGCCAGTCCGCCCCGGCAGTGATTACGAGCCGGTTGAAGCCATCGTTTTCCGCTTCCCCGCGGCAGACGGCGATGAAGCAGTCTTCCATTCGACGGTCGCAGCTCGACAGGTCGAGAGCTGAACCATCAGCCGTTTCGAGCACCATGTCGTGCAGGATGACTTCGCGGGCCGTGCCGTCGAAATGCGGTATTACGCGGTAGCTGCGCTCGTCGATGACGAAGAACCCGAGGTTCTCCAGGACGGGCACGCGCTCCGATAGCGGAATAGGCCGATCGAAGCGGTATATGGCTGCCCGTATCTTGCGCCCGCCCGTCCGCCCCTCCGCATGGAAGTCGATCGCCAGCGGCCGATCGGGACCCAGGCGCTCGATGCGGGCGATGTCGTCGATGGCCCGCGTGACGCTGAACATCTCCGTGTAGCCGGCCGGGAAAGCATGCTGGTATTTCGGGGCGAGGGCTGCCAGCGCTTCACCGCCGGAGTGGAGCGCTTCGGAAAGCTGATCGTCCCAGGTGCGCGTCGCCTCCGTGATGCGTGCCTCGAGGTCGTGCTCCGAGACCTTCGGGCGTGGGCCTTCCCGCCGCTCGATGATGAAATGGACGCGAACGAGTGGGCCTTCGGTGAAAAAGGGCGTGAACGCCTGCAGGTGCCCCTCGTAGGCTTCGGACAGGATGGCAGCGATCCGCTCCCGGACGCTCGTGGAGAAGCGGTCGCGCGGCACGAACACGAGGGCGGAGACGAAGCGATCGAAGCGCTCGAAGCGTGCGAACACGCGTACGCGCGGCCGCAGGTCGAGATCGACGATGTCCCGCGCCCAGTCGAGCAGCTGCTGCTCGTCGATCTGAAACAGCTCGTCGCGCGGGAAAGTGGCGAGCACATTGGCGAGGGCCTTGGCGTCGTGGCTGCCCGCCGGAAAGCCCGAGCGCGCCATGACGGTTTCGACCTTGTGCCTGAGAAAAGGGATCTGCTGCGGCGGCTGTGTGTAGGCGTGGGACGTGAAGAGCCCGACGAGCCGCAACTCACCGGCCAAGGAGCCATCCGGATTGTAGGTCTTGAGGCCAACGTAATCCATGAACACGCGCCTGTGGACGCGCGATACGATGTTGGACTTCGTGATGATGAGCGGATGGGGCTTGAAGAATTGCCGGCGCGCCTCCTGCGTCATCCCGAGCGGGTCACCACGGCCGCTGAGGACGTGTAGGTTCGGCTCCCTCAAAATCCCAAGCCCGGATTTCGGGACCGCAACGAGCTCGCTGGTCTCCTCTTTGCCGACGAGCTTGTACTCACGGAGGCCAAGAAACGTGAATTGACCGTCGAGCAGCCAGTGGCAGAAGGCGAGCGATTCGGCGAGCAGCCCTGGCGCGACAGATGGAGGTGACGACTGGAGGGCCTGGATGGCCCGCTCTAAGCGGGCCGTCATCGAGTGCCAGTCTGTCACCGCGACACGGACGTCGTCCAGCACGGCGGACAGCGCTTCGGTGAGGCCGCTCGCCATATCGGCCGTCATCGCGTCGAGCAGGAGCGTCATCCAGCTTTCCTGCGTGCCATCGCCCCAGTTGCGATCGCCCGGCCCGAGGACGCGTTCCAGCTCTCCTTCGTCGGAGCGCTGCACTTTGAGGATCGGATGCAGGACGAGCAGTGCCGAGAGCCCTCGCGCCTGCAGCTCGTTGAGGACGCTGTCGACGAGGAACGGCATGTCGTCGTTCACGATCTCGACGAGCGTGAACGGGTGCGTGCCGGTGATCGTCTCCAGGCGAACCGATTGCCACCGGATGGCGTGCCTCCCGCCCGGCTTCTCCCGTGCAAAGGAGAAGTTCGACCGCGCGATAGCTGCCAGCGACTCCGGGGCGTACCGCTCGAGGTCGTCGGAATGCTCCCCGAAGAGCAGGCCGCAGTAGGTTTTGAGCTCGGCGGAAGCGTCGAGGTGCAGCTCGATGCTGCTCAGGAGGTCGCCAGCGGTTTGTGGCGCGTGAAGTGCCATGGAATGAGAGCTCCGATCATCAACGTTGCAGGCCGGATCCTCCAGTCTGGGGCGGCTAGAACATAATATAGTGGCTGGCTTGTGCCGAATGACAGGACAGCGCTCCAGCGCTACCCTCTCGTGCAATGATCGCGAAATTTTGGAGCCTGACGGCGAACTCCAGGGAGCTTTGCAATCAAGACCTGGAGCGCCGTACGTCGGCGAGGAGGATGAGATCCATGCAGCAACGAACGGATGAACCGGTTACCGCGCTCGACCTCGGGCCGGATGCCGAGCCGACGCCGGAAATCGCCGCGTACTTCGCGAAGTGCAAGGAGAAGCTCGGCTTCGTGCCGAACGTGCTGCGTGCCTACGCATTCGACAACAAGAAGCTGCAGGCCTTCATCGACATGGTCGATGACCTGATGCTGGGTGACAGCGGTCTCAGCAAGCTCGAACGCGAAATGATCGCGGTCGCGGTGAGCTCGGTCAATCACTGCCACTACTGCCTGACGGCGCATGGAGCGGCGGTGCGCCAGCGGTCCGGAAATCCGGAGCTGGGCGAGCTGATTGCACAGAACTATCGCGCCGCCCGCCTCGACAAGCGCCAGAAGGCGATGCTCGATTTTGCCGTAAAGCTCACCGAGCATCCGGACAAGATCGAGGAAGCAGATCGGAAGGCTTTGCGTCAGGCCGGGTTCAGCGATCGTGACATCTGGGACATTGCTGCCATA
>DASVDU010000309.1:0-6337 GCA_036380915.1 Hyphomicrobiaceae bacterium | reverse complement strand
ATGGTTTCGAATACTGCAATTTGCTGCCGATCAGAAAACAACGCCAGAGCCATCTACTGAACTCACGGGGGCCGGTGAGGCGCGGCGTCGCGGAGCTCGAGATGGAGCCCAAACCTTTCGAACCAGTGGAAAGGATCCTAGAAGATCCGGGCCGTTGGCCTCGATGAATGCGCAGGAACTTTCAGAAATTCAGGATTTGAGTTCATCTAAAGTGAACAGGGCCTAGCAGAGACTCGTGTGAGGCTCTTGAGGAATCCATTTGTGTGTCGCCTGCAAGTGGGAAGCAGGCCGCCCCTGCCATGCAGGGGATGCCTCTGCGATTTGCCGGTTTTCGCGGGGCAAATATGCGCTCAAATCCTCCGCAACGGGTTGGTCAGCGCGAGGAAAAAACCGCAGGTCGTGAACCCGGCGATCAGCAGGAACGCGGCGCGGAAGGCGTCAGCGATGTCCGTCTGGAGCGCGGCGCGCTGCTCCGGGCTCATCGCCGGCACCGCATACGTGGCATGCTCGAACAGCATGGAGAAGACGCGCGCCGCTTCCGGATTGCGGATCTGCAGAAAGGCGAACAGCACGGTGCCGACCAGCGCCGTGCCGAAGGCGGCGCCGAGCGAGCGCGAGAGCTGAACCGAAGCTGCCGCCTCGCCGAGCCGTCGAATGCCGGCCGCGCTCTGCACCAGGACCTGAACCACGCCCATCACCGTACCCATGAACAATCCATTGAACAGCAGTACGGTGACGAACGCGCCCGTGCTCAATTGCTCGGCGAACAGGGCGAGGCACAGGATGTTGAAGGTGAGCAACGCCAGGCCAATGACGGGAAAGATCGTGGTCCGCCCCGTCCTGCTGACCAGCCGACCCGTAACAAGCGAGCCCGCACCGATGCCGACGGTGAGCGGCACCAGCAGGAAGCCGGACTCGGCAGGCGAGGCGCCGCGGACCACCTGCAGATAGACCGGCAGAAACGTGATCAGCGAAACCAGCGCGCCGCCGTGGCAGGCGGCCAGCGCATCGCTCTTCCAGATTGCGGGCATGCGCAGGATGCTTAAGGGAAGGAGCGGCGATTCGGCGCGCTTTTCCTGCCAGACCAGCAGCACAAGAGCGATGATGCCGACCGACAGCAGGCCCGCTCCAAGCGGCAGAGCAGACAGCTTGACCTGTTGCACCTGCTCCAGTGCGAGCAGCGTCGTAGCGACGAACACTGCGAAAAACAGGAGACCGCCGGGATCGGCGCGCCATTTCAACCGTTCCGCCGCCACTCGCGTCGGTAGCCGCAGCGTCAGGGCCAGCGCAGCCGATCCAATCGGCACACTGATGAAGAAGATCGAACGCCAGCCGAAGTGCTCCGTCAGAAAGCCACCCACGACGGGGCCGAACGTATTGGCGGTCACGGCTATCGCGGCCAGATACCCCTGATAGCGCGCGCGCTCGCGCGGTGGGATCGCTTCGCCGATCAGTGCCTGGGACAGCGTCATCAACCCGCCGCCGCCCAGCCCTTGCAGAAAGCGTGCGGCACTCAACAGTGTCGTCGAGGGCGCCGCCGCGCATAGCAGGGATGCGACGACGAATACGCTGAGGGCGACGAGCATCATGCGCCGCCGGCCAAAGGAATCGCCGAGCCGCCCATAAATCGGCGCGGCAATCGTCGCCGCGATCAGATAGGAAACCACGATCCAGGACGTGCGCTCGACCTCGCCCAGCTCCCCTGCGATCGCTGGCAGCGCCGTGGCGACAATGGTTTGATCCATGACCGCCAGGAACATCGGCAGCATGATCGAGGGAAAGATGGCGAGGAAGACTTGCGGTTTTCTGCTCCCGAAAGCTCCGGGGCTTTGGTTTTGTTCGGGTGTTTCAAACAATGTCTACCGTGCTGGGATCACTTCCGGCGTGGTGGTTTAGCAGTGCGTCATCAGGACCGGCAAGATGGCATGAGCATGATGTGTCGCGTTGCGCATGCGAAGATCATCTGGCTCAAGCGGGACTGCGCATCGGCACTCTTGACCAGAAGTGACAGCCCAGGGATGCGGCCCAGCTTGAGCGACAACTCCACCGCATCGACCCCGTTCCGGCGCAGGTGGAGCGCCGTTAGAGGCTACTGACGCGCCGACCTGGTGGCCTCCTCCAAGTCAACACGGTCACCTGCTCGGCGATCCTCAAGAGCGGCAAGGCGAAGACATCCGGACCTAGCTGCCGGTACTGCCGTTCCAGGCCTACTTTATTGCGCCCCCGGCCTGAGCGGCGCCGAGCGCGAGACGCTCAGCACAGGCCGCCAGCTGCCTACAGGGCCGGCACCGCGGCGCATTGGAAGTCATAGATCATGCGGTTGGCCTAGGTGACATGTACTTTCGGCGCTGGAGCCGTCGGTCGGTCCGGCGCTGCCGCCATACGGTGTTCCTCGATATCGATGCAGTTGCATTGATGCTTGCACCGTTCCAGCGGAGATGAGGACGATCCATTGCTTATCGGACAGATAATCCCTCCGAAGTCGGCCCTTGCATCGCGGGCAAGGTGCACGAAAGACGCCACACGCTTTTCCGTGCGCATGCCGTTCCGGGCCCGAGGTGTCGCAGTAGGACGAGGCAAGGAACGAAACGGCACTGTTGCGATTTTTTGTGGTTACTCCAGCTGGCAGGAGTTTCGACAGTGGCCCTGGAGGCAAACAACGGCAATCCACGATCCAAGACTCCGGATGAGCACCCCACGGGTGACATCTCGGAACAGACAGCGAAAGGTGAACACCAGGCCCCGAGACCGGTCCAGGAGGAACGGGAAACACCGCACGAGGGATTCCTGCGGCGGCATCCGTTCCTCTCGGTGATCGGCCTCGTCCTTCTGGCCATGATGATTGCCGGTGGCTACCTTTATTGGGACCACAGCGCCCACTTCGAGAGCACCGACGACGCGTTCATCGCGTCCCGCCCGTTCTCCATTGCCCCTAAAGTCTCCGGATACATCACCGAAGTGCCGGTGACCGACAATGAGCACGTCCCGGCGGGCGGAGTGATCGCGCGCATCGATGATCGCGAGTTTCGCATCGCGCTCGAGCAGGCCGAGGCGCAGGTTGCGAGCGCAGAGGCGGGCATCCAGAACGTTGATGCACAGCTCGAGGTTCAGCAGGCGGAGATTGCCTCTTTGAAGGCTCAGGTCGACAAGGCTCAGGCCGCTCTCGATCTGGCTCGGGTCACTTGGGAACGCGACAGGCCACTCGTCGAAAAGGGTTGGGCCACGGCTCAGCAGGGCACGATCGACGTCCAGAATGTCAAGACCCAGGAGGCGACGGTAAAGAGTGCGCAGGCAGATCTCGAGCTGGCGCAGCGGCAGCTCGACTCCCTAAAGGCGCAACGCAAGACCGCGGTCTCGAACCTGGAGCAAGCCAGGGCTTTGCGTGATCAGGCTAAACTGAACCTATCCTACACCACCATCACGGCAGATCAGCCGGGGCACGTCGTCCAGCTCAGCGCCGCAGTTGGCGGGCTCGCGCAACCAGGCACGGCCATCGCCATGTTTGTGCCAGACGAGATCTGGGTGGCGGCGAATTTCAAAGAGACCCAGCTCGATGCCATACGGCCTGGCCAGCCTGTGACAATCCAGATCGATGCCTACCCGGAGCGCCGGATTGCCGGCCGGGTCGTAAGTGTCCAGCCTGGCTCCGGCACAGCGTTCTCGCTATTGCCGCCCCAGAACGCCACCGGCAATTTCGTCAAGATCGTCCAGCGCGTTCCCGTGAAAATCATAATGGAAAATCCGCCGACCGACGTCGCCTTGGGTCCCGGCATGTCAGTCCAACCAACCGTGCGAATTGACCCTGAGCCGTCGTTCTACGAGCAACTCCTTTCCGATCAAATTCCGTCGATCCGCGATCATCTTGCGTCCCTGACCGAGTGGCTGACGGGGTGGTTTTGATGGCTGACGAGACTCAGGCAGGAGCAGCTTACGCAGCGAGTGGCGCGACGAATCCCTGGCTCGTCGCTCTGGTGGTCGCGTTCGCTGCATTCATGGAGGTGCTTGATACCACCATCGTCAATGTGGCGCTGCCCCATGTCGCCGGCAGCCTCGGGGTGAGCGTGGACGAGGCTTCCTGGGTTGTGACCACTTATCTGATTTCAAATGCCGCAGCTTTGGTGGCCAGTCCCTTTTTTGGCCGTTGGCTTGGCCGCAAAACCTTTTTCATCACATGTCTGGCGCTGTTCACCGCGGCTTCTGTGGCCTGCGGCTTTGCCTGGAATCTAGAGGTACTGCTCCTGTCGCGCATCCTGCAGGGGCTCGGCGGCGGCGGCATGGTACCGGTCTCCCAATCGATTCTGGCGGAGACCTTTCCGCCGGAAAACCGAGGCCAGGGCTTCGCGATGTTCGGTGTGGCCGTGGTCGTTGCCCCGGTGATCGGTCCGATACTCGGCGGCTGGCTCACTGAAAACTGGTCCTGGCATTGGTGCTTTCTCATAAATGGACCTGTCGGCCTCATCGCGATTGCGCTGATTGCATCGACCCTACGCCAGTCGGCGGCAGCCGTCGCGGAGGCGAGGCGGCGTCTGCGGCAAGAGGGTGGGTTCGATCTGGTTGGCTTCTTGCTCGTGGCGACCTTTCTCGGCTCGCTCGAGATCATGCTCGATCGTGGGCTCATCGACGACTGGTTCGACTCGAGCTTCATCGTCACGGTCGCAATCATCTGCTGTCTCGCGTTTGCGCTCATGGTCCCTTGGGAGCTCAGCCGCCGCAGTCCGATGATCGATTTGCGAATGGTGGGGACCCGGCAATTCGGCTCCTGCTTTATAATCATGTTGGCCGCTGGAGGTACCTTGCTGGCTACGACACAGTTTCTGCCGCTACTGGTCCAGAATGAGTTCGGCTATACGGCCGTGTGGGCCGGCCTCATTCTGACGCCAGGTGGCTTGGTCGCCATGGGCATGATGTTCGTCGTGGGCTATTTGTCGGGAAGGATCCAGCCGAAATATCTGATTGCGATTGGCACACTCATCGTCGCGTTCTCGATGCATATCCTCACGGCCGTGTACGGTGATCTCGATTTCTGGTTCTTTGCCATTTCGCGGATGGTTTTGAGCGTCGGGCTGCCATTGGTCTTTCTGCCGATCATAACGGCATCGTACGAAGGCATCGCGCCTGACAAGACCGACCAGGCCTCGGCGCTGATCAACTCAGCTCGCAATACCGGCGGGTCGATCGGAATTTCCCTCACTGCAAACATAGTGGCGCATCGCGAGCAATTTCACCACAGCCGGCTCGTCGAGAACGTGGTGCCGTCGAACATCTCCTTTCAGGACACCGTTCAACAGGTCATGAGCTACTTCATCGGCCGCGGCAGCTCGCCTCAGGAAGCGCAGGGCCAGGTGATAGCCTGGATCGGAGATCAGGTCCAAACACAGGCAACATTCCTCGCTTACGTCGACGCCTTCTGGGTGCTCATGTTGATGTCGCTTGCGGTCATTCCCCTGGCGCTTATGTTGCGGAATACCCCGCTTGGCACCAGAAGAGGTGCCGGTTCTCACCCTGCTTGAGCAGGCCTCCTGGCGCCTATGTCGATCTTGATGGCACTTGCGTTTGCCGAACCGGGGCGGAGGCGCATTGCCCGGAGCGGCGCGCTACTCGTTGGTTCCACATTGGAACTACGGGCAGGCGAATGGGTCTATATGCATGCGGCGGAGTAGCCGCTTCAGCTTACAGAACCTACAAGGGTGCGGATGCTCGACGACAAGAGCAGGATGGAGCCACTCGCCAGCAACACCTCTTCGCGATCCCATCTCGATGAACTTCTGGATAGAGCGCTCGCCGAGACCTTTCCGGCCAGCGACCCTATAGCTATCGAGGTCGACAGGCCCCAGCCTGCAGGAAACGAACGGAGGAGCATAATGAAATCGAGACTGGACTATTGGAAGGTATCGCCACAGGGCTTCGCGGCGCTCCGTCATCTGAATGACTACGTCGAGGGATGCGGCCTTGAGCGTTCGCTGCTCGAGCTTCCCAAGACTCGCGCCTCCCAGATCAACGGATGCGCCTACTGCCTCGATATGCACACCAAGGATGCTCGCGCGGCGGGCGAGTCGGAGCAACGGCTCTACACGCTGTCAGCTTGGCGTGAGACTCCGTTCTTCAGCGAGCGCGAGCGCGCGGCACTTGCCTGGACCGAGGCGATTACCAAGATCTCCGAGCATCCCATCGAAGATGCCCTCTTCGCGGACCTTCAGCAGCATTTTTCGGAAAAGGAAATAGTCGATCTGACGTTGGCAATCTTCACCATCAATGGCTGGAACAGATTGGCCATCCCTTTCCGAACGCCTGCGGGCAGCTATAAACCGCGCACCAGCGGCTGAGGCTGGTTCGCGGC
>DASVDU010000308.1:0-12196 GCA_036380915.1 Hyphomicrobiaceae bacterium | reverse complement strand
TCACAAGCGCATTCTTTATGGCAGCGGCGGTTCGCTCGAATCGCAAGGTGAGCGCAACGGGAAGCCGCTTACGCTATGGCGAATGGGCTCCGAAGCCATTTCGGACGGACGGATTCTCGATTTCGCACCGGACTACCGCCTATCGCCGTTGGCCTCCCAGCTGTTTGGCGGCGAACGAGTGTGGCGCTACGACATGCCCTTCGACGAGGCGGATTGGCGGCTGATCGCTCTTGAGCACCACGAATTTGCCAGCTGCATCGCCACGCGGGCCGCGCCGGAGGTTACCGGAGAAATCGGCCGGCGGGCTCTCGCGATCGTCTATGCTCTGTTCGAATCGGGCAAGCTGGGGCGCCCCGTCGGTATCACCGAGGTGGAGCAGGGCAAGGTCGACGCCTATCAGCGGGAAATCGATGCACACCTGCAATTGGCCTAATCCGCCGACAAAGCCGACCCCGGGCAGCAATGAGTATGAACCGCTGGACGGGATAGCCGAAAGCTGGCGCAAGGGCGATTGGCCTGCGCAACCTTCGGGGTTTTGAATCTCGATTATCTGATCGCCGAGACCCCCGCCGGAAGCGGATCCCAGGTCGGTGCGTAGGGCGGACTGATCAGGCGACGGTTCTTCGGCAAAGCCGCGATGACGCGCCGGTCTTCGTCGTCGAGGACCAGGTTCAGCGCTTCGAGGTTCGCCCTCTGGCTTTCGGTCCGCTGCGCTTTCGGGATCGCCGCGACGCCGTCCTGGTCGAGCAGCCACTTGAGGGCGATCTGTGCCGCCGACGCCCCATGCTTGCGTCCCATCGCCTGAAGTTCCGGGCTCTCGGCGACCTCTCCCCGGGCCAGCGGAGTATAGGCGACGAGAGGAATGGATTTGCTCGCCAAATATGACCGGACCGGCGTCTGATCGAGGAACACGTGGTATTCGATCTGATTGCAGGCGATCGGCGCGCCGATGTCCTCGATGGCGGTGCGCAACAGATTCACCGTGAAATTGGCGACTCCGATCGCCCGGGTGCGCCCTTCCGCCTGCAAGCGGCAGAGCGTCTCGAAGATCGTCGGCAGGTCCATCGTCCGCGACGGCCAGTGCACGAGATAGAGATCGACATAGTCGAGCTTCAGCCTATTGAGGCTGGCGTCGAGCGCGCGCCGAATCGCTCCGGGCGCCAGATTCTCGTGCCAGACCTTAGTGGTGACGTGAAGCGCGCCGCGAGCGATTCCCGAAGCGGCGACGGCAGCCCCGACAGCCTCTTCGTTGCCGTACATCTCGGCCGTGTCGATGTGGCGGTAGCCCAGGGCCAGTGCGCTCTCGACGGCCGGCTGGCAGACGTCGTTCGCCATGCGAAAGGTGCCGAGGCCAAGCCGTGGCAGACTGATTCCATGTGTCTGCAAATCTTGCATCATGGTCTCCTCATAAGGTCTTGATTCGGGGATCGGTGAAGGCCCGCCTTGGTCGGGGAACGCCGTCTGTTCGGCCTGTCGTTCGATATGATATGGTTGGTATGTCCCGGAAAAACGGGAGGGGGGATGCGAAAAGCCTGAAATTGATTTGGTTCGGTCTCAGTCCCAAAAACAACGCAGACCCGTTCCACCGGCTCTCAAGGTGCCGGCCTATCCGATGATTCGGCATCGAACCGGCCCGCACCTCCCGGCATAACGTCTCAGGTGGGTTCCATTGACCTTGAACAACGAAGCTTCCCCGTCTGCATCGAGGTCGGAGACACCGGCTAAGGCCGTTGGGCCCGGGACCAGGCTCAGGCAAGCGCACAGGGCCGCGAGGCCGCTCGTCGCGCCTCTTGCCCATGACGCGCTGAGCGCCCGAATGATCCAGGCTGCCGGCTTCCCGGCAATCAACATCGGCGGTTCCACCCTCTTGGCTGCCCGCTACGCGCTGCCGGATATTGGCCTTGCCGCGCTGGGAGAGATGGCGCCGGCTATCAGGGACGTGGTGGATGCCGTGCCAGATATGCCCTGCCTGGTCGACGGCGATGATGGTTACGGGGATGCCAGGCAGGTGGCGCGAACCGTCGCCGTGCTGGAGCGCATCGGGGTCGGCGGCCTCATACTCGAGGACCAGCACCGCCTCGAGAAGCAGCCCGGCGCGACCGCGGCCCGGCAGGTCGTGCCCCTCGAGACCATGTTGGAAAAGCTTGCGGTCGCCCTGGCGACAAGAGCGGATCCGGAGCTCGTGATCATCGCCCGGACCGATGCGCTCGGAGCAGGCGGCATGGAGGAAGCGCTGAGGCGTGGCGAGCGCTACCTGAAACAGGGGGCCGATGGCGTCTTCGTTGCTGGAGCGAAGGGGAGGGAACAGCTCGAACGGGTAGGGCAGGCCTTCCGGGGCCAGTGGAACATGGCGGCGCTCTTCGAGCAACCCGACGGCGCCCTGCTGACGCCGGGCGAGCTGAGCGGTCTCGGCTTTTCGCATATCGTCTATCCGATGGCGATGATGCTGCGCGTGGTCGGAGCCATCGAACAGTTCCTGACCCGGTTGCGGGACTTTGCGGAGGGCAGGTCGGCGACGCTCGGCGCTCCGGATGCGGGCGCGCCGGAGTGTTTCTCCCGTGCCGTGAAATCCGCTGAATGGAACGAGCTGGCGGAGCGAATAGCGAAACATCGGCTCCGCTGAGCGGCTGGATGTAGCGTCACGATTCCGCCTGATCGTCAGGGCAAAAGGTCCGGGAAGGTGGGTCTCGCTCAGGCTGTTACCGGGTAGCTCGGCGGATGCCCCTGCCACACGTCCCGGAGCTCGTCGAACACGGCCTTCACCTCGAGCAGGGCGGTCTCGAAATCGCCCGCCGCGCAGTGCGGGGTCAGCACGACGTTCTCCAGTTCGTGGAGAGCATGATTGGCCGGAGGGGGCTCGACCCAGTAGACGTCGAGACTCGCACCGGCAAGGCGGCCGTCGCGCAGTGCGGTGACGAGCGCGTTTTCGTCGACGATCGGCCCGCGGGCCGTGTTGATCAGGAAGGCCGTCGGTCGCAGCAGGGCCAGTTCCTTCTCGCCGATCAGTCCGACCGTTTCGTCGGTAAACCGGACGTGAACGCTCAGCCAATCGGCGACCGCGAAGGCCTCTTCGAAATCGACGTAGCGAAGGCCCAAGGCGGCCTCCTCCGCCGCGGAAATCCGGTATCGCTGCCAGTAGCAGACCTCCATACCGAGTGCCTTCGCCCGCATGGCGACGCCGACGCCGATATCCCCGAGTCCCAGGATGCTCAGGGTCGTGCCGCCGAGCAGGCGCTGCCCGCCAAGGCCGGGCCAGTTGTAGAAGGAGCGGCCGGGAACGACGGTCACCGGCTCGTGTGCCGATGCGGGGCTGCCCGCCCGCACGACGCGGTCGCTCGGCAGTATCCGGCGCGCCAGCGCGAATATGAGAGCAAGGGTGTGCTCCGCTACGCTCTGACTAGTGACGAGCGGCAGCGTCCCGACCGCAACCCCCAGAGCCCGCGCGGCCTCCAGATCGACCGAGAGACAGCGATGGCCGTTGATCTGGATCAAGCGCAGCCGTTCCGCGCCGGCCAGGATCTCGCGCGTGATCGGGATCTCGTTCTCGGTAACGAGGAAGTCGGCATCGCGCAAGGCATCCGAAAGGCGCGTTGCATCGCCGCTTGTTTCCCAGTGGACCCGGAGCGGCTCGGTGAGCCGCAGCGCGCGCTCGCGCTGCTCCGCAGGGCGCAGGCTGTCCGTCAGCATGCGGAGCGCCCCCTGGCTGGTGATCACCACCTTGGGGGCGGCCGACGCCGGCTTTCCGGATTGCGGTTGAGTGGACAGGTTTTGGTCCTCGCTGCGAGAAAGAGCACGTTACCGGTGCGTCGAGGGCAGCCAGGGAGGGCGGGAGGCTTCGTAGGCGTCGATCTCGCCGACATGCCGCAGCGTCTGCTCGATATGATCCAGGCCCTCGATCAGCATCTTCTTGCTATAGGCATCGATCTTGAAGGGGCGGGTGATCCCGCCGGCGGTGATGGTCTGACCCGACAGGTCGACCTTGGCGCGCGTTTCGGGTGAGGTACTGGCCAGCGCTATCAGCTCTCTGCTCGTCTCGCTGTCGGTCGCCGCGCAAAGCAGCCCGATCTTCGCGCAGTTCATGCGGAAGATGTCGCCGAAGCTCGGCGCAACGACGACGTCGAAGCCATATTCCTGGAGGCCCCAGGGGGCATGCTCACGGGATGAGCCGCAGCCGAAATTGGGACCGCAAACCAGAATGTTCGCGCCCTCGTACCGGCTGTCGTTCAGGACGAAGTCAGGCTCCTCCATCCAGTTGTGAAAAAGGAACTGCGCAAAGCCCCTGCGCTCCGGATGTTTGAGGAACTGGACCGGCATGATCTGGTCGGTGTCGATATCGGCCTTGTCGAGCGGCACCATGCGGCCTTCGACGGTCTGCAGCGGTCGCATTCAGTGCGCTTCCCCTTCGGCGTCGGCCAGGGGGGCCAGATCGAGTTCCCTGACATCCACGAAGTGCCCGTAGAGGGCGGCTGCCGCGGCCATCGCCGGCGACACGAGATGGGTGCGCCCGCCCTTTCCTTGCCGTCCCTCGAAATTGCGGTTCGATGTCGACGCGCAGCGCTCGCCAGGAAGCAGAAGATCACCGTTCATGGCATTGCACATCGAGCATCCCGCCTCGCGGAACTCGAAGCCGGCATCCTTGAAGATGCGGTCGAGCCCCTCGGCCTGCGCGGCCAGCCTCACCTGCGTGGAGCCCGGGACCACCATGGCGCGGACACCGTCCGCCACGTGACGGCCCGCCACCACCCGAGCCGCGGCTCTGAGATCGGACAGCCGGCCGTTGGTGCAGGAGCCGATGAAGGCCCGATCCACCCGGATATCGGTGATCCTCATGCCGGGCTCGAGGCCCATATAGGTGAGGGACCGCTCGGCCTGGCGCCTGTCACGGACTTCGCTGAGTTCCGGGATCCGGCCGGTCACCGCCGCGCTCATCGCCGGAGTGGTTCCCCAGGTCACCGTCGGCTCGAAGTCCGGCGCGTCCAATGTCACGACACGGTCGAACCTGGCATCCTCGTCGGACCGGCAGCTTTCCCACCACTCGCACGCCTGCTCCCAGGCCTCGCCCTTCGGTGCGTAGCGCCGGCCCTTGAGCCAGCGGAAGGTCGTCTCGTCAGGCGCCACCATCCCGGCGCGGGCGCCGCTCTCGATGGACATGTTGCAGAGAGTCATCCGGCCTTCCATCGAAAGGCTGCGCACCGCCTCGCCGCGGTACTCGATGATATGGCCGATCCCGCCATCCACACCGATCCGCCTGATGATGTTCAGCGCCATGTCCTTGGCATAAACGCCGAACGGCAGCGCGCCGAAGACCTCGATCGCCAGGGTCTTCTGGCGTCGTTGGGCGAGGGTCTGGGTGGCCATCACATGCTCGACCTCGCTCGTGCCGATGCCGATGGCCAGGGCTCCAAAGGCCCCATGGGTCGAGGTGTGGGAATCGCCGCAGACAATGGTCATGCCCGGCTGGGTCACCCCCATCTCGGGCCCGATGGTATGGACGATTCCCTGGTGCGGCGAGGTCATCCGCAGGAGTTCGATGCCGTGCTCCGCGCAGTTCTCTTCGAGGATTCGAAGCAGGCGGGCCGCCTTCTCATCCGCGATCGGCAGGTCCCGGTCGATCGTCGGAACGTTGTGATCGACCGTCGCCAGCATCAGATCGGGCCGCCGCACCCGCCTCCCGGCCAGACGCAGGCCGGAGAAGGCCTGGGGACTGGTCACTTCATAGATGAGATGCATATCGACATACAGCAGGTCCGGCTCCAGCCCGTCTCCTTCACGGACGAGGTGGGCACCCCAGATCTTCTCGGCCAATGTCCTGGCTGCCGAAATCTCCGTTCCTCCCGCTCGCGGTCAATTTTCGTTCTTTGATCGGTTCAAACAAAATGCTCGCAGAAGGTTTCGGGTGAGTCAACGGCATGTGCGTTTACGGTATAGGATCCAAGTGGAGCTCTGCCCTCAAGCCGCATTCCTACGGGGAAATTGCGGTCACCCGCACAGATTCGTCATGCTCTCCGCAGCGGGTCAGATCAGCCGGATCGGGTTCGGGCGCATGTCAGGAAAATCCATATATATATCAGTATCTTGATATGGAGCTTGGGCTGTCCTTTGAGGCGACCTTCGGCAGATATTGGATTTGAATCGGGTCATGGGTGGTCTGATGCGTCGCTTGATTCCGGAATGTGAAGCTGGAATGCAGCCGGGCATTTTTTCGAGATGACGCCGCTTCCTGGCTGGTCCTGATGCGATCTTGCAAACAGGGTGTTGAACCGATAAACTGCCGCGCACTATTGAACCGATAAAAAAATAACCGAAACGCTCGATCCATGGGAGGAAAGAACAATGGAACTGTCGAGGACGGCGCTCGGCTCCGGTGCAATGCCGGGCAAGAGGTTTGGCGTAAGCAAGCAAGCGCTGAAAGGAGCCGCCGCTGCGACAGCGTTCGCTCTGGCGCTCATACAAGGCGGCGGCTTCCAGGCCGCGGCAGCCGATGACTGGCCGAACGAAACGCTTCGCATGGTCATTCCCAGTGGGCCCGGAGGCGGTACGGATACCATTGCGCGGGGGCTGCAGAAGTTCCTCTCGGAGGAACTCGGGACCTCGATACGGGCCGAGAATCTCCCCGGCGCGAACCATGCCCTGGGGGCGCAGGCCGTCGCCAAGTCGGGATCGGACTGCAATACGATCCTCGCAATCTACGAGCCGTCTCTCGTCACCATGGCTGTGGCAGATGCCGGCCTGGATTTCTCTTATGACGATTTCTATCCGCTCGGCGGAATCATCGTTGAGCCCTTTGCCATCCTGGTGCCGAACAACTCACGCTTCAAGGACTGGCAAAGTCTTTGGAACGAGATTGTAAAACACCCCGGCGAGGTGCGCGTGGCGATCACCTCGTGGTTCGACGTCACGACCGTCCATCTGCTCGAGATGGAGGAGCAACTCGGCGTAAAATTCAACATCATCCGCTATGACGGCGGCTCGGCCGGACGGGCGGCTCTCCTGGCCGGCGAAACCGACTTCGGCTACCACATTCTCTTCGGCAGCCGGGGCGTCTGGGACGACACCCGGACCTTGGCGCACTTCAATGCCACGAAGCTGCATCCTCGGGGCGACATCTCGACCCTGGTGGATAATTCGCCGGACCTCAAAGATCTGGTGGACGCGAAGCTGACCGACACCGTGCTGACCTTCTCGCTTTATGTGACCAGCGGCTGTCACTCGGAAAACCCGGAGCGCTATAACAAGCTCCTGAACGCTCTTCGCAACGTGATCGACGATCCGGCTTATCACGAGACACTGAAAGAGCTGAACATGGAATCCGGCCTCCTCGGGGTTCTGGGCGACGACTTCTTTAACATCTACAAGAGCATGCGCCCTGAGCTGGAGGAGACGATCAACCGGCTTGTGGTGCCGCGACTGGGCAACTAGAGCGCTGAACGCCAGAGCAGACTGATGGACCCGATGGCGGTGCGTCAGTCTGCCGTTGCTCGATCGGAACCAGAGCAATCCCACCCCGGAGCTTGAACGGCCATGCCCTCCCTGCCTTCCAGCCCCCTGCCGGGCTGCCTCTTGCGGAACCCGCTCAGCCTTTCGAGCTCGTCTCGTCCAAGAGAGGGCGACATCGGTGACGGCGAGCCGGTTCGGGAGGCATAGCCATGACGCAGCGGCTTTTGATCGCCGGTTTGAGACTCTTGTTTCCCGTTGGTGCGATCGTCTTCAGCATAGCCTTTTATTTCAACATACGGCACATGGGGCGAAGCGAGACGATCTTCCCCGACCTCCTGATTGCCGGGCTTCTGCTCATCGCGGCGCTGGTGCTGGCGCAGGAATTCCGAGCGCTCTGGGCAGTTCGACAGATAAGCGAGGCCGAGGCCGTTGGCCGGCTGGATGTTGACGGCCTGCGGTCCAGCGGGTGGTGGCGGTCGCTTTTCGTTGCGCTTTCCTGTCTTCTCTATCTGCTCAGCATCAACCGGCTGGGACTGCTCCCGGCGGCCTTCCTGGCCTACGTGACCTGCGCGGTCCCGCTGTTTCCGGACAGATCGGCTTGGCAAAGCTGGCTCCGCTGCCTGGTGGGGGCCGCGGTTGCCGCGCTTTTGCTCGATACCGTGTTCCGGGTGTGGCTCGGATTGCCGCTTCCTGCTCCCCTGCCCAGCTGAGGGACTCGCGATGGAATATATCACAGAGGGTCTGCTTTCCGTCCTCACCGTGACCAGCATTACCGTCCTCCTGTGCGGGCTGATTATCGGCTTCATCACGGGCGCGATGCCGGGCTTCGACGCCGTTAACGCGGCGGCGATCGTGCTGCCCTTTACGGTGCATCTGGATGCGCAGAACGCTCTGGTGGCCATGGCGGGCATCTATGCGGGCACGGCCTATGCCGGCGCCATTCCGGCCATACTACTCAACGTCCCGGGAACGGCAGGCGCCGCGGCTACGGCGCTGGACGGCTATCCGATGGCCAGGAAGGGTGAGGCGGCGCGCGCCATCTCCATCGCGCGCGGCGCCTCGATGATCGGGGGCGTGATGGCCTGCTTGCTGGTCCTCCCGCTGCTTGGCCCGATATCCCAATTCGCCCTGGAATTCACCTCTCCCGAGATGTTCCTGGTCGGCCTGATCGCGATGACGATTATTGGGTCCTTGATCGGCGATAGCATTCCGAAAGGAATGCTGGCCCTGTTCCTCGGGATGCTGCTGGCGACCATGGCCGCGAGCGGCGAGACAGGACGGCCGCGGTTCAACTTCGGACTTCTGGAGCTATACGAATCCTTCCCCTTCGTGCCTGTCACGTTGGGCGTCTTTGCGCTCGCTCAGATGTTCATCTATGTCGCGGAAGACTTGAAGACGTTCCGGCTCGGCACATCGGACCAGGAGGCCGGCGCCGAGCAGAATCAAAAGTCGCTCCTGCAGTCCTGGCGCGAAGCCTCGGCCGGCATGACAGAGCCGTTCAAGCGGCTGGCAGTCACGACCCGCTCGAGTCTCGTGGGTCTCGGTATCGGCATTCTGCCCGGCACCGGTCCGACGATTGCCAACTTCGTCGCGTACGGAATCGCCAAGAGGCGCGCCAAGAGGCCCGAGGAATACGGCCAGGGCACCCCAGATGGAATCATCGCCCCGGAGGCAGCCGACAACAGCTGTGTCGTTGGGACGCTCGTGCCGACTTTCACACTGGGTATACCGGGAAGCGCAACGGCGGCGGTCATGATGGGCGCGGCCATGATGCAGGGCTGGGCCCCCGGTCCGGCCATCATGCGGGACCATGCGGTCGAGGTTTATACAGTCCTGTGGGGACTGCTGATCGCCGCCCTGGCGATCGGACCGACCACGGTGGTTCTGGCGGCGCCTCTTGCGAAGATCGCCACCACCAGGCGGGAGGTGCTGACGCCCTGCGTCATCCTCCTGTCGCTGGTCGGCGCCTTTGCGGTGCGCAACTCGCTTTTCGATATCGGGCTGGCCATCCTTTTCGGTTTCATCGGCGTGCTGATGCGGCGGACAGGCTTTCCGGTCGTGCCGATGGTGCTGGGATTGATTCTCGCGCCCATCATCGAGTCCAACTTCATACGGTCGATGCGGTTGTCGCACTACTCACCGACCATCTTCTTTGACAGCACACTGGCGCTCATCCTTTGGGCGGTGCTCCTTCTGGTGATCGCTGCGAGCCTCTGGGGAGCAGTGAAGCGGGCGCGACTCCAGAAGGAAGTGGATCAATCCCTATTGGGCCGGAGAGGCGAGGGGGCCAGCGTCCTTTCGGATGCGCGTTGACCTGAACTCTTTGCCGGCCGGCCACGATCCCTGGCGCCGCGCCCTTGGCGGCACGAACGTTCCACGCGGCTGCCGAGGCATCTTTCGATGCCTCTTACCGGCTGCACGTCACCAACCATCGACTTATGAAACGGGGATAGCTGATGACCTATCGCAGTATCGAAATAGAGGCAGGGATCGCGGGAAAGTGCGCGCTCGTAACCGGCTCGACCCAGGGAATGGGCTGGGCCATCGCGCGTGCCCTGGCATCCCAGGGATGCCACGTTATGCTGAACGGCTTGGCGAATCCTGAGGATGTTCAGGACAAGATCCGAATCCTGAGGGACGATTATGGCGCCAAGGTCAGCTTCTCCGGGGCGGATCTGGCCGAGTACGAACAGGTCAAGGCGATGGTCCGGCAGGCCGAGGAAGAACTCGGCCCCATAGAGATCCTGGTCAACAATGCCGCGACCCGGAACGCCGCCAAGATCGAGGATATTCCGAAGGAACGGTGGGACAATGCTCTGGCGGTCAATCTTTCGGCCCCCTTCCACCTCATCCAGTTCACGCTGCCGGGCATGAAGGAGCGGCAGTGGGGGAGGATCATCAATATTGCTTCCAACTTGGGCCTCACGGCGATTCCCAATCGCTCCGACTACGTGGCCAACAAGCATGGCCTGGTCGGCCTGACCCGGGCAGTCGCGGTCGAGGCCTTGCCCTACAAGGTGACGGCCAACGCGATCTGCCCCGGCTCGACCCTGACGCCCCACGCCGAGCGCCAGATCAATGAGAGGATGGCTCAAGGCAAGAAGTCCCGCGAAGAAGCGGTCAAGGACTTTCTCGAGACCAAGCAGCCGTCCCGCCGCTTCGTGGACCCGGCCCAGATCGGCGACCTCGTCCTGTTCCTGTGCAGCGACGCCGCCAGCGAGATCACCGGAACGCCGATCAGCATCGACGGCGGTTGGATGGCCAGCGCTTAGACGCGGTCCTGAAGGAGACGGAGTGGGAGGCGGGAAGTGCGGAGCCGGTTCGGAAATGACGTTGCATAACGCAGATCGAGAGCAGGCGACGCGCCTCCTTTGTGAGTTCGTCGCGGCGTCCAATCCGGGCGATCTTCCCCAGGCCGTGCGCCGCGAAGCGCGCCGGGCATTCCTCAATATCCTGGGCTGTGCCATCGGCGGGTCCCGGCACGAGATCGTCAGTCTGACGAAAGACGCCCTGCGGGACTATTGGGGTCCACCACAAGCCACGCTCCTGGCGCAGGGGGAGAAGACGGACATCCTGCACGCCGCCTATATCAACTGCCTGAGCTCATCGGTCGACAGCTTCGACGACAGTCACGCGGAGGCCATCATCCACCCCAGCGGCCCCGTGGCCAGCGTGCTGCTCGCGCTGTCCGAGCGGCGGAAGACGACGGGTGCCGAGTTTCTTCATGCCTTCGCCCTAGGCATCGAGGTGATCTGCAGGGTCACCAAGGCGGTCTGCGTTGCGCCGGCGCGCGGCGGTCTCGCCTGGGTGCAGACGCCCATCGTCGGCGGCTTGGGGGCGGCCGCGGCGGCAGGCCGGTTGCTCGGACTGGACAGCCGGCGGCTGGGATGGGCCTTGGGCATTGCAGGCTCGCAGGCCTCCGGCTATCGCGGGAACCACGGAACCATGAACATGCCACTGATGCCGGCCCAGGCTGCCCGCTCCGGCCTCTTCGGGGCGCTCCTTGCCGAGCGCGGCATCACGAGCTCCGACGCCACGCTGGAGGGCAGATACGGCTTTTGCGAGGTCTTTTCGGAGCAACCCAATGTCGCCGCCATAACCGACCGCCTCGGCGAATCCTTCGACCTGCTCGGTACGACCTACAAGCCATATCCTTGCGGGATCGTGGTCAACCCCACGCTTGAGGCCTGTCTGCGCTTGAAGGAGCGTTGCTCGATCGTGCCGGACGCGGTCGAGCGGATCGAGGTCCACGCCAATCCAACCGCCGCTGCCATCGCGAACCGGCGGCACCCGGCCGATCCCCTGGCGGCCCAAGTCAGTCTCCAGCATTGGGCTGCGGTGGCCCTCGCCTACGGGATGGCGACAAAGGGCGAGCTGTCCCCTGAACGGATCGCGGATCCGGGCGTGGTCCGCCTGCGAGACCGCACCGAGGTGGCGGAGGCGCCACCGCTCGCCGAAGACGCCGCTGAAGTCGTGGTTCTGTTGAGCAGCGGGGAAAGGCTGAACGAGAGCGTCGACCACTGCATCGGCAGCGCCAACCGTCCCATGACCGAGGCAGAGCTCGAGGGCAAGTTCCGAGGCTTATCGAAAGGCCTGAAGAGCGATGAAGAGACGGACAGGCTGATCGAGCGGTGCTGGAACATCGACGACCTCGACGACATGGAAGCGATAACCCGTCTGGCCTCCTGATAAGCCCCGCAGCGGTTGCGGGCATGACCTGAGCCGCGCGGAGCATTTGCGTGCCCGCCTTGACCGCAGC
>DASVDU010000307.1:0-34166 GCA_036380915.1 Hyphomicrobiaceae bacterium | reverse complement strand
AAACCTGGACCTATTACGAATGCGTGCAGGATTGCCGGGACAATGCGCCGGAATCCATGACTCTCAAGCGATGCATTCTCGAAAGGAACTGCAATCGCTACCCGCGGCCTCGTCGCACCTATGAGGATTGTGTGCGCTTCTGCGACGTCCAACGGGCATTGACGGGGGAAACGTTGCAGCAATGCGTGGCGCGGTACGTTTGCAGCCAGTATCCGCGGAAATGACTGCGCCGACGAGCCCGCTTTGCGAACAAGTAGGGCGGCAATCTATCGAAATGGCCCCGGAGAAGGCCCCGTGCTGGAGTGCTTCAAACTCTGACCCAACCGCTGCTGGTCAGCCGCTCCTGGGGCTGAAATCTGGTCTTGTAGCTCATCTTCCTCGAGCCCTCGATCCAATAGCCCAGGTAGAGATAGGGCAGACCGAGCGTACGTGTGTACTCGATGTGCTCGAGGATCATGTGCGTGCCGAGGCTGCGACGCGGCATTTCCGTATCGTAAAAGCTATAGACCATGGAAACGCCATCGGAGAGGCGATCGCAAAGCGCTACCGCGGTCAGCGTCCCCGCCGTGGCTGAATCGAGCCCGGAATCGGTGCGGACACGGTACTCGGTGAGGAAGGTATCCACGACGCTGTCCTCGACCATCATGGCGTAGTCGAGAACGGTCATGTCGGCCATGCCTCCGTCCGCATGCCGGGCATCTATATAGTCCCTGAAGAGCGCGTACTGCTCGGCCGTGGGCCGCGGCGGAACACGCCGTACGGCCAGATCCCTGTTGGCATCCAGCACCCGCCGGAAGCTGCGATTGAGCTTGAACTCGTCCACGATCACGCGCACCGACACGCATGACTGGCAGCCCTCGCAGTAGGGCATGTAGGCGATGTTCTGGCTGCGCCGGAAACCGCCCTTCAGCAGGTTGTCTATGAGTGCCGCCGGCTTGTCGTGCGTCAGATGCGTGAAAAGCTTCCGTTCGAGCTTGCCCGGCAGATACGGGCATGGCTGCGGAGCCGTCACGTAGAACTCTGGGAAATTCTTCTGCTGCTCTGTCATTCGGGTGGTGTTCCGGCGACAAGGGCGAGCGCATGCGGCCTCCCGGCCCTCGCCTTCAAGAAAAGTAAGTGAGCGACCTGCGCGCAATCAAGCTCTGTGACACCTGAGACGCTAAATCACCGGGAAAACGCGCCGCGAGCTCCAAGGAAACCACCGGGCCGCGCAAGCGTGCCAGCAGTGCCCGAATCCTGCCCCACGCAATCGGCCCGAGCAACATCAAACCAAAAAAGACGCAGGCTCGACCGACCGAACCTCCTGTAAGCCCACCCGAAATCTCTCGAGGAGAGCGACGCACCGCCTCCCTAGCCGACGGCCATCCTCCGCAGCCGACGCGGGGGCGAAAGTCAGCGTGTCGACGCCAGCAGCCTGGCTGCCCGCGGCGCGAAATAGGTCAGGATCCCCGCCGCGCCAGCCCGTTTGAAGCCTATCAGGCTCTCCATGATGACCTTATCGCCATCCAGCCAACCCCGCTCCGATGCGGCCATCAGCATCGCATACTCTCCCGAGACCTGGTAGGCGAACGTCGGCACACCGAACGTGTCCCGAACCCTGCGGAGCACGTCAAGGTAAGGCATCCCCGGCTTCACCATCACCATGTCGGCGCCTTCGGCGAGGTCGAGCGCCACCTCGCGCAGCGCCTCGTCCGTGTTCGCCGGGTCCATCTGATAGGTCCGCTTGTCGCCCTTGAGGGCCCCTGTCGAGCCGACGGCATCCCGGAACGGGCCGTAAAACGCCGAGGCGTACTTGGCCGCATAGGCCATGATCTGCGTGGACTGATGCCCAGCGCTTTCGAGCGCCTGGCGGATCGCGCCGATACGGCCGTCCATCATGTCCGACGGGGCGAGGATGTCGCAGCCAGCCTCGACTTGCACCAGGGACTGGCGGACGAGTGCCTCCAGCGTTTCGTCGTTCAGGATCGTGTTTCCCTGCATCAGACCGTCGTGGCCGTGGCTCGTGTAAGGATCGAGGGCCACGTCCAGAACCACGCCGATGTTCAGGCCGGCCTCGCGCACGGCGCGCGTGGCCCGGCACACGAGGTTCTCCGGATTGAAGGCCTCGCGCGCATCCTCGGTGCGCAGTGCCGGATCGGTATAGGGAAAGAGCGCGATCGCCGGTATCCCGAGCGAGAGCGCTTCCTCGGCAGCGGCCACCACGAGGTCCACCGAGAGCCGCTCGACGCCCGGCATGGACTCGACGGGCACCCGAGTGTTGGTGCCCTCCACCACGAACATCGGCCAGATGAGGTCCGAAGCGGTCAGGGCATTCTCGGCAACGAGGCGACGCGCCCAATCCGCCCGGCGGTTTCTGCGCATGCGTACGGCCGGGAACATGCCGGGCCGAAAGGACGTGCCACCGCCCGCAAGCGTGGACAGTGTCTCGGATGGTGATTGGCCGGTTCGCGGCGTCATGGCGGACCCTGGCAAAAGCTGATCGGTCTGCCATCACCATCGTCGGCTCAGGCGCCGAAGGCAAGTGCGCGTGCAGCCGGTGGAACAATCATTCGCAGTAGTTGCTGTGCTTGCGCTTTGCCATATCCAGGTGGAAATGGTTCCGGTGCGCCTCGTTGGCCTCCGGGCCCAGCACGGTGCCGAAGCGGCGGCAAGCCGCGGTGTGGGCCGCGCGCAGGAAGAGCGCAACCTGATCATCGGGAGCGAAGGGCTCCGGTGCGACGTCGGCTTCCTCCGCCTCAGGTCCGCCGAGGTGGCTCGCCTCATTCATCGCAACGGCCTGCGGCCGCCGGGTCGGCAGCTCTGGCGAGGGACGGATGCTGCCCTTGCCGCTCCGTAACTTCAGCTGCACCTGCCACTGCGCCACATCCGCCGGCGGCTTCCTGATCGGAAGAGGAACCATGGATCCCATCGAAGCCATGGAAGCCACCATGAGAGCTGGTTGACCTTTTCCATTACGCTCGGGCGCTGGTTTCGGGTCACCGGACTGCCCGTTGGCCATCAGGGCTGCCGTCTTCGCAGCCTTGCTCCTGGCGACGATTTTCTGCACGTCGCGCGCCGTCAGGCCCCAGCCCTTCAGCAGGTCGGCCTCCACACCATCTCCCGTGACGAAGCTGCCGAGGTCCACCGCATTGGCCCGCCCGTGCTCGCTCAGCTTCGTCTTCTTGCGGCCATAGGCATTCCGGCAGGAGTACGAGCTCATTGTGTTTACGCGCACGATCTCCCCGCCGAGGTGCTTCCTTGCGAGCGGCTGCAGGTCGTCCTTCAGCCACTCGGCAAGCCTCACGACCAGATCGCAAGTGACGGTGACGGGCGGCGACAGCGTCACTTCGGGGTTGCGGCCGATACTGAGCAGCCGGACCGGAGCCGGTGCGCCACACTCGCCCTCCTTGATGGGATCTGCCGGCTCGATTACGGCCTCCACGCCATGCAGAATCTGGTCGCAGTAGGCCTTGGCTTCGGCGATCTCCTGATCCGACCAGACATCGGGGGCCGGATTGGCCTCGCTGGCATCCGCTTCTGCCGGCTTGCTCCCTTCGCTAGCGGTCCCGACTCCGGCAGCGTTCTTCGGCACAGAGGGCGCCTGCGCCTCGGCCGGCTTCCCGCTGGAAGCAGCTCCCTTGGACCATGCAGGGTGCGTGCAGAGCAATGCCGCCGCAAACAGCGCGAAGCCGGCCTGCCTCGCGCCAGTCGCCAGAACCTTCAGCGGCATAGCAGTCCCCCGCTCCCTTGACATCAAGCGTGCCTCAGCGTTCACCGTTGCGGCGCACGCGTCAAGCACGGCGGCCAGACCCGCTGTGAACAGGTCACAGTCGGCCGCGAAAGTATGGCAGGCGCGGCCTGAGCGCATGTCCTGACCCGGTGAGCCCGAATCGAAAGCCACATGCCTGAAGGATCAGCCAAGGAATCTTGCGAAGAGCTTACGATCGCGGTGGAAGGTGCCGCCGCCATCGTTACGCTCGACCGTCCGCAGTCCGGCAACGCCCTTTCAGGGGCCATACGGTCCCGGATCGCCGAGTCGATCCCGAGGTTTGCCCGCGACCCGGGCGTTTACGCGCTGATCATGCGCTCTGGGACACAGGGAGCCTTTTCGGTCGGCAGCGACCTGCGGGAGCTTGGCAGCGCCGCGAAAGAGCAGCCCGAACGCGCACGCCAGCTCCTCGCCGACACTTACCGTCTGAGCTGGATTCTCGAATGCTTTTCCAAGCCGACCATCTCGCTCATCGACGGCCTCATCATGGGATCGGCAGCGGGTCTCACCGCCTACGGAACGCACCGGGTCGCTGGTGAGACCTTCTCCTTCGCCTTGCCACAGACCGGTTTTGGCTTTTTTGCCGACGCTGGCCTCTCATGGGTTTGCGCCCGAATGCCGGACGAGATCGGCGTCTATCTCGGCCTGACGGGGCGCCGCATCGGCCGTGCGGATGCCTATCGGCTCGGGCTGGTCACGCATTGCATTCCGGCCAGCCGCTTCAGCGAGATCGAAGCGGGCTTGCGGAGCGCCGATCCTGTCGATCCGCTTCTCGACGACCGCCACGAGGAGCCGGGGCCGGGCGAGATCGAGTCCTATCGCGAGGTCCTGCAGCGTTGCTTCGCAGCTGAAACGGTGGAGGAAATCTGCAGTCGGCTGAGGGCCGAGGCACAGCGTGGCGGCGCTGCGGGCGGCTGGTGCGAAGATGTGCTCCAGGATCTCAGCCGGCGCTCTCCGACCGCGCTCAAGATCACGCTGCGGCACATCCGCGAAGCAGCCTTCCGCGATCTTCGGCAGACGCTGATGATCGACTGCCGGCTGGCCTGTCGCCTCGTTGGATCTCACGATTTTCGTGAAGGAGTGCGGGTTCTGCTCGCCAACCAGGACCGACCTCGCTGGATTCCTGAGCATCTGTCCGAAGTCTCTGAGGCAACCGTCGACCGCATCTTCGCCTTTCAACCCGGACGCGAGCTCATCCTGCCGACCCGTCAGGAGATGCAGGCGGCCCGCTTCTAGTGAGGCGAGGCGGAGCAACCCTTTAGGATTTGCTCACCAGATTTATTAGGCGGTGATTCAGCGTGCCCCCTTTAGCTTCGGCTCGATAGCGGCCGACCTGGCCGCCGTTGGACGGAAATTTGCGGGGGCAGACATGAGATTCCTTCACGTCGAGGCGCAGCCGGTGCCGATCGCCAAGAATGACCTCGAGGGGGAGTACCTGGAGGCGCTACGGCTCATCGAGCGCCTGCATCGATTGCTGCTCGATGTCATCAAGGACGAGTTCGACCGCAACGGCGGGTGTGATCTCAACCCCGTTCAAGCTTTGCTGCTGCACAACCTCGGTGATGAGGAGCTCACGGCAGGTGAGCTCAAGACGCGCGGCTACTATCTCGGCTCGAACGTCTCCTATAATCTGAAGAAGCTGGTCGAGCTGGGCTACATTCACTACAAGCGGTCCGATCACGACCGCCGCTCGGTACGAGTCCGACTGACGAGCAAGGGCGAGGCGATCTGCGAAACCGTGCGCCGCCTCTACCGCCGTCAGCTCCGCTCCTTGGGAAGCGTGGGCGAGGTCGGCTTCGATGATCTCCAGGATCTGAACCGCGTGCTCATGCGTCTCGAGCGGTTCTGGTCCGACCAGATCCGCTATCGGCTCTGACGACCGCCGAATTTGCAAGCTCGCCGTTCAATGCCCCGGCTCGCGCCGGGGTTTTCTGTTGCGAAGCGGCATCGCTGGCCTCGAATTGAGGCAAACCGAACAAAATTGTGTCTTCCCCGCCTTATTGCGTTGAGGGAATGTTGAGCCCCTGCAGGACAGCCTGAACCAAACGGTGCGCGGCGGTCCCGTCATCAACCGTCGGGAACGCTCCGTCGTGCTCGTGAATTCATACGTGGTCTGAGCTGCGACGTACGCTCAGAATTCGTTAACGCTGTTGTCACTAACTGGCGTGAGATTCTGGGCGAAGGTTGAGCAGAGGCGAGGAGTGCGCGACGTGGTGGCAGTACGGGCATTCAGCGGCCGGAGGTTGGCCAACCTGATTGGCTTCGCTGCAGCGGGGATCACGGCATCGATCGTGACCGGCACGCCGGCCGCGGCTTACGACAGCGCGAGCTGGAACCCCTTTGCAGACACCGTATCCAGCTACACGCAGCCCTATGACCGGGCCTTCATCCGCGAATGGGAGGCAAACCCGCCACGCGGATACCCCACCGTCTCACCGGCCAACATCGGGCCGATGAAGGCCGCCATCAAGCGCTATGCCGCTATCGTCGAGCAAGGCGGCTGGAAGCCGGTCCCCAACGTCAGGCTGCAGGCCGGAATGACCGATCGGGCCGTGCGGATCCTTCGTGAGCGCCTGCTCATGTCGGGAGACCTGCGGGAAGGCTCCAACTACCCCGACTACTTCGACTACTATCTCGAGCGCGCGGTGAAGCGGTTCCAAGCATCCAACGGCCTCGCGCCGACGGGGATCGTCGACCACCGCACCATCGGCGCCTTGAATGTGCCGGCGGCGGCCAGGCTCCGTCAGCTCCGGACGAACCTGGACCGGGTCAGCGAGCTGGCGCGCACGGCCGGCAAACGTTATGTACTGGTCAACATCCCGGCTGCGCAGATCGAAGCGATCGAGAACGACCGCGTCGTGTCCCGGCACGCGGGCGTGGTGGGCAAGATCGACCGGCCTACCCCGGTGCTCCGCTCGACCATTCGCGAGCTGAACTTCAATCCAATCTGGACCTTGCCGCCGACCGTCATCGCGAAAGACCTGATCCCCAAGGGCCGCGAGCTGGCACGGAGCAACAAGGATGTCCTGCAAGTCTACGGGATCGATGCCTACGGCCCGGACGGGCGCAAGCTCGACAGCTCGAAGATCGACTGGTCTTCAGAGATGGTACACCACCTGACCTATCGACAGCAGCCGGGGAAGGACAACCCGCTCGGGTTCCTGAAGATCAACTTCCACAATGGCTACTCCGTCTACCTCCACGATACGCCTTCGGAGAGCATCTTCGGGCGCAACTTCCGGGCGGCGACCTCCGGCTGCGTCCGCGTCCAGGGCATCGAGCAGCTCGCTGCATGGCTGTTGCATGACAATGGATGGACCCTCGCGCACGTGATGGCGCTGAAGGAGTCCGGTGAGCGGAAAGACGTGAGCCTCAAGAAGCCCATTCCCATCTACATGGTCTACATCACGGCCTGGGCTACCGAGGACGGTGTCGTCCAGTTCCGGCGGGACCTCTATCAGAAGGATGGCGTCGGGGCGGTGGCTGCGGCCTACTGACGTCCTTGATTGAGCTCAAGGCGCATTTTTGGCCCGAATGCTTCCTATTGAGGAAGGTGGTCGGGCGCGACTTTGATTCCCACACGAATGCCTGGACCTGAGCCGCGACATCGGGGAAGTTGATCTCACGGTCTCCGCCGGGTCAAAGCTCATAGAGGCTCGTGCAAGGACGGGATCAGTGGATTACACAGCAAGATTCCAGAATGTTCTGGAGGAGATCCAGGCCGAGGGGCGGTATCGCGTATTCGCTGACCTGAGGCGCAATTGCGGGGCGTTCCCGGCGGCCAGCTACTACGGCTCCGGCTCGAAGCAGGCGATCACGGTCTGGTGCTCCAACGACTACCTGGGGATGGGGCAGCATCCCTTGGTGCTGTCAGCCATGCACGAGGCGCTGGACACGACAGGGGCCGGGTCCGGCGGCACGCGCAATATCTCCGGGACGACCCACTACCATGTGGAGCTGGAGGCAGAGCTCGCAGAGCTTCATCGCAAGGAAGCCGCCCTGCTCTTCACGTCGGCCTACATCGCCAACGATGCGACCCTCTCGACGCTGGTCAAGCTGCTTCCCGGCGCCGTCATCTTCTCCGACGAGAAGAACCATGCCTCGATGATCGAAGGCATCCGGCGTGGCGGCGGGCCGAAGCGGATCTGGCGGCACAACGATCTCGCCGACCTGGAGGCCCACCTCAAGGAGTTCGATCGCGAGACGCCGAAGATCATTGCCTTCGAGTCCGTCTACTCCATGGACGGGACCATCGCCCCGATTGCGGCGATCTGCGATCTGGCCGATCGGTATGGCGCCCTCACCTATCTCGATGAAGTGCACGCGGTCGGCATGTACGGACCACGCGGCGGAGGCATCGCCGAGCGCGATGGCGTCCTCGACCGGGTCGACATCATAAACGCGACGCTCGCCAAGGGCTTCGGTGTGATGGGCGGCTACATCGCGGCCAGCCGCCCCTGCATCGACGCCATCCGAAGCTGCGCGCCAGGCTTCATATTCACCACCTCGCTGGCTCCTGTCATCGTCGCCGGGGCGCTCGCCAGCGTCCGGCACCTGAAAGCAAGCGCCGTGGAGCGGGAGCGCCACCAGGAACGGGCCCGCACGCTGAAGCGTCGGCTCACGGCCGCCGGTCTTCCCGTGCTGGATAACCCGAGTCACATTGTGCCCGTGATGGTGGGCGACCCGGTCCTGTGCAAGAAAATTTCGGACGCCCTGCTCGCCCGCTTCGGCATCTACGTCCAGCCGATCAACTATCCTACGGTGCCACGCGGAACGGAGCGTCTGCGATTCACGCCGACGCCACTGCATTCCGATCGCGACATCGATCACCTCGTATCGGCGCTTACGGTCCTTTGGGGTGAATTCGGGCTGGAGTTGGGCCCCGTCCGGGTCGCGGCCGAGTAGTCGTCCGCCGTCAGGCATTATCTCAGAGAGAGATGCCCCGCGCCATCACGTCCCAAGCCAGCCCGCGCGGTTGTTGGCCGGCTGACGCTCGTGTTATGTCGCTCGGGGCCCAGCCAGAACCGCTCGGCAAAGGCTACGCCGTCTTCCCGCGAGAGAGCATGACTATGAGCACCGCCAGTCCCGGCCGACCAAATGCCTCGCCAGGCTTTTTCACCGAGGCCCTTGCCGAGCGTGATCCCGAGCTCTTCGGCGCCGTCGCGAACGAGCTGGAACGCCAGCAGAACGAGATCGAGCTGATCGCCTCGGAGAACATCGTCTCGCGGGCGGTGCTCGAGGCTGCCGGATCGGTGCTCACGAACAAGTACGCGGAAGGCTATCCAGGGCGTCGCTACTATGGCGGATGCCAGTTTGTCGACGTCGCCGAACAGCTCGCCATCGACCGGGCCAAGCGGCTTTTCGGTTGCGCATTCGCCAACGTGCAACCGCACTCCGGGAGCCAGGCCAACCAAGGCGTGTTCATGGCTCTGGCGAAGCCGGGCGACACCATTCTCGGGCTGTCGCTCGCGGCCGGCGGACACCTCACGCACGGCTCACCCGTCAACATGTCCGGCAAATGGTTCAAGCCGGTGCATTACGGCGTCCGCCGCCAGGACCATCGTATCGACCACGACGAGGTCCGCTCGCTCGCCAAGGAGCACCGGCCACGCATCATCATCGCAGGTGGATCGGCCTACCCGCGCACCATCGACTTTGCCGCGTTCCGGGAGATCGCGGACGAGCTCGGCGCGTACCTGATGGTCGACATGGCCCATTTTGCAGGACTCGTCGCCGGTGGCGCCCATCCCAATCCCGTCCCGCACGCCCACGTGGTGACCACCACCACGCACAAGACGCTGCGCGGCCCGCGCGGTGGCATGATTCTGACCAACGACCCGGAGATTGCCAAGAAGGTCAACTCGGCCATCTTCCCGGGCCTGCAGGGCGGGCCGCTGATGCACATCATTGCCGCAAAGGCAGTCGCCTTCGGCGAGGCGCTGAGGCCGGAATTCAAGGCCTACGCCAAGGCCGTTGTCGAGAACGCCGCGGCGCTCGGCGACGTGCTCAAGGCTTCCGGCTATGATCTGGTATCCGGCGGTACGGATACGCACCTGATGCTGGTCGATCTCAGACCGAAGAAACTGACCGGCAATATCTCGGAAAGGGCCCTCGGCCGCGCTCATATCACGTGCAACAAGAACGGCGTCCCGTTCGATCCGGAGAAGCCGACCGTCACATCGGGCATCCGTCTCGGCTCTCCGGCGGGCACGACCCGCGGATTCGGGATCGATGAGTTCAAGGCCATCGGCCGCATGATCGCGGACGTGCTGGACGGCTTGGCGAAGAACGGCGAGGAGGGAAATGCAGCCGTCGAGGCGCGCGTGCGGGAAGAAGCGATCGAGCTCTGCCGGAAGTTTCCGATCTATAATTGAATCGTCATCCCGGGCCTTGTGCCCGGGATCCATCTCACCGCAAGCGCCGGAGCAAGCGGAAATCTGGATCCCGGTGACAAGCACCGGGATGACCTTAACTGAATAGCCCGGCAGCGGCATACTCAGTCGTTCCGATGAGGAGAGATCACCCATGCGTTGCCCGTTCTGCGGCAGCGGCGATACGCAGGTGAAGGACAGCCGGCCCACGGAAGAGGGCGCGGCGATCCGCCGGCGGCGGGTCTGTCCGGATTGCGGCGGCAGGTTTACCACCTTCGAGCGCGTCCAACTCCGGGAAATCACGGTCATCAAGCGATCGGGTCGCAAGGTGCCGTTCGATCGCGACAAGCTGGCCCGGTCCATCGAGATCGCCCTGCGCAAGCGACCGGTCGAAGCCGAGCGGATCGAGCGCATGGTGTCAGGTATCGTCCGTCAGCTCGAAAGCACTGGAGAATCGGAGGTGACATCCTCCGCAATTGGCGAGACGGTCTGCGAAGCCCTGCGCGGCCTCGATCCGGTGGCTTACGTTCGATTTGCTTCCGTGTACCGCGATTTTCGCGAGGCGTCGGACTTCGAGGAGGTTCTGACCGAGATCGCGAAAGGAAATGGCGCCGGCCAGGAGTCCCATGGCCAGAACGATCGCGAGTGACACCCAGTCCGAGCGGGATGGCCGCTTCATGGACATCGCCCTCAGGCTCGCACGGCGCGGGCTCGGAAACACGGCTCCAAACCCGGCGGTAGGTGCGGTGATCGTCGACGAAGCCTCGGGCGAGGTGATCGCGCGCGGCTGGACCCAGCCCGGCGGGCGGCCCCATGCGGAGACGGAGGCACTGCGCCGGGCCGGAGCGCGCGCGCGGGGGGCAACGATGTACGTCTCCCTCGAGCCATGCTCACATCACGGCGGCACGCCGCCCTGCGCCGACGCGCTGGTCGAGGCAGGATTGGCCCGTGTCGTCGTCGGCATCGAGGATCCCGACGCGAGAGTTGCCGGGCGCGGGCTCGACCGTTTGCGGGCCGCTGGCATTTCCGTTACCCGCGGCGTCCGGAGCGAGGAGGCGGATTGGGTCGCGCGCGGGCACATTCTGCGCGTCAGCGAACGGCGACCGTTCATCCAGCTCAAGCTGGCCCTTTCCGCCGACGGCTCCGTGCCCCGCGGCACGGAAGGCAAACCGGTCTGGGTCACCGGGCCGGAGGCACGTGCCCAGGGGCATCTGCTGCGGGCGATGAGCGATGCGATCCTCGTGGGCAGCCGGACCGTGCGAGACGACGACCCCGAGCTCACCTGCCGGCTGCCCGGCCTGGCTGACCGCTCGCCTGTTCGTGTCGTGCTGGCGCGCGACCTGGACATTCCCATCGAAAGCAAGCTTATCCGCTCGGCCCGCGATGTACCGGTGATGGTGTTCTGCGGAGCGGACGCAGATGCGAGGAAGCGGGCGGCACTGGAGAAGCATGGCTGTGAGGTGATACCCGTTCGCGTGGTCGAGGGCATGCTCTGGCTTCCGGCGGTCACCGAGGGTTTGGCCGCTCGAAGCATCACGCGGCTCCTCGTTGAAGGGGGTCCGGCGGTGTGGCGCTCGTTCGCCCGGGCAGGCTTTGTCGACGAAGCCGTGGTATTCCAGGCGCGCGGCCGGGCGGGCATTGTCAGACGGCCGCCCGCTGCCTACCTCCCGGGCGTCGATTTGATGCTGACGGCGCAGCGCGAATTCGGTCCCGATGATATGATGATATTCCGCCGCCCCAATCGGCCCGCGTGAGTGAGCCCCACACAGCCCCGAAACGAGAAACGAACGAAAACTCAAGAAGGCGTGAGCACCATGTTTACCGGCATTGTCACGGATATCGGCGAGATCGCTGCGCGCGACGGCGGCCGGTTCTCGATCCGCTCGTCCTATGCGGCGGATTCGATCAAGCTCGGCGCCTCTATCGCCTGTGACGGCTGTTGCCTGACCGTGACCGCTGTCGAGCCGGCCGGCCAGGGCAGCGTGTTCAGCGTCGATACCTCGAACGAGACCCGCTCCAAGACGACGATCGAGAGCTGGCAGCCCGGCCGGCGGATCAACTTGGAGCGCTCGCTCGCGGCAGGCGACGAGCTCGGCGGCCACATCGTCACGGGTCACGTCGATGGCGTCGCCCGGATCGTCGACATCCAGCCCGACGGCGAAAGCCGGCGGTTCACGTTCGAGGCCCCGGAACATCTTGCGCTCTATATCGCACCGAAAGGCTCGGTGGCTCTCGATGGAACCTCGCTGACGGTCAACGAGGTCGCAGGCAACCGCTTCGGAGTGAACCTCATCCCGCATACCTTGACGGTGACGACCTGGGGAGCCAAAACGGCGGGCCATCTCGTCAACCTCGAAATTGATCTTTTCGCGCGCTATGTGGCGCGCCTTTTGGAGTTTCGCCGGTGAACCAGTCCCTCGATACCGTCCAGTACTCGGAGGGGCAGGGCGTCCTCTCCACCACGCCGGAGTTGCTGGATGACCTGCGCAACGGACGCATGGTCATTCTGGTGGATGCCGAGAACCGCGAGAACGAAGGCGATCTCATCATCCCGGCGCAGATGGCGACACCCGATGCGATCAATTTCATGGCCAAGCATGGCCGCGGCCTGATCTGCCTCGCGCTGACGAAGGCCCGGGCGGAGCAGCTCCGGCTGGAATCGATGGTGCGGGCCAATGCCTCCCGGACCGGCACCGCCTTCACCGTGTCGATCGAGGCGCGCGAAGGCATCACCACCGGCATTTCCGCGCACGACCGTGCACGGACGATTGCGACGGCGATCGATCCGACCAAAGATCATGACGATATCGTCTCGCCGGGGCACGTGTTCCCGCTGGTCGCGCGCGAAGGGGGCGTTCTCGTCCGTGCCGGGCATACGGAAGCCTCGGTCGATCTTGCGCGCCTTGCCGGGCTCTACCCGGCAGCCGTCATCTGCGAGATCATGAACGAGGACGGCACCATGGCGCGGATGCCGGATCTCGTGCCGTTCGCCCAGCGCCATGGCCTCAAGATCGGAACCATCGAGGACCTCATCGCATTCCGCCTCCGCAACGATCGGATCGTGAAACCTGTCGCGCGCCGGCAGGTGGAGAGCGCATTCGGCGGCAGCTTCGAGCTCTACGTCTACGAAACCACGGTCGAGCCGGTCGAGCACTTGGCTCTGGTGAAGGGCGACCTGACGAAACCCGGACCGGTGCTGGTGCGCGTGCACGCCGTCAACATGCTGTCCGACATGCTGGGGATCGGAACCAGTACGGAGGCGGCCGGCGACTCGCTCATCGCGCAGTCCATGCGCGCCATTGCGCAGGAAGGCCGCGGCGTCCTGGTGCTCATACGCGATCTCAGGCCGAAGTCCGTATCCAATTGGATCGGGGAGCGTTCGGGCCTCGCGCCGCGAAAGACGGAAGGCGAGGAGCGCCGACTGGTTGAAATCGGCGTCGGCTCGCAAATCCTGCGCGATCTCGGCGTCCGCGACATGGTGCTTCTTACGAACTCCCCGGCTTCGGTCTATGTCGGGCTCGAGGGCTACGGACTGAAGATCGTCGAGCAACGCAGGATCGGCTGAGGAATTCATGGTCGGACGGGGTTCACGCACGACGGTCAGCACCGCGGGCGGCGCAACGGCGGGACGGGTCCGCTGCCGCGTCCTCATCATCGAGGGCCGGTTCTATGACCACATCTGCGATGCACTTCTGGAGGGCGCCGTCGCAGAGCTGGATGCAGCCGGTGCAGCCTATGACAGGATCACCGTGCCGGGAGCGCTCGAAATCCCGCAGGTTCTCGCTCAGGCCGTCAGTGCCGGCCTCATCCCCGCAACGGCCCCCACGTCCTGGTACTGCGGCGCCATTGCGCTCGGCTGCGTGATCCGGGGTGAGACGGCGCACTACGACATCGTCTGCAACAACGCGAACCACTGGCTGATGGACGTGGCCATCCGCCACAACGTGCCCGTCGGCAACGGCATCCTGACCGTCGATACCGAAGCGCAGGCACTCGAGCGCGCCAAAGGCGGCCGCGATGGCAAGGGCGGCGCTGCAGCGCGCGCCTGCCTGCAGCTCATCGAGATCGCCCGGCAGTTTCAAGGCCAGGGCGCATGACATCCGAAGATTACACCGTGAAGCGGAATCCGCGTAGCGCGGCCCGGGTTGCCGCCGTGCAGGGCCTCTACCAGATGGACATGGCCCAGACGGACCTGAACGCCGTCATTGCAGAGTTCCAGGACCTGCGCTTCCGGCAGGCCGAGCCGGGGGACGCCATCGTCGGCGCCGACCCGACCTTCTTTGCCGAGCTGCTGCGCGGTGTCGTCCGGCGCCAGCGCGACATCGACCCGCTCGTCAACCAGCAGCTCGCAGCCGGTTGGAACCTGGGCCGCGTCGATTCCATACTGAGGGCCATTCTGCGGTCCGGCGTGTATGAGCTTTTGGAGCGGCCAGACGTGCCGGCCCGGGTCGTCATCAATGAATACATCGACATCGCCCACGCCTTCTTCTCCGAGGACGAGCCGAAGGTGGTGAATGGCGTTCTGGACAAGATTGCAAGGCGGCTGCGCCCCGGGGAGTTCCCCGACAGGCCTCGCGGCGGCGCCCGCTAGACTTCAGTCGTGCCTTGTGCTCGCGTGCCCTATGCTCGGATTCCAACCCGCCTGCGGCAAGCGGCGAGTGAGCTGGGTCGGTGGCGGGCCCCGGGCTGACAGAGTGAGCCAAGTGGCGGGGCGCGCTACTTCCCGCTCAACGGCCAGGCCAGGAAATCATGTCTGATAACGACGGTACCGCAGGCGAAGATGCCCTGATCCGCAGCTATTTCGCCCCGCTCGCCGCCGGCTTTCCCGGAGCGTTCGGGCTCGAGGAGGATTGCGCCGCGCTCACGCCGGAGCCGGGGCATGATCTCGTTCTGAAGACCGATGCAATTGCTGAGGGCGTGCATTTCCGCGCCACCGATCGGCCCGAAGACATCGCCTGGAAGGCCGTCGCAGTAAACGTATCGGACCTTGCGGCCAAGGCGGCGCGCCCGGTCGGGTATCTGCTCTCGCTCGCCTTCCCCAGAATGCCCGATCGAAGCTGGCTGGAGCAGTTCAGCGGTGGCCTGAAAGCCGCACAGGAACACTTCGGCCTCGTGCTCATGGGCGGCGATACAGACCGGCGGTCGAATGCCCCCCTGTCGGTGACCATAATGGCGATCGGCAGCGTTCCGAGCGGCCGCATGGTCCGGCGCGGAACGGCTCAAGCTGGCGATTTCGTCTACGTATCCGGGACCCTCGGAGACTCCGCGATTGGGCTCAGCATTCCGGCAGGGCTCACCGCTGCAGACAGGGCTTATCTCGAGAAGCGATATCTTCGGCCAGAACCCCGCCTTGCGCTGCGGGACGCCCTCCTCGGCTACGCGAACGCGGCAATGGACATCTCCGACGGTCTCGTGAAGGACCTAGGGCGCCTGTGCCGCGCCTCAGGACTTGCAGCCGAGATCGAAGCCGCTCTGGTTCCCGTGTCCGAGGCTGCCCGCCGCGCGATAGAGTTGCAGGCAGAACTACGACTTCTCCCGCTGACCGGCGGCGATGATTACGAGATCCTGGCCGCGGTGTCCCCCGAGCGAGCCACAGATTTCGAAGCAAGCGCAAGTGCGGCTGGCGTACCCGTTACCCGAATAGGATCGCTTCAGGCGGGCAGCGGCGTACAGGTCATCGGCCCCGATGGAAAGCCGATCGAGCTCCATAGGCTGGGCTACGACCACTTCCAGCGGTGATTTTCTGCAACATCGGTGCGCTGCGGCGGCACCAGGCCGCACTGCAGAGCCCCGCCTATAGCTAAAGTAGCCTTGTGTTCATGTTGCAACGGCAGAGCAGTTTTGGCATGGTCCGCCCCGCACGAATCTCGCACCACTCTCTCTCCAAGGGGGCCATGCTCGGCGACGGCGGATCTGCTGCGCCAGCGTCGCCGCGAACAGACTTCGGCACGAAGGAAACATCTCATGAATCTAGCGCTTTGGGTGATCATCGCCGCTGGGCTGATCTCGATCATCTACGCAGGAGTTACCATCAAGTCGGTGATGAGCGCCGACCCCGGCAATCAGAAGATGCAGGAGATTGCCGGCGCGATCCGTGAAGGCGCGAGCGCCTATCTCAACCGGCAATACACCACCATCGCCATCGCGGGCGTCGTGATCTTCATCCTCGCTTTGGTTCTTCTCGGCGTGTGGACCGCCGTCGGGTTCGCCATCGGTGCGATCCTGTCCGGAGCGGCCGGCTACATCGGCATGAACGTGTCGGTGCGCGCCAACGTGCGCACGGCACAGGCCGCTACGGTGTCGCTGGCGAGCGGGCTCGACATCGCCTTCAAGGCGGGCGCCGTCACGGGCATGCTTGTCGCCGGCCTCGCGCTGCTCGGCGTCGCCGTCTACTACACCTTCCTCGTCGTGGGCCTCGGCTTCGGCACCGCCGACCGGGTCGTCGTCGACTCGCTGGTGGCGCTCGGCTTCGGCGCCTCGCTGATCTCGATCTTCGCCCGTCTTGGCGGCGGCATCTTCACCAAGGGTGCTGACGTCGGCGGCGACCTTGTCGGCAAGGTCGAGGCCGGCATTCCAGAGGACGATCCGCGCAATCCGGCCACCATTGCGGACAACGTCGGCGACAACGTCGGTGACTGCGCCGGTATGGCGGCCGACTTGTTCGAGACCTACGCAGTGACCGTGGTCGCCACAATGGTTCTGGCGGCCATCTTCTTCCTCGGGCAGCCCAACCTGACGAGCCTGATGATCTACCCGCTCGCCATCGGCGCAGCGTGCCTCATCACCTCGATCGTCGGCACGTACTTCGTGAAGCTCGGCGCCAACAACTCAATCATGGGCGCGCTCTATCGCGGCTTCATCGCCTCGGCAGTGCTGTCGATCGCCGGTCTTTTCGTTGCGACGCAGTACGTGCTGGGCACGTGGGGTGAGGTCGGCAGCGCCGCCGGGCAGGTCATTTCGGGGACGGACCTGTTCATCTGCGGTCTCGTCGGCCTTGCGGTCACGGGCCTGATCGTCTGGATCACGGAGTACTACACGGGCATCGGCTACCGCCCGGTGCGCTCGATCTCGCAGGCCTCCGTCACGGGCCACGGCACGAACGTGATCCAGGGCCTGGCCATCTCGCTCGAAGCCACCGCACTGCCGACCCTCGTGATCGTTGCCGGCATCATCATCACCTATAACCTTGCCGGTCTGTTCGGCACCGCCATCGCGACGACGACGATGTTGGGCCTTGCCGGCATGGTGGTCGCACTCGACGCCTTCGGCCCGGTTACCGACAACGCCGGCGGCATCGCCGAGATGTCGGGCCTGCCTAGTGAGGTCCGCCGCTCGACGGACGCACTCGACGCGGTCGGGAACACGACCAAGGCGGTCACGAAAGGCTACGCTATCGGCTCGGCCGGCCTCGGTGCTCTGGTATTGTTCGCAGCCTACAGCTACGACCTCCAGTACTTCATCTCCGAGGCGAACAAGGCAGGCTCTGCCGCCTATCAGTACTTCCAGGGCGTGCAGCCGGACTTCCAGCTCTCCAACCCGTATGTCGTCGTGGGCCTGCTGATCGGCGGTCTCATTCCGTTCCTTTTCGGTGGCATCGCCATGACGGCCGTCGGCCGCGCGGGTGGCGCGATCGTGCTGGAGGTTCGCCGGCAATTCCGGGAGAAGCCCGGCATCATGAAGGGCACGGAGCGGCCTGACTATGCCGCGGCCGTGGACCTGCTGACCCGGGCCGCCATCAAGGAGATGGTGATCCCGTCGCTACTGCCCGTGCTGTCGCCGATCGTCCTCTTCCTGGTGATCTACCTGGTCGCTGGTGGCGGCGCAGCCGGCAAGAGCGCAGCCTTCTCCGCAGTCGGCGCCATGCTGCTCGGCGTCATCGTGACCGGCCTGTTCGTGGCCATCTCGATGACCTCGGGCGGCGGAGCCTGGGACAACGCCAAGAAATCCTTCGAGGATGGCTTCGTCGACAAGGATGGCACGAAGCACATCAAAGGCTCCGAGGCGCACAAGGCGTCGGTCACCGGCGACACGGTCGGCGACCCCTACAAGGATACGGCCGGCCCCGCGGTGAACCCTCTCATCAAGATCACCAACATCGTAGCACTGTTGCTGCTTGCGGTGCTGGCCCACTGGTAGTGCGACGATCGAGAATGTCGCTGGTGCTCGCAACTTGCGCGTCCGGCGACTCTCTCGGCCTCAATCACATACGACCATCCAATGTCCCGAAGTTCGCTTCCGAACTTCGGGACATTGCGTTTTCCGAAGGGCCGGTGAGGGTTGACGACCTCCACTGGCGGGCCTCGCCCCTTGACCGTTCACGCCGGAGAGGGCTTGGCTCAATCCGGAACGACGACGAGATGCACGCCCAGGGCCTCCGACTCGTCGATCAGCAGATGACCCGGGTTGATCGCTCCAGGCCGCAGCCCCTGGCTCAGGAAGAAGTAGCGGGTCTGGTCAAGATTGCTGGAGGTGAGCGTGATGGCGCAGACGGCCGGCATCGGCGGCCTGGAGATTCGGCCGTACCGCTCGGCAGCGCCCCGTGCATCGACGATCCGCAGAGCACCGCGATCCAGTCTTATTAGCAGCGAGCTGCCGTCCTTCTCGACCGGCCGGCCCAGGAAGGCAGTGAACCGCAACGCCGCCTCGTGCGGATTGGCCGTGACGATCGCGGCCTCCAGCAGCCCCACGAGCCCGCTCTCGCGCGACAGAAACCGGCGCTGCCACACATGCTCGGCGGTATGGTGGGTCAGGACCTGAACCCGGACCTCGGGAAACTGCTCGAAAGCTGCCCGCACCACCGTGAATGACGCCTCGGCCTGCTCCCCGCTGTCTGTCTCGACTGTGCGCCTCAGGTGTACGGTAGGTTGCAGTTCGACACTGCGCGCCGCGATCTCGCGCGCAGCCTCGGTTGCATCGGGGACAGAGAAGGCGAGGAGGTGCACCCCCGTGTGATGGTCGATGGCTTTCTTCATATGCCGTGTCGAGGGCGTATCGAGGCCATCCACGGCGGTTAGGATTTCCAGATATCCCCGCTCGAGGATGGCCAACCGGTTTGCGGTCCCCACCGGATCGAGCACCCCGGTCACAGGATCGCGATTGCCATGCACGGCGTAGGGCGTGAGCGGAAACCCGAGTTGCTCGAAAACCGTCGCCGCCTTCGCAATGTCCGGCACCATCCAGGCTACGTGGTCGAGGAAGATCTCCCCCGCTTCAGGCAGCTGAGCACGCGATGCAAGTTTCGGCACAGGTCGAGATCCTTAGGCTAGCGACGGACGAGAGGGCGGGCGCACTGACCCGGGGAAGATGTGAACAGATGATCTTCTCCTGCGCATACCCTCGGCGTCGCCGATGTGCAACCGGCTTGGAGATCGGGGTGCTTAGGCCAGAGGCGAACCTCCTTCCAATGCGCGTGCGACATCCTTGACAGCGGCTTCGGCCTACGACATCCTGCCGCAGTCGATCACATAGCCGTGCCGTTCGACAGTCCGAACCAAACGGCAATCAATGTGACGGTCCAAGTCTGGGGAGACATGGAACCGGGGACGGCGTTACGGCGTCGTTCCCGTTTTTGCGGCGCACAACTGCCGGCGGCCCCCGCGACACCTCGAGCTGATATGCGTTAGCTTGTCGAGCCTCCGATCGCGGGATACTTGGTTGCAATGACAAAAAAGTACGCTCTGGTCGCGCATGATGCGCGCAAGCCGCTCATGGTCGATTGGGTCGGCAGAAATCTCGACATCTTCCGGCAGCTCGACCTCATCGCAACGGGAACGACAGGAAAGGTGCTGCTGGAGCACTACCCAGAGCTGCGGCTGGAGCGGCTCGAGAGTGGCCCGCGCGGCGGCGATCAGCAGGTCGGCGCGCTCATCGTTGCGAAGGCCATAGACGTGCTGTTCTTCTTCATCGACCCGCTGACGCCCATGCCGCACGATGTCGATGTCAAGGCGCTGCTGAGGCTGTCGATCCTTTATGACGTGCCCTGCGCCTGCTCCGTCCGCTCAGCGGATATCATCCTGGACAGCGTCCGCAAGTCGAGGGCAGCGGCTTCCGCCTGAAAGGCATGGGCCGTCTCAACCCTTGTTCGACCACTTCCGCTCGACGACGCGCCGGCCCAGCGCCCAGCGGTGCACCTCCGACGGTCCATCATAGATGCGGAACGCGCGCACATCGCGGAATATCCGCTCGACGACGGTATCGCGCGTCAGGCCCGTGCCGCCAAGGATCTGCAGCGAACGGTCCACGACGCGCATGATCGCCTCCGAGCAGATAACCTTGGCCATCGAGCTCTCCGAGGATGCGCGGTTCCCCTGGTCGAGCAACCAGGCGCAATGCCGGATGGCCAGTCGGCTCACGTGCATGTCCATCACGTTGTCGGCGAGCATGAAGCTGACGCCCTCGTGCGCGCCGAGCCGCTGCCCGAAGGCCTGACGAGTCCGCGCATATTCGGAGGCGATGTCGTGGGCCCGCTGAGCCGATCCAAGCCAACGCATGCAATGCGTAAGGCGGGCCGGCGCCAGCCGGACCTGCGCATACCGGAACCCCTGACCGATCTCGCCCAGCACGGCATCACCTGCCAGCCGCAAATCCTCAATCTCCACCACGGCATGGCCGCCGATGAACGAGGAATCCATCGTGTCCAGCGTGCGGGTGATCTTGAACGCCGGGTTCGGCAGGTCGGCGATGAACATGGTCGCGTCGTTCGGGCCATCGCCCGTCCGAGCCATGATTATCGCGAACGCGGCCCCCTCCGCCCCGGTGATGAGCCACTTCTTGCCGCGGATGACGAAGCCGTTCCCGTCCTTCTCGGCTCGTGTCGCCAGCATGCCGGGGTCGGAGCCCGCTCCCGGGTGGGGCTCCGTCATCGCGAAGCAGGAACGAACCTCCGCCGTGGCCAGCGGGCGCAGATAGCGCTCCTTCTGCTCGGGATTGGCCACCTGCTCAAGGAGATGGATGTTGCCTTCATCAGGCGCCTGACAATGGAGCGCCGTGGGGCCCAGCATGGAGTAGCCGGCCGCCTCCAGCACCACGGACTTGCCGACGTGATCGAGGCCGAGGCCGCCATATTCCTTTGGAACATGCACAGACAGCAGACCAGCCCTGCGTGCCCGGTCATTGAGCTCGCGGCGCAGCTCTTCGGTGGGGCCGTGCGCGGTCCATCGCGGGTCCGTTTCGAACGGAATGATCTCTTCCTTGATGAACGTGAGCACCCGCTCGCCCAGCGCCTCGAGATCCTTGGGCAAAGCAAAATCCATTGAGGAGCCCTTTCTGCCGTTTGGGCTCGCAAGCTAGCGGCTTCGAAAGCGGACGCAAGTGATCAAGATCAATGCCAGGTGCGCTTCGCGCCTATTGGAGCGGCCATTCACTTCAGCCTTGGTGACAAGCGGGCCTGATCTGCTTTAGCTTCGCCTTCAAAGCCGGCTATGCGAGCCGGGGAGATAAGACCTGGGGGTTACGCATGGTCACAGTGGCTGCGGAGAACCTGCGCGAGCTTGTGCGCGACATCTTCATTGCAGCGGGCTGCTCGCGAGAGGAAGGGGAGCGGCTCGGCAAATCTCTCGTTTCCGCCAATCTCGCGGGGCACGACAGCCATGGCGTCGTTCGGGTCCCCCGCTATCTGCAATGGATGGCGGAAGGCGACTTCATCGCCGACCAGAAGGTCGAGATCGTGCGCGAGACGCCGGTTCTCGCCGTCGTCGATGGCAAGTACGGATTCGGTCAGACGGCTGCGCCGCAGGCGGTCGAGATCGGCATCGCCAAGTGCCGCGCCATGGGCCTTTCCGCTGTCGCACTGCGTAACTCCGGTCACGTCGGTCGCGTTGGTGAGTGGGCCGAAATGGCAGCGGAAGCTGGCCTCGTATCGATCCATTTCGTCAACGCAGCCTCCAGCCTGCTCGTCGCTCCTTTCGGTGGTGTCGACCGCCGGCTGTCGACCGCGCCTTACGCGATCGGCGTGCCGCGGCCGGGCGAGGATCCGCTGATCCTCGATTTCGCGACGTCCGTCGTCGCCGAGGGCAAGGTGCTGGTCGCGAGCCAGGGCGGCAAGAAGCTTCCCGACAATGCGCTCGTCGGACCCGATGGCACGATCAGCGGCGAACCAGCACTGCTCTATGGTCCGCTCGAGCCGAACGGTCCGCGCGATTACCGGAAGGGCCAGGGCGCGATACGCGCGTTCGGCGAGCACAAGGGCTCCGGCCTCGCGTTCATGGTGGAGCTGCTCGGCGGCTCACTGACCGGCACTGGCGCCGCTCAGGAAGGCCGCCGCTGGGCCAACGGCATGCTGTCGATCTACATCGATCCCAAGCAGCTCGATCCGGAGGAGTTCTTCCCTGCCGATGTCAAGCGCTATGTTGCCTTCTTCAAGAGCTCGCGCCCGATCGAGGCTGGCGGCGAGGTGCTGGTGCCGGGAGAGCCGGAAATCCGTACCCGCCGCAAGCGTCTCGCCGAAGGTATTCCGCTTCCCGAGGATACATGGGCGCGCATCGTCGCCGCCGCCCGCAGCGTCGGTCTCGATGAAGCAAGGATCGAACGGGCCGGGGCTCGCTAAGCTGAGGTCGAGATCGAAGTGAAGTGAGGAGAGCGGAAATACCGCAAAATGTCATACCGGGGCTTGTCCCCGGTATCCATCCATCCGCAGGCGCTACCAGGGGCTGGGTGGATCCCGGCGACGAGCGCCGGGATGACCAAGGGAGTGCGAAAAAGTGATCGGACACGGACCGACGATTGGCGCCAACTGCCGAGGGCATATCGATGATCGATCCTGATCTCCTGGAACAACTCAAGACCTACGACACACCCACCATCTGCAACGCCCTGGAGGTCATCGACAGCTCACGACGCCTCACCGGCTTCACAACGAAGCCGCTCGTGGCACCGTTCCCGGACCTGCCGCCCATGGTCGGCTATGCGCGCACGGCGACCATCCGTTCGACCCACCTCCACGAGCTCGACGCCAAGGCAGCCCGTGCGCAGCGGATTGGGTATTATGAATATGTCGCCTCCCAGCCCGGTCCGCAGATCGTCGTCATCCAGGACCTCGACGGCCCGGACTGCGGCTTCGGCGCTTTCTGGGGCGAGGTGCAGAGCACCGTGCATAAAGCGCTGGGCTGCGTCGGCGTCATCACCGACGGCTGCATCCGGGATATTCCCCAGTGGGCGCCGGGACTGAACGTGCTGGCCGGCTCCATCAAGCCGAGCCACGCGCACGTTCACCTGGCCGACTTCGGCAAGCAGGTCCGGGTCGCCGGCATGGTGGTCCGCTCCGGCGATCTCATCCACGCCGATCGGCACGGCGCCGTCGTCATCCCGCATGCGCTCGCTGAGAAGGTGCCTGCGGCCTGCGAGCTGATGGCACGCAAGGAAGCCGTAATCCTCGAGATGGCGCGGAAGCCGGGCTTCACGGTCGAAATGCTCAAGGAAGCGCTGGCGAAACAGGACGAAATCCATTGAAGCACAAGGTCATCTGCATCCAGCCGATCCATCCGGAGGGCATGAGGATCCTCCACGCGCGCGAGGATCTAGAGATCATTGTCCCTGAGAGCCCGGAGCCGCAGCATTGGGAGCAGCATCTGACCGACGCCGAAGCGATCGTGGTCCGCATATCGCGGATCGAGCGCTGGATGATCGAGAAGGCGCCGCGGCTCAGGATCATCTCGCGCCACGGTGTCGGCGTCGACAACATCGACGTCGAGGCTGCGACTGAGCGGGGCGTTGTCGTCGCCACCATTGGCACCGCCAACGCGCCCTCCGTCGTCGAGCACACGCTGGCCATGATGTTCGCGCTCGCCAAACGCCTGCGCGAGTTCGACCGTGCGGTGCGCGCGGGCGACTACATGATCAAGATGAACCTCGATGCGATCGACCTCGCCGGACGAACGATCCTCATCGTCGGCCTGGGGCGCATCGGCAGCCGCCTCGCCATCGCCTGTAATGCCCTCGGCCTGCGCTGCATCGGCATCGATCCAGCATTCACTGCGGATGAGATCCGCGCGATGGGGTGCGAGCCCGCCTCGAGCCTCCATGATGCGTTGCCGCTGGCCGACTTCGTCTCGCTTCACTGCCCGCTGCAGGCCGATACACGCAACCTGATCGGCGCGCGCGAGCTCGCCCTGATGAAGCCGACCGCGTATCTCATCAACTGCGCCCGCGGCGGCATCGTCGACGAGGCAGCCTTGCTGGCGGCGCTGGAAGCAGGACGCTTGAATGGCGCCGGCCTCGACGTTCAGGTCACGGAACCGCCGCGTGCCGATGACCCGCTGCTGAAATCTGACAAGGTCATTCTCACGCCACACGCTGCCGCGACGACGGCGGAAGGCGTGGTGCGCGTGTCCAAGATCGTGGCGCAGAACGTTCTCGACCATTTCGATGGCCGTCTGCCGGCCGCACACATTTTCAATCTAGAGGCGCTCTCGCGCGCCAAGAGCTGAGTGGGGGTGAAGCGATGCGCAAGAACGCCATCCGGAAAACGCTGGCCGAAGGCGGTCGCGTGGTGAACGCCTGGTGCTCGATCCCGAGCTCCTATTCGGCCGAGCTCATGGCGCATCAGGGCTGGGACAGCGTCACCATCGACATGCAGCACGGGCCGGTGGACTATCAGGTCGCCTTCACGATGCTGCAGGCCATCTCCACGACGAATGCCGTGCCGATGGCGCGCATCCCGTGGAACGATCCGGCCATCATCATGAAGCTGCTCGACGCCGGGGCTTACGGGCTCATCTGCCCGATGATCAACAGCAAGGCCGAAGCCGAGGCGTTTGTCGGCGCGGCACGTTACGCGCCACAGGGCTTCCGGTCCTTCGGCCCGAACCGTGCCGTTCAGTACGGCGGCGCCGACTACTGGCAGCACGCCAACGAGGAAGTGCTGCTGTTGGCGATGATCGAAACCACGAAAGCGCTGGAGAACCTGGACGAGATTCTCTCCGTACCGGGTCTCGACGGCGTCTATATCGGTCCTTCGGATCTGTCGCTCTCGATGGGGCGCACGCCGACCCTTGACCCGACCGATTCCGACGTGCTGGCAGCCATGACGACGATCCTCACGCGGACGCGCGCCAAGGGGCTGATCGCCGGCGCACATACGGATAGCGCCAAGACCGCGCTCAAGCGCTTCAACGAAGGGTTCCAGCTCTGTACGATCCTGAACGACGCGCGCCTGCTGGCGATGGCGGCGCAGGCCGCTGTCCGCGAAGCCAAGGGCGAGGCACCGGCTCAGGCGGCAAAAACATATTGAGGGCGGAACTGCTCGAGCGATCCACGTCACGCCTCGGCATCAGGTGTGCCGGGCCGTTTACATGAGGTACCTTTACCCGCTGCCGCTCGGCTCGTCGCGTGCCAAATGCAGCACCACTTCGGTGCCGGGAGCCATGCGGTGAAACTCCAGGGTGGCATCGAGCCGCTGCGCAAAGGCCCTGACGAGCCGCATGCCGAGCCCCTTGGTCGTCTCCGGATCGAACCCTTCCGGCAGGCCCACGCCCTCATCTGAAACGGATAGCCGCAGCATGTTATCCGCAGCGGGGGCGACCCTCACGTAGACGGGTCCGTGCTCCCGACCCGGATAGGCATGCTTCATGCTGTTCGTGATGAGCTCGGAGACGAGCATCGCCAGCGGAATAGCGCGATCCGTCGCGATACGAATGCCCTCCGGACCTTCGAATGCGAGCTCGCCCCCATCCAGATCCGCGCAGACCTCCTGGAGGTAGGCGCAAATGTCGATCTGAGTGAATTCGGTTGTCTTGTAGAGCCGCTCGTGCGCCCGGGCGATCGCCATCACCCTCGCCTGCGCATCTCCCAGAACCTGGCGGACGGCCTCATCCTTCGCGTTTGCCGCCTGCAGACGTAGAACGCTGGCCGCAAGCTGCAGGCTGTTCTTGACGCGGTGATTGACCTCCTTCAGCAGGCTTTGCTGATGCTCGAGGAGCTTTTTGAGCTGCTCTTCGTATCGCCGCTGCTCGATGGCCATGCCGAGCAGGTTGGCTGCCCCTTGCAGGAAGGCGAGATCACGTTCGCTGAACTCGCCGGGGCCGCGGCTGTCGACCTCCAGCACCCCGAATGGCGGTCCCTGGCCTTGGAGGATGACATTGATCGCGCGCTTGATGCCATGCTTCACCATGAAATCCGGCGTGCTGAAGCGAGGTTCATTCTCAAGGTGATTGGAGATGACGGGCCTGCCCGTCATGAGCGCATAACCTGCGGGCGAGCCGGTGTCCGCACCGATGACGGAGCCGATAATGTCGTCGCTCCATCCACAAGCGGCCACGATTCTGAGCCCGCTCTGGTCTGGCAGGACGTGAAGAACTTTGGAGAACTCGGCGTTCAAGCCCTGTGCTGATCTCTCCGCTGCCATGCTCAACAGAGCATCGAGCGATTGGTCCCGCAACGCGAGCACGCCGAATTCAGCGAGCAGCCCCTGCTGCCGGATGCGATAGGCCAGCTCGTCGACGCCCCGTCCCTCTGATCCGGTGGATTCGAGGCTGGGCTCCGCGACCGGTTTGCCGTTCTCAGGCTCTGTCAAGCACGCCTACTCAAGAAACACTAGGGCACGACCGCAGACTGCGGCTTTCGCAATTCCCCCTACGTGGGGTTTGCGGGCGTCCCCGGCAAGCGCATCAACCCGTCGCGATCAGCATTACGCCAGCGAAAAATAGAAGAAGCAGGACAATGACATGAAAGCTCTGGTCGCTGAGCCGCCGGTAAGCGAGATATCCTGTCCAGCTTCCAATCAGCGTCCCTGGAACGGCGGTCAGGATCAGGCTGCCGACCTCGGCGGTAAGTAGCCCGGCAAACGCATATGCGATCAGCGCCGTACCGAGTATCGTGAGGTTGAAAGCCTGAAATACCCCACGGCGCTCGGGCTTGCTCCATCCGCGGATGGCAGCCCAGATCGTCGGAAGCACGCCCGAAAGGCCAGCAAACCCGCCGAGAATACCGCCGCTCAAGCCGACAAGACCATCGGCGACACGCCCACCCCACTTTGCGCCGAAGCGCGGCTTCAGCACGAGCATGCTGCTGGAATAGCAAATCAGCACGATCCCCATGACGAACTTGAAGACCTTGGGATCGATCTCGGTCAGAAGCTGTGTGCCGATCGGAACCCCGGCGAGGCCGCCCAAGATGAAGGGCATCAGCCGCCGCCAATCAAGCTCGCGCCAGATATGCGGCAGCGTCTGCAATTGTGCGATGACTGAGCATGTCAACACAAGCGGCGCCGCGAGCGCCGGGCCGATGACGTGAAGCCAGAAGGCGAGCGCCGTCAGACCGGTCCCGAAACCGGTCATCCCGTTCACGAAACCGCCAGCGAATGCGCCGAGCAGGATGAATATCGTTTGGGTTGCCACTCGGCGCCGCCGTTCCGGAGACGATCAGTAGGTTGCGCGGCCGCCGGAGATATCCAGAACCTGACCGGTCGTGAACGAGCAGTCGGACGACGCGGCCCAGGCGACGAGGGCGGCAACTTCCTCCACCGTGACCAGCCGGCCCCGCGGAATCTTGGAGAGCATGTAGTTGATGTGCTCTTCCGTGACCTGATTGAGGATCGCGGTGCGCGCTGCCGCGGGTGCAATGGCATTCACAGAAATGTCGTAGGTCGCCACTTCTTTTGCGAGCGATTTCGTCAGCGCGATCAAGGCCGCTTTCGAGGCGGAATAGGCGCTGGCGTTCGGATTACCTTCCTTGCCGGCAATCGACGCGATATTCACGATGCGCCCGTAGTTCTGCGCAATCATCCCGGGCACGATTGCCTTGCAGCAGAGCCACGGACCCTCGAGATTGACCCGCATGGTCATCTGCAGCTCTTCGAGCGAATATTCCCATACCTTCGCCGTGGGCCCTGCGATACCGGCGTTGTTCACGAGAATATCGATCTTGCCGAAGGCAGAGAGCGTCGCATCGCGGGCCGCGTCGACAGACTTCGCATCAGTGACGTCGCAATTGAACGCCTTCACATTGCTGCCGAGCTCGGCTGCGGTCTTTTCCGCAAGGGCGAAATCGCGATCCCAGATCGCCACCTTCGCTCCCGATGCGATGAACCGCTCCGCCGACGCCCGCCCGAACCCCTGCGCGCCGCCCGTAATGACGGCCACGCGGTTTTCGAGATCGATCTTGTTCGCCATGTTCTTCCCCTTGGTTTTCAGATTTGATGAGTTTCCAGGTCTAGCCCTAGTTTGGAAAGCGCCGGCGCAACTCGGCAACCTGAGCTTCGCTCAAAGTACGGACCGGGCGATCGCGGAGCAGCAGAAATAGCCGCGCCGTTTCCTCCAGCTCCTCGATGGCATCCATGGCCGCCGACAAGCTCGATCCGGCGACAACGGGCCCGTGGTTCGCAAGCAAGACGGCATGATGCCGGCCAGCGAGTTTTCCGACCGCCTCGGCGAGGCTGTGATCTCCGGGCGGGAAATAAGGCACCAGCGGCAACGTGCCGATCCGCATCACGTAGTAGGCGGTGATTGGCGGAAGGCAGTTGCTGGGGTCGATGTCCGCAAGACAGCTCACGGCCACCGAATAGGTCGAATGCAGGTGCACGACCGCGCCGGCCTTGGGGCGCTCGCTGTACATCGTGGTGTGCAGAAACGCTTCCTTCGTCGGCGGGTCGCCTGAAACGAGCTGGCCCGCCGGATCGAGCTTGGACAATCTCGCCGGATCGAGCGTGCCGAGCGAGGAGCCCGTCGGGGTCATCAGCCAGCCGCCATCCTCGAGCCGGATGGAGATGTTGCCCGTCGACCCGTGCGTCAGCCCGCGATCGAAGAGCGAAGCGCCGGCGGCACAGATCCGCTCGCGAAGCTTCGATTCTGCGCTCATTCGATAAGATTCCAGGCCTTGAGAAAAAAGTCCGGCGCTCCGAAATTACCGGATTTCAGCGCCAGCACCAGCCCGCGGCCGCCGATGCTGCGCGTCCATGGGACGCCCGGGTCGATCTCTGGGCCAATCTCGATGGCCTTGACGCCAAGAGCGCCGACGACCGCGCCGGAGGTCTCGCCGCCCGCTACGATGAGGCGTGTGAAGCCTTTGTCGACGAGCTCCTTTGCGGCTGCCGCAAGCTCCCGCTCGACGAGCGCACCGGCGGCCTCACGTCCGAGCTCCGTCTGCACGGCGCGTACGTTGGCAGGATCATCGCTCGAGTAGATCAAAACGGGTCGATCCCCCGGCTGCTTCAATGCCCAGGAGACCATGTCCGGAGCAGCGAGCTTGCCGCGTGCGATGGCGAGAGGGTCGACCTTGAAGGCAGGCAACCCGGCGGCTTCCGCAGCACGCACCTGGCCGCGCGTCGCTTCCGAGCAGCTCCCCGCGATGATCAACGAGCGCCCCGCCGGCGCCGAGATGTGTCCCATCGGCTCCGTTTTCTCGAGCAGCCCCTTGCGGGCGAAGTTGTCCGGAAGGCCCATGGCCACACCAGAGCCGCCGGTGATCAGCACATGATCGGCCGCCGCGGTGCCCATCGCAATCAAATGGCGATCGCTGATCGCGTCGACGACTGCGAAGCGCGTTCCCTCCTTTGCAGCCTCATTGAAAGCCGCACGGGTCGCATCCGCCCCTTGATCGACCACGTCATAAGGAACGAGCCCGACGTTCAGCCGCGTCTGCCGCTGCAGCACGCGGACGAGATTGGAGTCCCGCATCGGCGTCAGTGGGTGATCCTTCATCGGGCTTTCATGCAAAGGAACCGTGCCGACGAACAGATGCCCCATGTAGACGGTGCGCTTGTTGGCCGGGAATGCCGGGCAGACGAGCGCGATTTCGCCCTTCACCTTCTCGAGCAGCGCTTCGGCGACGGGCCCGATGTTGCCCTTCTCCGTCGAATCGAACGTGGAGCAGTACTTGAAGTAAAGCTGCCTTGCGCCGTGAGCGAGTAGCGCGTCCGCGCTCGCCAGCGACCAGCGGACGGCTTCATCGACCGGGTTGGTGCGCGATTTCAGCGCCACCACTACGGCATCGGCATTGTCGAGCGGCGCCTCGGGTCCCGGCACGCCCATGACCTGCACCGTGCGCATGCCGTTGCGGGTCAGCATGAGCGCGAGGTCTGTCGCGCCGGTCAGATCATCGGCAATGCAGCCCAGAAGCACGTGGAATTCTCCTGCGGATCAGATTCCCCGTTCTATACCCCAGGACGCGACGGAGAACAGCACCACCTTGGCCTTGCGGACCAGGATGGGTAGGTAGTCGACAGTTGAGCGAGCTAAGCACGTTCCGCACTGGAGGCAGCCGTGTCCAGCCAAACCGTCGTCAAAAGAACCACATCTGTCGATATCCGCGCTCGCAAGGGCGGCACGCCGATCGTCTCGCTGACCGCCTACAGCGCCAACATCGCCGCAATTGCAGATAGCCACGTGGATTTCCTGCTGGTCGGCGACAGCGTCGGCATGGTCGTGCACGGGTTCGACACCACCGTGCCGGTTCCGCTCGAGCTGATGATCATGCACGGCAGCGCTGTCGTGCGCGGCACCAGGCGCGCGCTGGTCGTCGTCGACCTGCCGTTCGGCTCATACGAGGAAAGCCCGGAAATGGCCTTCCGCAACGCCGCCCGCATCCTGAAGGAGACGGGATGCGGTGCGGTCAAGCTCGAGGGTGGCCGCCAGATGGCCGAGACGATCCGCTTTCTCGTCGAGCGCGGGATACCGGTGATGGGTCATGTCGGGCTCACGCCACAGGCGATCAACACGCTCGGGGGCTTCCGCGCCCAGGGTCGAACCGAGGAACAGTGGCGCGAGATTGAAGCCGACGCGATTGCCGTTAGCGATGCAGGCGCCTTCGCCGTCGTCGTGGAGGCTGTGGCAGAGCCTCTGGCCGCGAAACTGACCAATACCATCCCCGTCCCGACCATCGGCATCGGCGCTTCCGCGGCGTGCGACGGTCAGATCCTGGTGATGAACGACATGCTTGGAATGTCGGCCCGCGTGCCGAAATTCGTCAGGCAATTCGGCCAGATCGGCGCGGCGATCGATCGCGCAATCGCAGACTACGCCGCCAGCGTCCGTGATCGGTCCTTTCCGGCGCCCGAGCACACCTATGGCATGAAATCAGCGTCCAAGCCGCAGCCGTAGACGAGTTCAGGCCCCGAATAATGGATTCGGGCGCACGCGAGATTTCATCCGCTGCGGCTGTGGACCGTGACCTTCACCGTCTGGGGACTGCCGGAATTGGCGCCGGACGCATCGGTCACCACCACGTCGAAGCTCGCCCAATCCGTTGCGGATCCATCATGCCGGAAAATCACCTTGCCGGCCTCGAGGTCCGCCTGGGTGAAGCTTGTCACCGCTTCCGCCGGCGCATGGGTCAATGCGACGAAGCCGTTCTTCGCGTTGGAGACGCCGTAGATCAGATCCTGGGCCTCGTCGTCCGGATCGATGGCGGTCAGGTCCTCGAGTGTGACGCCGACGGACCGCCCGCGGTAGACGGAAAGGTCCAGGTCGCCGCCTATGGATGGGGGTACGTTGCGCACCTCGGCGCTGAGGCTGCCCCCGACCTCCATCGCAAGCTGGCCGTACTGGACGTTGCCGCTGACGGAGCCAGAGCTGCGGATGTTTATCAAATTCCGTACAGTGACGTTGCCCTGCAATACGCCGTGCACATCGGCGTTCTCGGCTCGGGCCTTTCCGTCCAACCGTCCACCCTCGTGGATATGGACGGTATCCGCCGTCACATCGCCATGGACTCGGCCGAAAATCTCAATCCGGCGGCAATTGCGGATCTTACCGGTAACGAACGTGTCTTCACCGATAATGAGTACGCCTTCATTCGCAACCACTTTTCCGCCCCCCAACAATGCCGGATCGGCTTAGTCCGGAATTTCGGCATCACTGAGACTAAGCCAACACGTGATCGCAGGCCATAGTTACTTCACGAGAGCAAGGGCCTCCCGGAACCGCGGATGGTCCGAAGTCGCAAGCCACTCGAAGACGACCATCTCGGTAGTGACCAGCTCGGCGCCGTGGCGCTCGGCCCGATGCAGCGCCGCCTCCCGGTTTTCCGGGGTCCGCGAGCCGACGGCATCGCGCACCAGCCGAACCTGCAGCCCCTTTTCGAGCATTCCGAGAACCGTTTGCATCACACAGACGTGGGTCTCGCAGCCGGCGACAACGATGTGAGGCCTGCCCTCGGGAATGAACCCTGCCCATTCTGCCTCTCGGGTTGCATCGAAATAGCGCTTGGTGAGCGTCCGCTCTGCAAATGGAGCAAGCTGGCCCACGTTGCGACCGAGTCCAGCCGGATTCTGCTCCGTGGCGCGGATCGGCACGCCGAGCAACCTGGCAGCCTCGGCGAGGCGCCGGGCATTGGCCACGGCGATGTCACCATCGCAGATGACGGGCATCAGGCGGGCCTGAAAGTCGATGAGCAATAGTACGCTCGTCTCGGGGGCAAATCGCATGAAAGGTCCTTGAGCCGGCTGCCGGTGGTTGCAGTACTCTAGCACTGATGAAACACTTCGCGACTGCCCGCCCGGAGGAGGACGCCCCATGCTCATGTCGGCAGCCGAATATCGCGAGAGCCTGCGCCGCTACAGACCGCGCGTGTTCGTCAATGGCGAGCGGGTCGAAAGTGTCGCCGACGAGCCGCGGCTTGCCCCCGGCATCAACGCCATCGGCATCACCTACGACTTTGCGCTCAAGGAGCAGCACAAACCGCTGATGCTGGCGCGCCAAGGCACTTCGGGGAAGGTCGTCAACCGGATGCTGCACATCAACGAGACCTCGCAGGACCTGCTTTACAAGCTGGAGGCCGTGCGACTCGTGTGCCGCGAATCCGGCTGCGCGATGCGGTATCTGAGCCACGACTCGCTCAATGCGGTTTTCCAGGCGACGCGGCGGACGGATCTCAACCACGGCACGGACTACCATCAGCGCTTTCTGGCCTACCTCCACCGCATACAGGACGAGGATCTGACCGTCGCCGTTGCGATGACCGACGCGAAGGGTGACCGCTCGAAGCGCCCGGGGGCGCAGAGCAACCCGGACGTCTATGTGCACATCAAGGAGCGCCGGCCGGACGGCATCGTCATTCGCGGCACGAAGGCAATCGTCACCGGGGCACCTTACGTGCACGAGTTTCTCGTCATGCCCTGCCGCACGATGACGGCCGAGGACCGCGACTTCGCCGTCTGTTGCGCCGTTCCCGTTGACGCCGAAGGCGTGACCATCGTCGCCCGCCCAGCCGGGAGGCCGGGAGAGGCCGCGGCGAAGTTCTCAGCCAAGTATGGCCAGTCGACCGGCGTCGTCATGTTCGATGACGTGTTCGTGCCATGGGATCGGGTGTTTTTGGCCGGCGAGCACGAGGAAGGCGGCTTCCTCACGACCTCTTACGCCACGCACCACCGCCATTCCTGCATCGGCGCCCGCGCCGGCTTCGGCGATCTCCTGATCGGCGCAGGCGTGTTGATGCTCGAATCGAATGGGCTCGATCCCGATCGGCATGGCCACATTCGCGATGCGATGGTGGAGCTCATCACCATCACGGAAAGCTTCTTCGCGTGCGGGGTGGCCGCGTCGGTCTACGGCATGAAGGATCCTGCCGGCTCGATCATGCCGGACGCGGTGTTCTCGAACATCGGCAAGCTGCTGCTCGCGACCAAGATCTACGACATGCACCGCCTTGCCCATTACGTCTCCGGGGGCCTCGTCGTGGCGCTACCGGGGCCGGACGAGGATCACAATCCGGAAACCAAGGCTTCCCTCAGCGCCGTTCTCGCAGGCCGGCCCGACATCCCGGCGGAAAAACGCATGGAAGTCGCCCGGCTCATCGAGGATCTGACGGCCTCCCATCAGGGCGGCTGGTACTCGCTGATTTCGCTGCACGGCGGTGGCTCACCCGAGGCCATGAGGCGCGAGATCTGGCGCAATTATCCGCTGATGGACAAGCGAGAGCTCGTCGAGCGGCTGCTGGACCGCGGTGTGTTGGACGTTGGGCAGCGCGTCTCCAAACAACCCGGCCGCTGTTGTGTGACGGGTTGCGAAGTGCCGGAGGTGCCGAAGGCAGCAGAGTGAGCCGCGCAAGCTGTCGGCTTCACGCCGCCTTCGAGCCTTGCCAACGAATGCGTTGCACTCGGATCTTGCTGTTTCGTTCCG
>DASVDU010000306.1:0-6278 GCA_036380915.1 Hyphomicrobiaceae bacterium | reverse complement strand
GGCGGAGATGCTGCGCACGCCGAACTTCGGCCGCAAGTCGCTGAACGAGATCAAGGAAGTGCTGGCCTCCATGGGCCTGCACCTCGGCATGGAAGTGCCCAACTGGCCGCCGGACAACATCGAGGAGCTGGCGAAGCGGTTCGAGGATCAGTATTGATTGAGCGAATGGCGAAATGGCGAATGGCGAATAGGATTTCGTTCTATTCGCTATTCGCTACTCACTATTCGCTCCCAAGAGGCGAGGCCAAAGAACCTCCCCGTAACAACCACAGCGAAGGACGACGACAATGAGACACCGGAAACTCGGCCGGAAGTTCAGCCGCGACAGCGGGCATCGCCAGGCGATGCTCTCCAACATGGCTGCAGCCCTCATCCGCCACGAGCAGATCGTGACGACCCTGCCGAAGGCCAAGGACTTGCGGCGCGTGGTGGACAAGTACATCACGCTCGCAAAGCGCGGCGATCTCAACTCGCGCCGGCTTGCGGCGTCGCGGCTCCGCGATGAAGAGATGACCAAGAAGCTGTTCGATGTGCTCGGTCCCCGTTACAAGGATCGAGCTGGCGGATATACCCGCGTGCTGAAGGCGGGATTCCGTTTCGGCGACAGCGCACCGCGAGCCGTCATCGAGCTCGTCGATCGCGATACGGATGCCAAGGGCAAGGACGACAGAGCCCGCGTCGCTGCCAGCGAGCAGCAGGAGTCGTAGCGGGGCGCCGATCGCCCCGCCCAACCTCCAGGTTGAAGCAACTGGAGGTGTCCTCGGCATCAGACCCCGCCGGCTGTTGCCATTTTTCGAATTTGTCGGCTAGGCATATTGATCGACGCGCGGACGGCGCGCCGATGCGGCTTGCCATGCGAAGCATCAGCGCAGCCTCGGCTCATTCGACTCATTCCGAGCGTGATGCAACAAGCCTCTAATGCCGTCGTTGCGCTGAACGCGATCTTTCACTCACAGTTGCCGGGATTGCGGCGTGTTTGCTTCAATGGTTCGCCCCTGCTGGTTATATCTAGCACCCATGCGAGGATCTCTCCACGCCCTGGCTGCATTGCGGAAATCACCACGCGGAGTGGGCTTCATGACATGTCGCTACTGCGCTGCCTGGCCGCGGATCGCTGCTATGACGATTTCGCTTCTGGCAGCAGCGTCACTTGCATTCGATGCCGCCGAAGCTGAGCAGCGCATTCCTCCGCCATCCCGCCAAGCGATTCAGTACTCCTATGCGCCGATCGTGAAGCGCGCTGCACCGGCGGTCGTGAACGTCTACGTGCGTAGTCGCGTGCAGACGGGGCTCCCACCCCTGTTCGATGACCCGTTCTTTCGCCGCTTCTTCGGTGACAGCTTCGGAATGCCGCGCGAGCGGATCCAGAATTCGTTGGGCTCCGGTGTCATCGTGAGCCCTGACGGCATCGTCGTCACCAACAATCACGTCATCCAGGGCGGTCAGCTGACGGAGATTCGCGTCGCTCTCGCTGACCGGCGCGAGTTCGACGCCAAGGTCATCCTTCAGGATGAGAAGACCGATATTGCCGTGCTCCGGCTGGAGGCCAATGGTGAGACATTCCCCACCCTCGAGCTCGCCGACTCCGATGCCTTGGAGGTCGGTGACCTGGTGCTGGCCATCGGCAACCCCTTCGGGGTCGGGCAGACGGTAACGAGCGGCATCATCTCGGCGCTGGCGCGAACGGAGGTCGCCCGTTCTGACGCACAGGTCTTCATCCAGACCGATGCCGCCATCAACCCCGGTAACTCGGGTGGCGCGCTGGTCGACATGCATGGCCGGCTGGTCGGCATCAACACGGCCATCTATTCGCGATCGGGTGGCTCGCTCGGCATCGGGTTTGCCATCCCGACAAATCTGGTGCGCCTTTACGTCGAAAGCGCATTAACGGGTCGCAAGGTCGAGCGGCCATGGCTCGGCGCGCGGCTCGAGGCCGTCACGCGCGATATCGCCGAAAGCTTGGGCCTCGGCCGTGTCGCGGGCGCGCTGGTCATGCGGGTTTACGCGAACGGACCGGCGGCTGAAGCGGGCATCGAGCCGGGGGACGTGATCGTGGCCGTGGACGGGTTCGACGTTGCCGACCCGCGTGCCGTCTACTACCGGCTCGTGACGCGCGGCATCGGCAAGACGGCACGCGTCGAAGTCATACGGAAGAGGCGGCGCATCTCCTTCAATCTGCCGCTCAGGCCAGCGCCGGCGCCAACGCAGGACGATGTGCGCAACCTTTCCGGCCCGCATCCGTTTGATGGCGCGCGGGTGGCCAATATGCTGCCTTCGATGGCGGAGGAGCTGGGGCTCGAGGACCAGGAGGGGGTTGTCGTGCTCTCGGTGCGCAGCGGCTCGACGGCGGCCAACATCTTCCGGCCGGGCGACATCATCCTGCGCATCGGCGATCAGCCGATCGACGACGTTCGGGATCTCGACCGCATCTTGCAGTTGCACCCTCGCGTCTGGCAGATCACGATCAAGCGGGAAGGACGTATACTGCAGTTTCAGTTCATGGGGTGAACAAGCCTTTGGACAATCTCTTCCAGGCGGCAGGACTGGAAAAGCGTGCGCCGCGCCCGCTGGCCGACAGGCTGCGCCCCAAATCGCTGAGCGAGGTCGTCGGCCAGGATCACCTTGTCGGCCCCGAGGGCACGCTGACGCGCATGGTCCGCTCAGGCCGTCTGCAGAGCATGATCCTGTGGGGGCCGCCTGGCACAGGAAAAACGACCATAGCGCGCCTGTTGGCGCATGAGACGGCGCTCGAGTTCGAGCAGCTCTCGGCAATCTTTTCGGGCGTTCAGGATCTCAGAAAGGCCTTCGAGAGGGCGAAGTCGCGCCGTGCCGTCGGGAAGGGCACGTTGCTGTTCATCGACGAGATCCACCGGTTCAACCGGTCTCAGCAGGACAGCTTCCTGCCGCACGTGGAGGACGGCACGATCACATTGGTCGGCGCGACGACGGAGAACCCGTCATTCGAGCTCAACGCGGCCCTGCTGTCACGCGCGGCCGTTCTCGTCTTCCATCGGCTCGATGAGGCAGCGCTCGGAGAGCTGCTGCGCCGCGCAGAGGCCGAGGAAGGCCGGCCGTTGCCGGTCGACGAGGAGGCGCGCGCTGCACTCATCGCCATGGCTGATGGCGACGGCCGGTCCGTGCTGAACCTTGCCGAGGAGGTCTTCGCGGCCGTTCCGGTCGGTGGCGCGCCTCTGTCGAGAGAGGCGCTGACCAGTCTCGTGCAGCGCCGCGCCCCCCTCTACGACAAGTCCCGCGACGGCCATTACAATCTCATCAGTGCTCTGCATAAAGCGGTGCGCGGCTCGGATCCAGATGCAGCGCTCTACTGGCTCGCGCGAATGCTCGATGGTGGCGAGGACCCGTTGTACCTCGCCCGCCGTCTGGTGCGGATGGCCATCGAGGATGTCGGCCTCGCTGATCCGCAGGCGGTGGTACAGGCGCTCGCGGCGAAGGACGTCTACGATTTCCTCGGCAGCCCCGAGGGCGAGCTGGCGTTGGCGCAGGCGACCATCTACCTGGCGGTCGCGCCGAAATCGAACGGCGCCTATGTTGCGTTCAAGCGAGCCATGCGCGCGGCGAAGGAAGGCGGCAGCTTGAGCCCGCCGAAGCACATCCTGAATGCGCCGACCCGATTGATGGCCGAGGAAGGATACGGCGCCGGCTACGAGTACGACCACGACACGCCGGAAGGCTTCTCGGGGCAGGACTACTTTCCGGAAGGCATGGGCCGGCAGCAGTTCTACGATCCGCCCGAGCGCGGCTTCGAGCGCGAGATCCGCAAGCGCCTCGCCTACTTTGCCGAGCTGCGCCGTCGGCGGCAAAAGGAGTAGGCCGCGCCACACCCAGGGCTGATCTCATTTCCCAGCCGGGCGGACGGGACTGTTCGTCGCCAGCCTATCTGGTGTAGTGTGCGCCTGACCTTGAAAGGGAGGGGCACCGTGGTCGCGTTCCGAGACCTATGGCGGGGTCATCCGATCAACGAATCGGTCCAGTCGCCGTGCATTGCGCCTCATGACCTCACGAACCTCGAAGGCACGCCGGTTGCCGGGGGCTTTCCCGTCTTTTCCAATCAGTGCGCGATCCGCATGGGCGTGGCATTGAAGCGGGCTGGCGTGACGGCGAGCCAGCTGCCCGGGGCCGCACACTGCTCGGTCCACTCGCGCGAGGAGATGCACTTCATCAACGCCACTCAGCTCGCCAACGCCATCGCTCGCGCGAACCTCCCCGGCGTGGGCCCTCGCGAGATCATCTCCGGCCCGGATGCGGCGAAGTTCTATCCCAAGATATTCGGCCGCACCGGCATCATTTTCATCCAGGACTACTGGCGCCGCAGCTCCGATCCCATCGGCCGTCCCACCGGAGATCACATCGATGTCTGGAACGGCTATCGCTCATCCGCGAAGTGGCTGATGGAGTGGTTCTCGTGGCTCGGCTACTACTCGAACTACGCCGAGGCGCGGGAGATCTGGTTCTGGGAGGTGAAGTGAGAGCGGCAGGAGATGAGCTGATCCGTTGACCTCTCCCAGGGAGAGGGCCAGCGAAGCGAGAAGAGGCGCTCTAGGAGACCAGCGAATGCGATATCTCATCGCGATGATCTTCGCGATCGTCGCTGCGGCAGCAGCCACAGTCTTCGTGAGCTCGCCGATTGCCACGTGGGTCGTCGACCGGATGGCGTTCGAAAGCCCGGACGAAGTGGCCGACCTGCATTCGATGGTGTTCATGGGCGTGAACCTTGTTGCCCTCGCCATCGGTTGGACGATCGGCTGGTGGCTTGGCAACTTCGAGGGGTCGCAGAGCGAGACCTGATCGGCCACAGCAGAACACGCCTTTGCTCTCGCAGGCCGGGCCGCTTATATCTCGCCCGGGCAATCGGGACCGGACCTCATGAAGCTGTTACTGCTCGCCTGTGCCGGGGGTGCCCTCGGCGCGGGTGCACGTTATCTCGTCTATGTCGAAATCGCGCGCAGGTGGAGCAGCGGTTTTCCCTGGCCCACGCTCAGCGTGAACGTGGCGGGCTCCTTGCTGATCGGCGTGCTCGCCGCTCTGTTCCTCGAGCGTTGGCCGGAAACGGTCGGATTGCGGGTTTTTCTCATCACCGGTGTTCTCGGCGGGTTCACCACGTTCTCGGCATTCTCGCTGGATTTCATGTCGCTGATGGAGCGTGGGCAGGCCGGCGTGGCAGGCATGTACGCGGCCGCCTCCGTCGTCCTCTCGATCGCCGCCTGTTGGGCGGGCCTCTCCATCGCGCGGTCGCTGATGCCATGACGACGAAAGCCGCGCCAGACAAGCCCGCGAGCGACCGCGTCGAGACGCTCACGGTGAAGCGTGACGAGGCGGGCATGCGGCTCGACCGCTGGTTCCGCACCCACTTCCCCGAGGTCACCTATACCTACCTTCAAAAGCTGTTACGCACCGGTCAGGTGAGGGTCGACAGCCGCCGCGCGCAGGCCAATGACCGGCTCGAAGCAGGCGCCCAGGTGCGCGTGCCGAAAGCGGCCCGCACGCCGGCGAAACGGCCGCCCTCGGTGGCGCCGCCGCTTGGGCTTTCCAAGGCCGATCGCGATTTCATCGAGCGCATGATCCTTTACGAGGACGACGACGTCCTCGTGCTCAACAAGCCGTTCGGCATTGCGGTGCAGGGCGGCACGGGCACGAAGCGGCACATCGACGGCCTGCTGGCTGGGATGGTCGATCGCTTCGGCGATCGCCCGCGGCTCGTCCACCGCCTCGACCGTGATACGACCGGCGTGCTGCTCGTCGCCAAGCGCCGCGACATTGCCGCCAAGCTGGGGCGCGTGTTCCAGACCCGCTCCGCCGCCAAGACCTACTGGGCGCTGGTGAAAGGGGTGCCGAAGCCGCCGCAGGGCAAGGTCGAGGCCGCCCTCGTGAAGGCGGCCGGTCCGGAAGGCGATCGCGTGCGCAAGGCGTTGCCCGGGGAACAGGACAAGGCCATGCACGCGACGACACATTATTCGGTGATCGATCGCGTCGGCACCAAGGCCGCGTGGGTCTCGCTGAAACCCGTCACCGGACGCCAGCATCAGCTCCGCGCGCACATGGCGCTCATAGGCCATCCCATCGTCGGCGACAACAAGTACGAAGGCGGTCTCGACCTGCCGCTGGAGGACATCGAGCCCAAGCTCCACCTCCACGCCCGCCGCCTCGTCCTCCCCCATCCGCGCGGCGGCAAAATCGATGTGACCGCTCCGCTGCCGGACCATATGCGGCGGACCTGGGAGCTCCTGGGGCTGGACGAGGGGAAGTGGGACAGGTGAGGG
>DASVDU010000305.1:0-15853 GCA_036380915.1 Hyphomicrobiaceae bacterium | reverse complement strand
CTCGGTGCCACTGACGTTTTCAATGCCGCGGATTCTGACGTGGCAGACAGCATCCGCGAGGCAACGAAGGGCGGTGTTGACGTGGCTGCGGAGCTGGCAGGCTCCGTTCAGGCGCTGACGCTCGCCTACCGCATCACGCGCCGCGGCGGCACGACGGTGACGGCGGGATTGCCGCCGCCGAGCGCCATGCTGTCGATCCCGGCGGTCAGCCTCGTTGCAGAGGAGCGCACGATCAAAGGGAGCTACATCGGCACCTCCGTGCCGTCGCGCGATCTGCCCCGCTATCTCGGGCTGTTCAGGCGCGGTCGTCTGCCCATCGATCGCCTGCTGACGCATCGACTGCCGCTCGACGACATCAACGCAGGCTTCGACCGCCTCCGCGAAGGTCAGGCCGTACGACAGATCGTCCAGTTCGGAGCGTGAGCATCTGCCCTCACCTTAATGAGCGTGCTGGGCTCTCCGGGGCGGGCCTGACAAACCCATCCGGGCGGGAGACGTTTGGGAGCGACGCAAGCGGGAACACATGATCGGTGTTCTTGATTCAGGCCTTGACCTTCGCTTCGACGCCTAGAATCCCCGACGGCTTGATCATCAGAACCAGGATGAGCAGCAGGAACGCGTAGATGTCCTTGTAGTTGCCCGAGACATATCCGGCTCCAAGGCTCTCGGTGACGCCTACCAGCAGACCGCCAAGCACGGCGCCAGGCAAGCTGCCGAAGCCGCCCACGACGGCGGCTGCGAACGCTTTGATGATGACGCCGAGGCCCATGAGGATCTGGACGTAATTGATCGGGCCGACGAGCACCCCCGCCGCAGCGCCAAGCGCGCAACCAATGCCGAAGATCACCGAGATCATCAGCGGCACGTTGATGCCCATCAGGTAGGCGATGTCCTTGTTGTGGGCGACGGCGCGTACCGCCAGGCCGAGGCGAGTGTATTTCATGAACACGTGCAGACCGATCATCAGCACGAGTCCGATCGATACGATCCAGATGTAGGAGGGCGGCAGCGACAGGTCGCCGAACTCGACTGGCATGCCGAACGGCACCGGGAATGGGACCGCCTTCGGTCCCCAGATGAGAAACGCCACATTCTGCAGCACGATGGACATGCCGAACCCGGAGATGATCATGCCCATGCCAGCGACGGTGTAGCCACCGCCAGCCTCCGTCAGTCGGCGATAGAACAGCCGCTCGATGACGACCCCGACGAGGCCGGTCAGGATCATCGCCACGATAAGCGTCATCGTGTAGTCGAGGCCCAGATTGTGGAACACCATGAGCCCGATGAACGCGCCCAGCATATAAATCTCGCCGTGGGCGAAATGGAGAATATCGAGCCCGGAATAGATCAGGGAAATGCCGATCGCCACGAGGGCATAGATCATGCCGATGGACAGCCCGACGATCACGAGATCGATGAAGTAGGTCACGCGTCCTCCCAAAAGGACTTTTTGTTCTCAGTGTGATAATCAAGAAATTCCGCCTGTGCTGGTCCGGCCGTGAGCGAATTTCTCGATCTCAATCACGCAAGCAACTCGATCCTCTAGTGTTCATTTGGCTCCGAAGTCCGTCCCTGCGCGCGCTGGCAGTCGGACACGCTAGTTCATGCTGAGCGTAGCATCCTGGCTCGCCACCGTGCCGCCGAGGTAGGACAGCCGTACATTGTCGTCATGGATGAGCGACTCGGCCGGCCCCTCGATGTGAATGACGCCATCCTTGATCACGTAGCCATAACTCGCGAGCAGCAGCGCCATGCGCACGTTCTGCTCCACCATCAGCACCGTCATGCCGTCCCGCGCGATGCGCGAGATGGTGCGGAAGATGTCGAGAACGACCTGCGGGGCAAGAGCGGCGCTCGGCTCGTCCAGCATGATCATCTTCGGCTCGGACATGAGCCCGCGCCCGATGCAGAGCATTTGGAGCTGCCCCCCGGAAAGCGTGCCGGAAAGCTGCCGGCGCTTTTCCTTCAGGATCGGAAAATACGTGTAGACGCGTTCGAGGGCTCTTGAAATCTTGGCCCTGTTCCGAACCACGAAGGCACCGAGACGCAGGTTCTCCTCGACCGTCATGGCCGGATAGGCCTCCTTTCCCTGCGTCACTTGTACGAGACCGCGCCGAACGATGAGGTCCGGCCTGAGGCCGTCGATCCTCTCTCCGTCGAAACTGATAGTCCCGGCCCAGGGTTTGATCAGCCCGGAGATGCACTTCAGCAGGGTCGATTTGCCGGTGCCGTTACCGCCGAGCAAGGCAACGATCCGACCCTCGTCGACCTTCAACGTCGCGCCATTGAGGATCTGTACACTGCCATATCCGCCAACGACGCCTTCGACACGCAGCATCTTGTTTCCTCTTGCCTATCCGGGCGTAAAGTCTGCTAATTAGAGGGGAATGGTGCGGCTAGGTAAAGCCCATTCGCAATCGGCAAAGAATTGGCATGGTTCCAAAACCGGCCAGGGAGGAAGCGATGTTCAAGGCGATGAGGCATGCGGTGCCCCTTGCGGCGCTCGCGTTGGGCGTGGCGGCGGTTCCGGCGCTGGCCGAGGACAATATCCGGATCGGCATTACGCTCCGGATGGTTGTCGAGAACGGCCTCAAGTACGGCCAGATGACGAAGGATGAGCTGGAGGCCGTGAACGCCAGTGGCGGGATCAACGGCAAGAAGGTCGAGGTGATCCTGCTCGACGACGAGTGCAAGCCGGACAAGGGCATAGCCAACGTCAATCGCTTCATACACCAGCACAAGGTTCACCTCGTCATCGGCTCGACCTGCAGCTCCGTGTCCTTGCCGATGGTCGACATCACGGCCAAGGAGGAAGTGCCGCAGATCGTCCCGCACTCCACCAACTCCAGCATCACCCAGAAGGGCAGCGCCTGGGTGTTTCGCACGGCCGTTGCCGAGCGCTTTTACGCGTCCGTGCACGCAAAGTATCTTTCTGAGAACGTCGGCAAGAAGGTCGCCTACCTCTACACGACGGACGGCGCCGGCATCGGTTTTGCCAAGGATTACATGAACTTCATGCGCCGGACCTACCAGGTCGAGCCGGTGTATGAGGCGCAGATGCAGGAGACGGATCTCGATTTCCGCTCTCACCTGCTCAAGATCAAGTCCCTCAATCCGGATGTGTTGGCGATCGGCGGCCAGCTCGAGGCCATCGCCCGCATCACGCAGCAGTCCTACGAGGTCGGGATACCCTCGCGGGTGCGCCGCGTTGCTGCCTCCGCAGCGTCGAATGCGCCTGTGCCCGAGCTCGCGGGCGAGGCCGCGAAGGGCCTTACCTTTGCTGCAGCTTTCTCCTGCAAGGATGAGCGGCCCATCGCGCAGGAGTTCGTGAAGATGGTCCAGGAGAAGTACAAGGTCCGCTGCCCGGACCACGACTTCAGCCAGGCTTACGAGACCGCGCAGCTCGTCAAGCTGGCACTGAGCAGGGCGAACCTGAAGCTCACGGAGGAGTCGCTCGCCGAGGATCGCCGTGCGATCAGGGATGCTCTGGCGTCGATCAAGGATTACCATGGCCTGGCCTCGGGCCCGATCAATTTCTGCGCCGATCCGACGCCGCAATGCCGCGACGGCAATCGCACGGGCATCCTGGTCGAATACACGAAGGGCGGAAAGGATTACGACATGCGCGTCCTTGCCCGGGTGTCGTTCGATCCGGATTTCGGGCTCGAGAAGAAGTAGAGGTCGGCATGATGAGCCACGGGCTCATCATCCCGGAAGGGCCACTGTACGCCATCTTCGGCCATAAACCTGCAACGGCATCCCGGCGCGCGTCGCCGGGATCCCTGGCCGCGGACTAGGGGGAGAACGAAAGCGAAAGCCGGGGTTCCGCCGTTTGAATTGAATGGGTTGTTTCGGGGCAAAACCCCGGGATGACAGAGGGTGAGGTGCACGTATGGTGCGTTCGGCAGGGTTCCGGCATGACGGATGAGAAGGGGAGGCTTCCGATTTGAGCGTCGAAAATATTGCGGAGCCGTCCGTGGTGCGTCCGTCGGTATTCAGCCGACTAGGCGCGATGCACCCGATCGTCCCCTGGATCATCGGGTTCGTCGTACTCCTGCCTTTACCTTTGCTGATGCCCAACTCCTACCAGCAGTACATTGTCAACGTCATCTGCATAAACATCATCCTTGCCGTTGGGCTGAACATCGTGAAGGGGTTTGCCGGCCAGGTCACGGTCGGCCACATCGCCATTGCCGCCATCGGAGCGTACAGCTCGGCCGTGCTCTCGACGAAATTCGGCCTGCCGTTCTGGCTCGCGTTCCCATCGGCCATCCTCATTGCGGGACTGGCGGGGGCCATCGTGGGCATTCCCTCGTTTCGGCTCGAGGGTGCCTATCTGGCGCTTGCAACGCTCGGGCTCGCAGAGTCGGTGCGCATTTTCATTTCTGCCACCGATTATCTCGGTGCAGCCATCGGGTACGAGAACATTCCCCCGCCCTATTTCTTCGGACATGCGCTCAATACGCATGCGTCCTACTTCTACATCGTGATGCCCCTCGCCCTTATCGGCATGTATTTCTCATTCAGCATTTTGCGTTCGGACATCGGGCGTGCCTTCAAGGCCCTGCGCGAAGATCCGCTTGCGGCGGCGGCCACCGGCATCGATGTCCGCAAGTACAAGGTCATCGCATTCGTCATCAGCGCGCTTTACGCGGGATGCGCGGGCAGCCTGCTGGCACACATGACGCCGGGCTTCATCCATCCGAACAATTACACGATCATGGAGATGGTGACCGTGCTGTTGATGATCGTTTTCGGCGGTATCGGCCACATTTGGGGCGGGGTCGTCGGCGCGATCCTCGTCACCATCATCCACGACTTCACGCGCGACTACTATCAGTACCAGATGCTGATGTTCGGCGGCGTGATCGTGCTGACCGTGCTCTACATGCCCAAGGGGATCGGCGGGCTGATCGACCAGTATCTCGTGCGGCGGCGCTTCAACGCCATCCGGCAGGTGAAGACGCATGCTGCTTGAGACGAAAAGCCTGACCAAGAGCTTCGGTGGCCTTGTCGCGGTCAACAACCTCGATCTCGCGATCCGCGAAGGCGAGGTGCGCGGCATCATTGGCCCGAACGGCTCCGGCAAAAGCACGCTGTTCAATCTCATTTCGGGTGTTTACCGGTCCGATCCCGGCAGCAAAGTCGTCTTCGACGGGCGGGACATCACCAACGAAGAGCCGCACGTGATTGCGCGGCTCGGTATTGCGCGAACATTCCAGCTCCTGCGCATTTTCGGCGGCATGACGGTGCTGGAGAACCTGCTCATCGGTCATCACGCGCACATCCGCTACGCCATCACCTCCGCGATCCTCGGTACGCGCCGGGTGCAGGCCGAGGAGAGGCGCGTGCGGGAAGAGATGATGGAGCTGCTCTCCTTCATCGGTCTTGCCGATTACGCCGACATGCCGGCTGCGGAGATGTCGATCGGACAGCGCCGTTTGCTCGCCCTGGGCCGCGCCATCGCCATGCGGCCGAAATTGCTGATGCTCGACGAGCCTGCTGCCGGCCTGTCGCCGGTCAACGTCGACAAGCTTCTCGAGACGGTGCTGGCGCTCAAGAGCCGCTACGGGCTGACCGTCATCATCATCGAGCACATTTTGAAAGTCGTCATGGAATCCTGCGAGACGATCACCGTGCTCGATCACGGCGAGAAGATCGCCGAAGGGCCGCCGGCAGCCATCAAGGAAGACCACCGCGTCATAGAGGCCTACCTCGGCAAAGAGATGGGCGACGCCGAAGTACGCGAATTCCTGCGGGCATCCTGAGCCCTACAGGCGGCAAAGCAGACATCACGGAGAGAGAACAGAATGCCATTCGAGCAGCCCCAGATCGTGGTCGCTGGTGCCGGTGCCATGGGCGGCCTGTTCGGCGGGCTGCTTGCGGAGCATGGGCTCAAGGTGACGTTGCTCGACCCCTGGGCCGAGCACGTCGCGGCGATCAACGACCGAGGTCTGCGCATCGTCGGCGTCGGCGGGGACCGGACGATCCCGGTGAAGGCTACGACGGACGCTGCGTCGCTCACCGAGGCCGACGTGGTGCTGTTCCAATGCAAATCCTTCGCCAACGAGGCGGCCGCGAAGAGTGTCAAGCATCTGTTCGGCCGCGGTGCGGTGGCGATCAGCTTCCAGAACGGGCTCGGCAACGAGGACGTCCTGGGTGCCATCCTGGGTGCGGAAAACGTGCTCGGCGGTCTGACGGCACAGGCCGGTCTCGTCGAGGCACCCGGTGTTGTGCGGAACTTTGGCAACCTGCCGACCTATATCGGCGAGCTGCAGGGCAGATTGTCTGATCGCGCCATCTCTATCGCTAACACATTCACGCGACACGGCCTGCCCACCTCGGCCAGCGCCGATATCAAACGCGAAAAGTGGAAGAAGCTTCTCGGCAACGTCGCCCTTGGCGCCATTTCCGCCGTGACCGACCTGCGCTCATGCGAGATCATGGCCGTTCCTGAGCTTCGCGAGGTCGTCTTCCGCTCGGTCGACGAGGCGGCCGCGGTTGCGGCGGCGGAGGGATACAAGCTCGACACCGGCGAGGCGCGGGAGATCCTGATGAGGCTCGTCGACACGACCGGCGGGGGCACCGGGGCCGCCAAGTCCTCGATGCGCGAGGATATTGTACGCAAACGGCGCACGGAAATTGATACGATCCACGGCGCCGTCGCGCGCCTCGGCCGCGCGCACGGCGTGCCGACCCCCACGATCGACGCCATGGTGGCTCTCGTGAAGGGGCTGGAGTCGCAATACCTGAACGGCTGAGGGTCAATCGATGTCACGTGAATTTGAAGGCAAGGTCGTGGTTGTCACCGGTGGCAGCCGCGGCATCGGTCGTGCCATAGGTGCCGCATTCGCAGATCGCGGTGCACAGGTGGTGCTCGCGGCCTCCTCCGCGGCGAACCTCGACAAGGCTGCCGAGGCGATCGCTGAGAGGGGCGCGAAACGGCCCATCACCGTCGCTGCCGACCTGCGCGAGCAGCAGGGGTGCGAAGCCGTTTACAATAAGGTCCAAGCAGAGCTCGGGCGTTGCGATGTGCTGGTCAACTCGGCGGGTGCAACCAAGGCGGGCGCGTTTCTCGAGCAGCCTGACGAAGACTGGCACGACGGCTTCGCCCTGAAGTTCTTCGCCGCGGTTCGGCTGAGCCGGCTGTTCTGGCCGATGCTGAAGCGGTCCCAGGGCTTCGTCGTCAACATCATCGGTGGCGCAGCGCGCATCCCGGACCCTGAGTTCCTGGTCGGCGGCGCCGTCAACGCGGCCTTCGCCAACTTCAGCAAGGGGCTGTCCGGCATCGGTATGCGCGACGGCGTGAACGTCAATGCCATCCTGCCCGGGCTCACCGAGACGGAGCGGGTCGAACAGCTCTTCCAACAGCGCGCCGTAGCCTTGAAAACCACGCCGGATGAAGTACGGGCACGCGCGATGGCCAAGAATGGCCTGCGCCGCCTCGGCACGCCCGAGGATGTTGCCGAGCTCGCCGTCTTCCTTGCAAGCGAGCGGGCGCGCCACATCCAGGGGACCAGTATCGCGGTCGACGGCGGCGCAACGTCCGGCGTGTACTGAAGCAGGAGACAGATCCCCCATGGACTTCGCGTTGAGTGACGAGCAGCGCATGCTGATCGAAACGGCGCGCCGTTTCGTCTACGACGAGCTGGTGCCGCTCGAGGAGGAGGTCGAGGCAAAGCGGCAGCTCGATCCCGCAATCGCGCGTGCAATTTTCGAGAAGTCCCGCGCGCTCGGGCTTTATGCCGTGAACATCCCGGCGGAATACGGCGGCGGCGGCTTGTCGGCCGTCGATACCTGCCTCGCCGAGGAGCAATTCGGGCACACCACGGACATTCTGGTGCGCCGTGCTTTCGGCAATGTCTACGAGGTGCTGCTGGTCGCCACGGAAGCACAACGGGAACGCTGGCTCAAACCGGCCGTCCGCGGTGAGCGCACATTCTCCGTCGCATTCACGGAGCCGGAGGCCGGCTCGGATGCGGCCGGCATCAAAACCAGCGCCGTTCGCCGCGGCAACGGCTGGGTCCTCAACGGCCACAAGCACTTCATCAGCGACGGGCTCTACTCGGATTTTTTCGTTGTTTCCGCCGTCACCGATCCTGCAGCAGGGGCGCGCGGCATCTCTCTGTTCCTCGTGGACAAGGGAATGCCGGGCTTCACCATCGGCCGTGACCAGCCGATGATGGGGCTCGGCGGCACCAGCCACGTCGAGATGTTTTTTGAAGACGTCGAGCTCGGACCGGAGCATCTGCTCGGCGGTGAGGGAGAAGGGCTCAAGCTCGCGCTGGAAACACTTGGCAGGATTCGTCTTGCCCATATCGGCGCGCGCTGCGTCGGCAAGGCGACACGCCTGCTGCGCATGATGACCGATTACGCGCGCGAGCGCCGGCAGTTCGGGAAATCGATCGGCGAGTTCCAGATGGTCCAGCAGATGCTCGCCGACAGCGCCATGGAGATCAACGCTGCGCGCCTCATGGTGCTCCACGCCGCCTCGGAGATCGACGAAGGCCGCGACCCCCGCGAGCGCATTTCGATGGTGAAGGCCTATGCGTCCGAAACGCTGGGCCGTGTTGCCGACCGCGCCGTGCAGGTGTTCGGCGGGATGGGCTATTGCAAGGACATGCCCATCGAGCGGCTTTACCGCGACGCGCGCATTTTCCGTATTTTCGACGGCACTTCCGAAATTCATCGCATGGTGATCGCACGCAGCATGCTGAAACACGGAGCGGGGCGCTTCGCAGACGTCATCGAGTAGGGCGAGCAGTCGAATGGCTTTCAACAAATTCACCGATGCTGCGACGGCGGTCGGCCTGATCAAGGACGGCGACACCGTCGCACTCGTCGGCGGCGGTGGTGGACTTGTCGAAGCCTCATGCCTGTTCGCTGCCGTCGAGAAACGATTTCTCGAAACCGGACATCCACGCGACCTCACCGTCGTTCACGCCCTCGGGATCGGCGATCGCAAGACGCGCGGCATGAATTGTTTTGCGCACGAGGGCATGCTGAAGCGCGTCATCGGCGGCCACTGGGTCTGGTCACCGCGCATGCAGGCCCTGGCTCGAGAGAACAAGATCGAAGCCTACGTCCTGCCGGGCGGGGTGACCATGCAGCTCTTTCGCGAGATCGGCGCCGGACGGCCGGGGCTCTTCACGCACGTGGGCCTCGGCACCTTCGTCGACCCGCGCATCGAGGGCGGGCGGATGAACAGTCGCGCCAAGGACGACCTCGTCGAAGTCGTCGAGATCGATGGCCGCGAATTGCTGCGCTACCGGACCTTTCCTGTGAATATCGCCGTCATCCGCGGGTCTTTCGCCGACGCGCACGGCAACATCAGCCTCGACCAGGAGGCGGCGAACCTCGACATCTACGCGGCCGCGCTCGCGGCTCACAATTCCGGCGGCAAGGTCATCGCACAGGTGCGCACCGCCGTCGACGTCGGCGTTCTGCCGGCCCGCTCGGTGCGCGTACCAGGGGCCATCGTCGATGCGGTCGTGGTCGATCCGACCCAGTCCATCACCTACGATGTTGTCCACGACCCGACGCTCTCAGGCGAGATCAAGGGTCCGCTGCCGCCCGCTCCCGAGCCGCCGTTCAGCGTGCGCCAGGTGATCGCCCGTCGCGCTGCGGATGAACTATATGACGGTGCCGTTCTGAACTATGGCTTCGGCATCCCGGACGGCGTCGCCAAGCTGGTGGCCGCGCGTGGCCATCTCGACCGCTACTATCAGACCATCGAGCACGGAACCTATGGTGGCGCATTGCTCGACGGCACGCTGTTCGGCTTTGCGCGCAATGCAACGGCCATGATCGACGGGCCTTCGCAGTTCGACTTCTACTCCGGTGGTGGCCTCGACATTGCATTCCTCGGCTTCGGCGAGATCGACGCGTCAGGAAACGTCAACGTTTCGAAGCTCGCCGGCACCACTGTCGGTCCAGGCGGCTTCATAGACATCGCGCAAAATGCCCGCAAGGTGGTGTTCTGCGGAACATTCGACACCAAAGGAACAGAGCTGGAGCTCGGCGGCGGGAGGCTGCGCATCGCGCGCAATGGCGATGTCTGCAAGCTGGTCAAGCAGGTCGAGCAGATCACATTTTCAGGCGCCATCTCGCGCCGACGCGGTCAAGAGGTCGTCTATGTCACAGAGCGAGCCGTATTCCGGCTCTCCGACGATGGGCTCGTCCTGACGGAGGTGGCACCAGGCATCGACGTGCGTCGCGACGTGCTCGAACGCCTGGAGTTCGCACCGCAGGTGCCTCGCGACCCCGCTCTCATCAACCCAGCCCATTTCAATCCCTGAGGGACCCCTATGGCTCCGGTGCGCATCGCCGTCATCGGCTCGGGTATGATCGGGAGGCGGCACATCGAGGTGCTGAAGAACGATCCCGATCGGCACGTATTGGCTGCCATCGCCGACCCGGCGCCTGCGGCCGCGCAGCTCGCGGGCGAGCTCGGAGTGCCGCACTTTACGAGCCACGACATCCTCCTGGATCGCGAGAAGCCGGACGGCGTCATTATTGCGACGCCCAATCAGCTCCATGCGAGCGTTGGCCTTGCATGCGTCGAGCGCAAGATTCCGGTGCTGGTCGAGAAACCGATCGCAGACTCCATTGCAGCCGCGCTGGACCTCGTCGAGGCCGCTGAAAGGGCGCGCGTGCCTGTTCTCGTCGGCCACCACCGCCGCCATAATCCCATTATGCAAAAGGCAGCCGAAGTGATCCGCTCCGGCGGAATCGGCAAGGTCCTTGCCGTTGCCGGTCTGTGGCTCAGCCATAAACCAAAGGACTACTTCAACGTGAGCTGGCGTGGGCAGCCGGGCGGCGGACCTGTGTTGATCAACGGCATCCACGACATCGATTGCCTGCGAATGCTCTGCGGCGAAATCGAAACCGTCCAGGCAAAAACCGCCCGGACGGCTCGTGAGCTTCCCGTCGAAGACACGGCCGCGGCCGTGCTCACCTTTGCCAGCGGGGCCCTCGGCACGCTGCTCATCTCCGACAGTGCATCGGCGCCCTGGAGCTGGGAGTGGACATCACGCGAGAACCCGTTCTATCCGAACGAGCCTGAAAACTGCTATCTCATCTCCGGCACGCGCGGCTCCCTCACCGTGCCTTCACTCGAATTGAGATGGCATGAGGAAGGGCGGGAGAATTGGGGACTGCCGCTGAAAATGGAACGCATTCCTGTGAGGCCGGCGGATCCTTACGTGGAGCAAATGCGCAATTTCGTGGACGTCATCTGTGGTCGATCCGAACCCGTGCTGAGCGGTGCCGATGGGACCCGCACGTTGGCGGCAACGCTCGCCATCAGCATCTCCGCCGAGAGCGGGCAGCCGGTCCGCGTGGCCGATCTCCTGAAGCGCGAGAGGAGTTGACATCATGAACGCGACCAGAGCCGCCTGTGTCATCGGCTGGCCGGCAAAGCACTCGCGCTCGCCCAAAATGCACGGCTGGTGGCTGAAGCATTACGGTATCGACGGGGACTACCGCATCGAGGAAGTGCCGCCTGAGGATTTCCCCGACTTCATCGGCAATCTGCGCGGCCATGGCTACGTCGGCGCCAACATCACGTTGCCGCACAAGGAGGCCGCGTTCAGGCTGACGGAACCCGACGAGCGCGCCCGCGCCGTCGGCGCCTCAAATACGCTCTGGTACGATAACGGCGTGCTGCGCTCGACCAATACGGACGTGGAAGGCTTCATCGGCGCGCTCGACGCCGGCGCCCCAGGCTGGGACCAGTCCGGCGGCCATGCCGTGGTGATCGGCGCGGGCGGAGCTGGCCGCGCGGTCGTCTGGGGCCTCCTCGAGCGGGGCGTCACGCGCATTCATGTCGTCAATCGCACGTACAGTCGAGCTGTCGATATGGCCGAGCGCTATGGGGATCGCGTCATCCCCGAGCACTGGGAGGACCGGAACAAGGTGCTCGAAGGCGCAACTCTCGCCGCCAACGCCACCTCTCTCGGCCTCAAGGGTAACGCAGACCTCGACGTCGATCTCTCGAGGATGGCGCCGGGCGGCGTCGTTGCAGATATCAATTACGTTCCGCTCGAAACGAAGTTGCTCGCGCAGGCGCGCCGGCTTGGCTTGAAGACGGCCAATGGCCTCGACATGCTGCTTTATCAGGCCGGGACGGGATTCGAGCTTTGGTTCGGCATCCGTCCGGAGGTAACGCCAGAGCTGCGCGAGCTGCTTGCGCGCGATATTCCGAGATCCTGAAGAATGTAGCGTTCCCGAATTGGGCGAAAACGGCTGCAACAGGCCCTCCCTTCACCTCTCCCCATGGGCAGAGAGCCTGCGCCGGGCTTGATCTGGAATCGGCCCGAACGGCCGGGCGAAGGGTTAGGACACCAGCGATCGCCGATGCCGTGCGTCAGACCGCCGTCTGACAGCGCTCGAGGATCGTGCGAACGACCTCATCGGGATCGCGCTTCCACCAGTTTCGCGCCGAAAAGATCTCGACCTCGCAATGCCCTTTGTAGCCCGCCTCCTCGACCATGCGGCGAATGCGGGGAATATCGATCAGCCCATCGCCCATCATACCGCGATCGAGCCGCAGATCCTGGGTATCGGGCAGCCAGTCGTTGATATGGAACGCACAGATGCGCTTACCCGCGCGGGCGATCTCAGCTTCGAGATTCGGATCCCACCACACGGCGTACGTGTCGACCGCGATGCCGACGACATCCTCCGCGTTAAGCACATCACACCAGTCGTTGGCCAGCCCGACGGTGGTCAGTACCGAGCGCGTCGCGCACGTCATCGGGTGCAGCGGCTCCAGCGCGATCGTCACATTCGCCGCTCTCGCGTACGGAACGAGCTCGGCGATCCGGTCGAGGACCCGCGCCCGTGTCGCCTTGATGTCCTTGTCGCGCGGATCGACCCCGCCCGCCACGAACACGAGGCAGCGCGCCTCGACCGCCGCCGTCTCGTCGATCGCGCGCCGCACTTCGTCCATCGCCTCGGCCGCCTCGCGGGCATCCGGCGAGGTGATCAGGCCGCCAGAGCAGAATCCGGATACGGCAAGACCTTCGCTTTTGAGGAGCTGCTGGGCCTTCGACAAGCCATATTCGCGGAGCTTGTCCCGCCAGATGCTGGTCGCGCGAACTCCATGCCGTGCCAGCACCGCAATGCTCTCCTCGAAGGAGCATTGCATCAGCGTAGCCTGGTTTATCGACAAAAGCCCTGCGTCGAGCATTTGACCCCCCATCGTGATGCGGCGCATCCCAAGTCATTGGCCGTTTAAGGTCGATAAGCAAGCATTTTCGCTGTTTCCGGGGGGCTGACGAGGGCGGGCTCAGTACGTCGCCCGGCCGCCCGTCACGTCGAATACGAAGCCAGTCGTGAAGCTGCAGTCGGGACTCGCGATGAACGCGCACATGGCGGCGATTTCCTCGATCTTCACGAAGCGCCCCATCGGGATTTTGGCGCGTGCGCGCTCGATATGCTCCGGGGTCATCTCGCGCATGAGCTCCGTCTCGGTGATGGCCGGCGCGATGCAGTTGACGGTAACGCCGACGTCGCACAATTCCCTTGCCAGTGCTTTGGAGAAGCCGATGACCCCGGCTTTCGCAGCGGAATAGGCCGGAATGTAGGGCATTCCCTCCTTGCCCGCGATCGAGGCGACCGTGATGATGCGCCCCTGGCGCCGCTCGCGCATGTGCCGGGCCGCGACGCGACAGCAATAAAAAACGGCGGTCATGTCGATCGCCACGACCCGGTCCCACTCTTCGAGGGGATAGTCCCAGGTCGGTGCGACAGGCCCGTTGACGCCGGCATTGTTGACCAGGATGTCGACTTTCCCGAAGGACCGAACAGCCGCGTCGAAAGCGCGCTCGACCGATGCGTAATCCGCCACGTCGACGATTTCGGCAGCGGCCGGCGAGAACGACTTTCGCGACCTCTCGAGCGGCGCAAGATCGCGATCCCAGATCACCACCTTTGCGCCCTCGGCCGCGAGCCGCTCGGCGATGCCGAGGCCGATGCCGCGCGCTGCACCGGTTACGATGGCCACCTGTCCAGTGAGGGTTTCGCGCATTCTCTTGCTGCCTTTCGTTCCTGGCGGGCTTTCGCTACGACAGCGTTCGCGCCCTGACGCATCGGGGTGGAAACGCAAATGGGAGATCTTCGAGATGAGCGAGTTTTACGTCAAGGTCGGCGATGGAGCGACATTCTCCAAAACGGTCGGGGAAACGGACGTATACCTTTTTGCTGGCATAACCGGCGATCTATCGCCGAACCACGTCAACAAGTCCTACATGGAGAAATCGAAGTTCGGGCGGCTTCAAGCGCACGGCGCGCTGATGGTCGGCTTCATGTCGACAGCCTCGACGCTTGCCATTGCTCACGTCCGCGATACGGCGGATGCCACGCCGATGTCGCTCGGATATGACCGCGTCCGTTTCCTGGCTCCCGTCTACTTTGGCGATACCGTCACCGTGGATTACCGCATCAGCAGCATCGATCTCGAGCGCCAACGCACGACGGCTGACATCAGCATCAAGAACCAGGACGGCGTGCTGGTTGCCGTTGGCACGCACATCTTGAAATGGGTGAAGAACGAGTGAAGGGCAGCCTACCGCCCTTTCCAGACCGGCTTCCTCTTCTCCATGAACGCACCTTGCCCCTCGACGGCATCTTCACTCGCCAACATGCGCTTGGCTGCGGGATATTCCGCGTTCATCGCAGTGGCAAGATCCGGGCAGGCCAGGCTTTGCAGCATCACCTGCTTGGAGGCTTCCAGCGCCAGCGGCGCCATATCCAGAAGCTCGCCGCTGAGCGCCATGGCGCGGGCCTTGAGGTCGGCCTGCGGCACCACCTCATTGACGAGACCCATTTCCCTCGCCTCATGGGCGTTGATGCGCCGGCCAGTCAATGCGAGCCACATGGCCTGCTTCAGCGGGAGCTGGCGCGCCAATCGCTGCAGCCCGCCTCCGCCCAAGGCAGTCAGCCCGACACGCGGCTCCGGCAGGGCGAACTCCGCGTGATCCGCAGCGATCACGAGGTCGCAGGCCAGCATCAATTCGACCCCGCCACCAAGCGCAAGTCCGTTCACCGCGCATATGACGGGTTTGAAGAGATCGAAGCGGTGCGTCAGCCCGCCAAATCCGGTCGGCGGATGATGGTCGCGATTGGTCATCGCACGCTGCTTGAGATCGCTGCCCACGCAAAATGCGCGCTCACCCGCCCCGGTCAGTACGGCGACGCGCAGCTCCGGGTCAGCCGCGTAGGTGTCGAAGGCATCCGCAAGTGCGGCATGCGTTGCGGCATCCAACGCATTGAGCACCTGCGGGCGGTCGATGGTGATCCACAGAACGGCGCCCTGGCGCTCGACCCTGCAGCCTGAGCCGCTGCTCACGCTGATGCTCCTTCCGTTGCATTGGCGCTGCGTACGATCGGAGGATCCACGCTGACCGCGAGACGGACGAGATCGGCCCGGCGGCGGATTCCCGTCTTGGAGTAGATGGATTTGAACTGCGAACGCACCGTCTCGACCTTGGTACCGCGCAGATCGGCTATTTCGCCAGTCGAAAGCCCATCGACCATGGCGCGCGCGACCTCACTTTCCGCTTGCGAGAGCCCAAAGTACCGCGACAGGCGCTCCGTCGAAATGGCCTTCGCGTTCTCAGGATCGATCAGGAACACCACCGCGCCGGCGAAGCCGCGTTCCAGCTCGCCGGTGATATCGCGCAGGGGCGCGACCTCGGCGAGAAAGGGACGTTTGCCGCTCTTGCGCTCCAGCAAAAGCAGGCGCTCGGTCGCTTCGCCGCCGCCGGCAGAGGTGGCGGACGTCTCAGCAATGGCAGATATCAGCTCGGCGGTCTGGCTCGGCTTCAAGCACTCCAACCGCCCGGTC
>DASVDU010000304.1:0-16832 GCA_036380915.1 Hyphomicrobiaceae bacterium | reverse complement strand
ATCGGCGGCTCCTGCTTCGCGACCGAATGGGGCTACGCCATCGCCTTCCTGTTCTTCATGGTCATGATGTTCCTGCGCCCGCGTGGCCTGTTCGGGAGCAAGGCATGACGAAGCCTCGCTTCCATCCGGGATATGCGATCGGGCTCGCAGGGCTGATCGCTCTGCCGTTCGTCGTCACCGCGCTGTTCCCGTCGTCTGAGAAATACTACCTGCACCTTGCCATCCAGGTCCTGCTGTGGGCGTTCATTTACACCGGCTGGTCGCTGATGGGCCGGTTCGGACTGACCTCGCTGGGCCACGGCGCTTTTACCGGCGTCGGCGCCTACGTGACCGTCCTCTTATGGAACTACGCCGGCCTGACGCCGCTCATCGGAATCCCGCTGGCCGTCCTGCTCGCAGCCGCACTCGGGCTGATCGTCGGCTATCCGTGCTTTCGGCAGCGGATCACCGGCCACTACTTCGCCTTGCTGACGCTGGCGCTCGCCGAGTTCGTGCGGCTGTGCATCATCGGGCTGCGCGATCTGACGGGCGGCTCACTCGGCACGCAGCCGCAACGCTACGGGAACGGCATTTCGCTTTACGCCGTGCAGTTCGAGCCCGACCGAACGCTTGCATATTTCATCGCGCTCGCGATCTGGGTGATCGGCCTTTACATCTGGCATCGGGTCGACCGCAGCATGGACCGCTACGCACTCGAAGCCGCCAGCCAGGACGAGGACGCGGCCTCGTCCGTCGGCATCGACGTGACGCGGGAAAAGCTCAAGATCACGGCGCTGTCGTCGGCGATGTGCGCGTTCGGCGGGGCGATGTTCGGCCAGTATCAGATGTACATCGGGCCGGACACGATCGCCGGACTTGGCGTGTCGCTCAACATCGTGTTCGCAGCCATTGCCGGCGGCGTATACGTGATGCTCGGCCCGACATTCGGCGCCTTCTTCACGCAGATGCTGGCCGAGACCTTGCGCGTCTCGATCCAGGGCTCGGAGGCCCTGAAGAGCTGGCTCGGCAGTAGTGCGCTCGCGCTCGATTCGGCCATCTACGGCGCGCTGCTCGTGTTCTTCATCATCTATATGCCGAAAGGAATCGTCGGCACGTTTCTCGAGTGGGTCGAGAAGCGCAAATCAGGCCCATGACGGAGGATACGCATTGAGCGAAACGGTCGATTTCACCGAAGGTGGGTATCGCTACATTCCCGGCGTCTTCCAGTATTCGGCTGGTGTTGCCGCCCTGCCCGGCTTCGAGCTCGTGCATGCCCGGTTCTTGAAACCCGTTCCGCTGGCGGAAGGCTTCAAGCGCATTGCCGGGCACCTTGCTTCCGTCGGCCGCCCGCTCACCGCCTTCTGCGCCTGCGAGCTGCGATCGCCCGCGCCCTTCACAGAGGCGGGGTTTCGCGCGTTCAACGAGACCTATGTGGGCACGCTGGCCGAGTGGGGAATCTTCAAGGATGGCAAGAACCCGGTCGCGCGGTCGAACGTCTGCCCCGAGATCGCACCGCCTAGCGAGCCGTCTCTTTATGCGTTCGCCTACACAATACCGGCGCCGAACCCCAAACCGACGGCAGTGATCGCCGGCAGCGGCGAGGTTCCCGAGGGCCAGTCCAATTACCGGGATCACGTCGTGAGGCCCGGCGATACCTCACCGGAAGGTCTTGCCGAAAAGGCGCGTTTCGTGCTGGCCGAAATGGAGCGGCGCCTCGGGGCGGTCGGCATGACCTGGGCCGACGTCACGGCGACCCAAGTCTACACCGTGCACGACCTTTATCCGTTCCTCGCCGACGAGATCGTCCGGCGAGGAGCGGCCACCCACGGCCTCGTGTGGCACCTATGCCGCCCGCCGGTCGTCGATCTCGAGTACGAGATGGACTGCCGCTCTGTCCGCCGCGAGCTGGTGATCGACTGAGATCCGAGAATGCTGGCGCTCGCCGGATGGCGATCCCGGCATCTGCGCGGCAGGCCGCAACCGTGGCCGATGCACAACGGTGCACGCAGAAGATGCAACCAGGCCAGAATGTGGCCGCCGGAAGGTGCTATCTCGGTCCCTGTGTGGCGAGTCGGGGCTGAGGGAGCTCGCATTCGGAAGGGTAAAAACATGCGGATTTTTCGGCACCTGAGGGCTCTGGCGCTCTCGTTGATGGCAGTGCTGGCCGTGGTCGGCACGACTCCGAACGCGAATGCCGCTTCGGCAGCGGAAATCGACGCTGCCGTCCAGGATACGCTCGAAGAACTCTTTTATCAGGTCCGGGGAGCACGCGCGCTGGTCAACAAGTCCGCGGCGGTTCTGGTATTCCCGACCGTTTACAAGGCCGGCTTCGGAATTGGTGGGGAGTATGGCGAAGGCGCGTTGATCACGCGCCGCAGGACCATCGATTACTACAATCTCATTTCAGCATCGTTCGGTTTCCAGCTTGGCGCGCAGGCTCGCTCCGTCGTCATCGTGTTCACGACGCCCGAGGCGCTGGAGAGCTTCCGGCGGGTGGATGGCTGGAAAGTTGGGGTCGACGGATCCGTCGCCCTGATCAATGTCGGCGTCGGTGCCTCCATCGATACGACGCGCATCCGCAGCCCCATCGTCGGGTTCATCTTCGACAACAAGGGCCTGATGTATAACCTGACGCTGGAAGGCTCCAAGATCAGTCGCATCTATCGTTGAGCGGGCAAGTGGCCCGAGTTCATCGGTCAGGCGACGATGACGGCCAGGGCGGCAGCCAGTCCGACGCTGACTGCCAGAAGGCTGCCCACGATCGATACCAGAAGAGCGATCTCGCGCAGCTCGCTGAGGAATGTGGCCCACATGTCTACGCCCTGTTTCCTGTTATTCTTGATAGCCTCGACCGAAGTCTCAGCCTCGACGCCAAGGTTCAACAGTACCAATGAACATTCCTCGAAATAGTTCCGTAAAATGCATTGTGTGCTGAACTGACGGTAAGTTTCGGCGGCACTGTTGTCCGACCTCGACAAATCGCTGCGCCCAGGTGATCCGACCCCGGCCGGTGCCGCACGTGCGCCATAAGTTGCTCCAACAACGCCTAGAGTCAGCCGTGCTCGGGCCCAGAACGGCTGGGATGCTCGCCGTCCAGCGGGGGGCGGTCAGTGTCCACGAGTATCCATGTCGGTTTCCAGTATTGCGTACCGCTTGCGCGCGCGAGCGGCTCTCATTCTTGCCTGCACTATTGCACTGGCCGCTCTTCTGGCGGGCTGCAGCTACGGCGGCTCGGGGCCGCCGGCGCCTCACTATTCTCAGTTCGAAACCGAAGCGCCGGAAGGAAACACGGTCACCGTATGCAGCGCGCACGGCTGCCGGCACAAGTCACGGTTCACGTTCAGCCGCAGGGATATCGCTGAAATCAGAGAGGTCATGAATAAGGCTGGTGGCAGCTCCAGTCCAGCGGCTGAGCGCCGCGCGATCCGCAAGGCGATCGCGTGGATCGAGAACCGGGTCGGCCCCGAGACAGGTACGGCGCATGACCGCGCCAGCCTTGATTTTCTTGGGAGTGGCGATCCGGGCCAGATGGATTGCGTTGACGAGGCGACGAATACGACCAGCTACCTCACGGTACTCGCGGCGAACGGGCTCATCCGGCACCACGAGGTTTTGCGTCCCATGGCCAAGGATGCCCCGCTTCTACGCTGGACCCACTACTTCGCGGTGATCCGTGACAAGCATTCCGGCCAACGGTGGGCTGTCGACAGCTTCATGCGCCCGAACGGCCACGAGCCGATCATCATGGAAGCGGAGAAGTGGTACATCCAGACCTGACGAAAACGCTGCCGTTGGTGCGTAAAGCCTGCGCCAGTTGAGGTCGCGCCTCCATAGGTCAGGCGTCTTGGACAACCTTGCCAGGGCGGCTTGCTGCGGGCGGCGAATAGAGGCAGCGATCGGGCTTGATGTCGATCAGCGGCGTGCCGTCGATACAGTCGAGGCCGCGGACCAGGATCGCATCAGGCTCGATGCCGACCACGGTCACCAGCGATGTCCCGATCGGATTTGGGCGGAGCGGCGAGCGGAGCGCGAAGACACCCGTTGCCGACCCGTCGGACTTCGGGCTTTGCTGCACCAGGTCGCGGCGGGCGCGATCGAGCCAGTAAAGCACCTCGACCCGCTCGTAGCGATCGAGCCCCTTGAGCCCTGGACGATACGGCTCGTCGATCTCGATGCGGCAGACCGGCCCGTCAGGTGAGCCCTGCCGCGGGCAGTCGTCCCGCGTCGCGAAAGGTGTGCGGATGCGCCCGATGAAGACGATGCGTGCATCGGTGCGGTCCGGCAGCGGGACTTCCAGCTCGCCCGCGCGTTTTGCATCCTGATCCACGGCTCGCCCCATCCAGTTTCGCTCGCAACCCAAGATGATCTGACAGACGCCACGAGGCAACAGGCGAATCCGCGCCCGCCCTCACTTGCAGACGTTGCCATTTCGCCGGCGCGCCAGATCGAGGTGAAAATGATCCCGGTGGAGGCTGTTGTAGTCGGGACCGAGCACGGTCGTGAAGTGGGCGCAGGCGCCGTTATGAGCTGCCCGGAGGAAGGCGCGCTCACGAGGGCTGCCCCACCAGCCCGATTTCACCTCGATGGTCCGTCCATCGGCGAGGACGAACGCAGAGACGTCGAGCGCGTTAGCGTGGCCGTGCTCCGAGAGCTTGGCCCCCCACTGATTGTTCATGGGGCGGCAGCCGTAGGATGCGGCCACTCTCACCTCTACGACGGGCATGCCGAAGTGGCGGCGGGCAGCGGGATCGACAGTGTCTTCGACCCAGCGGTCCACGGGCGTGATCATGGGACACCGCAGCATCGCCGCCGGCCGCAAGCTGACACGCCCGCCGGCAGCCGCCGACATCTCGAACGGTTGCAGCGCGCCGCAGACGCTTGGCCCGCCGAGCGAGGAGCGGGCCTGCAGATAGGGCGAGTGCCGCACGTAGCCGGAGAGCAGGCACGCACGCTCCTCCTCCGCCCGCCACGGCTCTGGCTCAGCAATGAATTGAGGCGTGCGGCTGCACCCCCAGACCAGCAGAAGTCCGGCTGCGAGCAGCACACCAATGACGCAGGTACGCAACATGAGCGGAAAGCTAAGTGCGGTAGGGTTAACGGCAGATGAGCAGCTGACGGAAGCTGCCATTGCCGTTGGCTGCTTTCGCGGCGCAAATCAGACGTGGTCGGGGCGCCAGAGCGGCGGATTTGGGCGAGGCTTGGCCTTGAAAATTTCAGACGAAGCTGGAAGCGACGGAGCAGGCACTTTCCTCACCTCGCCATGGAGGGAGATCGGCGCGAAGGGCCGGATGAGGTTGAACACCTGCCGCCGTTGGAACGGGGCGGTCAGCAAGTGACCGTCCGTCATCCATGGCATCGGAAGGCGCTTCAATTCCGGTACTGCCCGTCCATGTAGCGGCGCCAGAGCTGCTCGCCGATCGTGCAGTCGGTCGCCTCGTCGTCGCTGGTGAACTGCGCCGGGATCAGCTGAGGCGGCGGCTCGTAGCCGGAGATTTCCAGAATGAGCTTCTGCCGCGTGGCGGTCGCGAACTCGGATTTGTCGCGGATCGGGATCATGAAGGCGCCCGGCCCACCGATGACACAGTCGGCGTAGTAGCGGTCGAGATAGCTGATATCGAAAATGCTCGACTGACTGGGACGCAGCATGATCGGCAACCCGTTGATGATGACCCCGTTTTCGACCAGGCCATCACGCACGGGCTTGACCGGGCCGCCCGAGTTGTTGGGCCCGTCGCCCGAGATGTCGATGACGCGGCGGATGCCGCGATAGGGACTGGCATCGAGCTGCTGGCCTGCATAGGAAAGGGCCGACGAGATCGACGTCATGCGGAGCCGGGAGATGGGCGCCTGCTCCAGCTTCTGCGCCACTTCCTCCGCGCTCTCCTGCCCATCGATGACGGTCCAGGAGAGAACCGTGGCCTGGGAAAACGCTCCTGCCCACTCGATGTAAGTAAGCGCAATCTTTCCGTGGAGCCCCGACCTGATGGCCGAGAGGACTTGCGGGTCCCGCAAAGCCGCAACGTAGCCATCCCTCTGGAGGCGCTGCTCCTCGTAATCCATGGAAAGGGAAACATCGACAGCGAGCACGAGCTCGAGGTCGACATTGGTGTCGGCGCGCGCGGCAGGTCCAGCCGGCAACGCGATGAGGAGTGCGGCGCAGACTGCGCCGATACGCGAAAGGCACAGCATACGAAATAAATCGTCGCACAGCGGAAAAGTTGCAATGGCGGCGCGGCAGGTAAACGGAATGTGAGCTTCAGCGTCGCCGCTTCAGGAAGGCGAGCACGCCCTCCTTGTAGCGCCGATCGCCGACCGCCTTCATGTGATCGCGACCCTGAATGACGAGAGCCTCGGCACCGGGAATGAGGTCGGCGAGCGCCTCCGCCGACCCGCCCACCACGTCGTCGCTGCCGACGGCGATCAAAACAGGACACGAGATGCGGCCGACATCTTCCGCCGTGAGCGGGGATCGCGAGGCTCTGATGCACGCTGCGAGCGCCTTCAGGTCGCTTTTCGTCTGCTCGGCGAAGGCGCGGAATGTCCGCGCCGTCGGGTTCGTAACCTGATCGATGCTATCGGCCTCCAGCGCATGGGCGATGGGGCCGGTGCCGGCCACGCCGCGGACCATGTTGATTCCAAGCCCGCCGAAGATGCAGCTTCTGACCCGGTCGGGATGGGCCAGCGCCAGAAAGGCAGCAATACGCGCACCCATCGAGTAGCCCATGACGTCTGCACGCCCAATGCCGAGATGATCGAGGAGCCGGCGGGCGTCCTCGGCCATCAGGGGTGCGCCGTAGTCCTCGACATCGTAGAGCTTCTGGCTTTGCCCATGTCCCCGGTTGTCGATCGAGATGACGCGGAAGCCGTTGGAGGTCAGGAACCGCACCCAGCCGGTGTCGACCCAGTTCACGTTGGTGTTGGAGGCGAAGCCATGGATGAGGAGGATCGGATCCCCTGCTCCTTCGTCGAGGTAAGCGATCTCGACACCATCCGATTGGAAGAACTGCACGGCACCCTCGCTCATTCCGTCGATTGCGACAGAGGCTTCCCTATCATTTCGCCGGTCGGACGGGTATGGTCCCGACAAAGTTCCAAGTTCATCACGCTAGCTGGTAACCAGAGGTGCAAGGGCAAGCCGGATGGCCGACAGAATCGTCCCCCATTTCGCGAACGACAAGGGCGTCGAGAAGATTTTCATCGGCGTCAAGGAGTTCAATTGCATGGGCGCGCGCCCGCCCTTCGATCACCCGCATGTCTTCCTCGACATGGGCGCGGATCATCAGGTGATCTGCCCGTACTGCTCGACGCTTTACGTCTACGATCCACGTATCAGAGCCGATGATTCCGACCCGCCGGGCTGCCTTGTGCCGTCAGCGCCGACCGTCTGAGACCGGACACTTCACGTGTCAGGCGATCGGCCCATTCTGATCGCCGGAGCCGGCATCGGCGGCCTTTCCCTTGCCATTGCCCTGGCCCGGCAAGGATTGCCCAGCCGGGTGCTCGAGCGACGAGGTGAGCTTGCGGAGGCCGGCGCCGGCATACAGCTCGGACCCAATGCCGTCAGCGCCCTCTCCCGGTTGGGTGTCGCCGATCGGCTGAAGCCGTCTATTGGAGCGCCCGATTGCCTGCGGGTGCATGACGGCCGATCGGGTCAATGCCTCGCCGAGCTGCCGCTCGGCGACTGGATCGCCAAACGTCATCAAGCCCCCTATTGGGTTGCACATCGCGCCGATTTGCATGCTGCGCTATTGGAAACCGCCTCGGCACTTCCTCAGATCGAGCTCGTCACCGCGTCTGAAGTCACGTCTTTCACGCCGGCGGACGGCGGCGTCGTTGCAGCCACGGCCGATGGCGGCAGGCATCACGGCGTCCTGCTTGTCGGAGCGGACGGGATCTGGTCCCGAATCCGCAAGGAGCTCTGGCCGGATTTCAGCCTCACCTACTCCGGCAAGACCGCCTCGCGTGCCGTCGTAAGCCGGGCCGACGCCCCTGCCGCGTTTCGGGACATGGCGACCGGCGTCTGGCTCTCACCTGTCGGGCATGTCGTCCACTACCCGGTTCGCGGCGGGCAGGAGATCGCGCTGGTCGTCATTCTGAAGGAGGAATGGCCCGGCGAAGGATGGGGCCTGCCCGTCGATCGGGACCGCCTGATCGGCAGGCTCGGCGCATTTTCCGATAGGCTCACCGCGTTCCTGTCATCTGCCCGCGAGTGGCGGCGCTGGCCGCTGTACGATCCCGAGCCGCTGCCGCGTTGGTCGAAGGGACGCGTTACGCTCCTCGGAGATGCGGCCCACCCCGTGCTGCCGTTTCTCGCCCAAGGCGGTGCGCTGGCCATAGAGGATGCGGAGACGTTGGCGGCCGCCATCAGGATGTGGCCCTCCCAACCGGCCATGGCCATTGATGCCTATGAACGCACACGCCGCCCCCGCGCCATCCGCATGCAGGCTGCTTCGCGACGCAACGGCGTGATTTACCACCTCTCCAACCCTGCGTCCCTCGCGCGCGATCTGACGCTGCGCGCTGTGCCGGGGCAACGGCTGATGGCGCTCTACGATTGGGTTTACGGCTGGCGGCCGGAGACACTCTGATTCCAAGTCGCGCCGAAGATTCCCCCGCTACCGCCAGAACTCTGGACGGAACAGCACAAGAACCGTGAACAGCTCCAATCGTCCGAGCAGCATGGCCATGCACAGCGCCCATTTCGCCAGTGCCGGCAGGCCGGCATAGCTGCCCGAGGGGCCGACAAGCTCTCCGAGGCCCGGTCCGATGTTGCCGATGGCGCTGGTTGCCGCCGACAGCGCGGTCACGAACTCGAGACCAAAGGCCGCCAGCACGACCGTGAACGCGCCGATGGTCGCCATGTAGATTGCGAGGAATGCAATGACCGAAAAGGGCACGTCCTCGGGAAGACGGCGGCCGTTGTAGACGAGGCTGACGACCCGGTTCGGGCTGATGAGGTGCAGCAGGTAGGATCTGGTCAGCATGCCGGCAACCTGCAGACGATAGATTTTTATCGAGCCCGCAGTGGAGCCCGAACAGCCGCCGACGAACATCAATAGGAAGTACATCCCGAACGCGAAGGTGCCCCACTGGGTGTAGTCGGTAATGATAAAGCCAGTGGTCGTAACGATCGAGGTTACGTTGAAGGCTGTCAGGCGCAGTGCCTCGATGAAGCTGAAATTCCGCGACGACGACAGCCACACGGCCATGAGCAGGATCACGACCGCCAGGAACGTCAGCAGGCCCCGGACCTGAGCGTCCTTCCAAGGCGCTTTGAGGTCGCCGTGCATCATCCTGATGAACACGACGAACGGCAACGCGCCGAGGATCATGAATACGATCGCGACCACCTCGAGCGACGGCGCAGCAAAGAATTCGAAGCTCTGGTCGTGGGTCGAAAAGCCGGCCGTCGAGACGGTCGTCAGGGCATGGCAGACGGCGTCGAAGAGCGTCATGCCGAACACAGTGTAAGCAATCGTGCAGGCCAACAGCAGCGCCAGGTAGATGGCCGCAGCGGCCGTTACGAGCTCGGCGGCACGCGGCAGGACCTTTTCGGAACGGTCCGGACGCTCGGCCTGGAAGAGCTGCATCCCGCCGACGCGCAGGAACGGCAGAATGATGATGGCCGTGACGACGATCCCCAGGCCGCCAATTCCTTGTAGCAACGAGCGCCAAAGCAGAAGGCCGCGCGGCAGGTGGTCGAGCCCTTCGATCACCGTGGCGCCGGTCGTGGTCAAGCCTGACATCGATTCGAAGAAGGCATCCGTATAACTCAGCCCGACGCCGATGAATGGCACGGCCGCGAACGCGGCCGTCGCGACCCAGCTGAACGTGGTGAGGACGAACCCCTCCTTGATGCCGAACCTGAAGGGCTCGCTCGACATCGTGGCGAGGACCATCAGGCCGCCGATGAAGACCGTGAACACCGCGGAGGCAAAGAAGACCCGCCAATGATCATTCCCGTCCGCCGCGTCGAGAGCGGCAGGAATGGTCATTGCGGCCGCTACCGCACAGAGCAGCAGGCCCAACGTGAAGATGATTGGCCGAAGCTGAAGCAAGCCCGCCCCGCTGTGAGTGCCACATTGCGCCCGCACCGTGCGCCCGCACGGCACATGAGCTGGCCGGCCGGATTGTGGTCTTTAAAGCTGAACGTCAAGTCAATGCAGCAACCCTGTCGGGCGGAGCGCTGCTTCTTTCCGCGCGCATAGGTCGCCACCGCAACGGTCCCTCTATCCTGAGCCTGTCGCTCGGAGCCATGTTCATCGTTTGTTCTGAGCACGCCCCTGGAAGCATTCAGCTTGGGCTGGAACACCAGCCATGAAAGCGCGTTGACCCAGCGAGGCGTCGCCAGGTGGCGCCAGTTGCAAGTCAGAAATCACAGATCGGAGTTCATCATGGATTGGGATCGCATCGCCGGTAACTGGAAGCAGATGACCGGCAAGCTCAAGGAGCAATGGGGCAAGCTCACCGACGACGACCTTCAGCAGATTGCCGGGAACCGTGAGCAGCTCGAAGGCAAAATCCAGGAGCGCTACGGATACACCAAAGATCAGGCGCGCCAGGAGATCGACAACTGGTTCAATCGCCAGGCCTGAGGGTCCCCGCCACCCCTTGCAGCTGCCGGCGGCCAGCTCCTTGGCTGCCGGCAGGCCAACATTGAGAGGACCCTCATGAACACCATCATCTATCTCGTCGGCCTCGTCGTCATCATTCTTTTCATCATCAACGTGCTGGGGCTCGCGTGACGGCATGGCCGATCAGCGCAATCGCGGAACTCGCAGGCTTTGCCGAAAGTTTGCCCTGAAAGCAATCGACAGCAGCGGAGGACCCCAGCATGTCCCTGCAATCCAGCCCGAAGGACCTCTGGTCGCTGGTGCGCGAGATCCCCGTCTGCATGCTCACGACGCGGGACGGCGAAATGCTGCGCTCCCGCCCCATGGCGACGCGCCTCGACGAGGACAGGCAGGAGTTCCTGTTTCTGACCAGGTCGTCATCCCCGAAGGCCCATGAGATCGGGGAGCGGACCCAGGTGAATCTGTCGTTTTCCGACCCGGAGAAGGACCTGTTCATATCGGTGTCCGGTGAGGGCCGGCTCGCCCCGGATCACGACATTGCACGCCAACTCTGGAACTCCTATGCCGCGGCCTATTTCCCGGAAGGCCCGGACAGCGACGACGTCGCCGTGCTGCACGTCTCGCCAAAGAAGGCAGAATACTGGGTGGGCGGCAAGCCACAGCAAGTGGAATGCGAAGAGCTTCGCAAGGCGGCGGACACCGGAACCCAGCCCGATCTCGGCCTCAACGAGAAAGTAGAGCTTTGACGCCATCGGGGTCTCGGAGCATTCCCGGCCGCGAACCTAGGGGAGCTGTGACAGCGCCGCGAGGACGTCTCCAAACTCCAGCGAGTCTCGGACCTTCACGGTTTTTCGCTGGCCGTCGAACTCGAGTGGCGTCGCCCCGACGTGCACGGCGAGCCCGACATCCCGCAGGAAATTGTCCATCGGCGAATCGCCGGCGCCGAGCCAATCGGCCGGGTCGATCCCGTTGCGCGCTGCGAAGCGCTGAAGGCCGTCGAGCTTGTCTATCCCGTTGCTGGTGATGAAGCTGCTAGGCTTGATGTGCTGATAGGCCATCAGGTGATCGAACGGCTGCTCGATGAGCAGGAACATCATGCAGATTTCACATTCCGCGAGCCGCCGCCGCAGCCGATCGACATCCCCGCAGAACGCGTCAGAGGCGCTCAGGTACTTGTGCCTGACATGCTCGACGCGATCGCAGTCCGGCGTCCACACCAATTCCCCCAGCCGCCAGTCACGCGGATAGTAGAAGACGAGGAGCTGGTTCACGCCGTTGCTGATCAGCCCTTCGACCCCGGTCAGGACTTCTTCGATATCGTCATTCGACAGCACATGCGCTTCGGTTTCCTCGAAGAGGATGGACCCGCTGGCGCTTTCCTTTAGGTTTCCGATCAAGCTGCCGTTGAGTGAGATGAGCGGGAGCGGCGCGTTGGTGATCGCGTACCATTCCTGGCCGAAGGTGCCGATGACGCTCATCGGGAAGCGCAGCGTGTTGATCGCGATCGGGTGGCCCTGCTCGTTCAAGCGTTGCAGCGCGTGCGAGACATTGTGAGGAATGACGATGCGGCCTTCGTGCTCATGCACCGCCGTCCCGTCGAGGTCCGTGACGATGCCGCCGCCCTCGCGAAACCGTGAGGTCGCCGCGAAATCCCGCAGCGCTTCCATCCAAGCCTGATTGTCCATCCGTCAATGGTCTTCCCAGGCAATCGACAGCCGGACAACCGCAGCCCGGATCGATCGTTCCGCCTAATACATAAGATCCCGAAGGAAGAGTGAAATGGGCGGGATGTAAGTGATGATCATCAGGCAGACGAGCACCACGAGCACGAATGGGACAAGTCTCAAGATGATCTGATCGACCGAAATCTTTGCTACGGCGCAGGCGGCAAAAAGATTCACCCCGAATGGCGGCGTGATCATGCCAAGCGCGAGATTGACGACGACGATGACCCCAAGGTGCACCGGATCTATGCCGAACCCTGCCGCGACCGGCACGAGAATTGGAGCCAGCACGATAATGGCGGCCGACGTCTCGATGAACATGCCGATGAAGAAGAGAGCCGTGTTGACGCCGAGCAGGAACATGAATGGCGTTCCGAGATTCGCGCGCAAAAACTCGCCGATCTGATCGGGCACACCGGCCCGGGTGATCAGGTAGCTGAACAGGCCGGCGTTGGCGATGATGAACAGGATAACCGACGAAGAGATGACGGACTTCCGCAGAATCAGCCCCAGATCCTTCAATCCAATTTCTCGATAAACGACCATGCCAACGAGGAGCGCATAGAAAACAGCAGCAACGGAGGCTTCAGTCGGCGTGAACACGCCGCCGTAGATGCCGCCGAGAACGATCACCGGCATGAACAGGGCAAACATCGCCTGGCGCGTCGCGGTCAAGAGCGGAAGCCTGCCCTCGCGATCCTGCTTGCCGTATCCTTTGATAAGAGCATAGATCAGAACAAACGATATCAACCCGCCGGCGATGAGAATGCCCGGACCGATTCCGGCTATGAACAATTCACCGATCGAGACCTCGGCCGATACACCGAAGATGATCATCGGGATCGACGGTGGGATGACGACGCCGAGCTCCGCGGAGGTTGCCTGCAACGCGGCCGCGTAGTTGACGGGATAGCCGTGGCGAACCAATGCCGGAACGAGAATTGATCCAATGGCAAACGTGGTCGCCACACTTGAGCCGGACACCGCGGCGAAGATCATGCAGGTCAGGACGCAGGTGGCCGACAAGCCTCCCTGAACACCGCCGACCACGGACTTAGCAAATTCGACGAGGCGCCTGGAGATGCCCCCGCTCTCCATGATGTTGCCGGCGAGGATGAAAAAGGGGATCGCCGCCAAGGGAAACTTGTTGATGGCGGTATAGATCTCCTTCACCGACAGCAGCATGTTGACGTTCGACAGCCACGTTCCGAGCAGCGCGGCCAATCCGATCGACACCGCGATTGAAATCGACAGCGCGAAGCCCAGGCACATGGTTATGAGCATCGCGATCGACATGAGGTAGCGCCCTTGATGATGTGATCGGTTGAAAGGTGTCGCTGGTGTGATGATCGAGAAACTGGCCTTAGAACGAAGTTCTCGACCTGAACCACACTAGGAGCTTCGGAATCGGGACATTACTGTGCGGTTTCAAGCTCGCGATGGCGCGGATCGAGAAGCTGCCCTAGGATCGCGAGCAAGGAGAAGGCAGCGCCCACCGGCATGGCCGAATAGGCCCAGACCATCGTGAGGAACTCCAGGCCCGGAATGGTCTGGAAGCGGGTGCGATACGTGTAGTCGTAACCCCACCCCAGAATGGCGAGCATGAGGACCAGGCTGGCTAGGAAAATGACCCAGTCCAGAGCGCGCCTGAGACGCGGTCCCGACTTTCGATAAAGCAGATCGACGGACAGCATCGCCCCCTGGCGAAATGCCGTCGGAATGCCGAGAAACACCATCCAGATCAGCGAAAAGCGAACGGTCACCTCGGACCACTCCGCCGGCTGCTCGAGCACGAACCGGGAAATGATCTGGTAGAAGCCGGCGAGCGACGCGATCACCAGCATCAGGCCGGCGCACCACATCGCAAAGCCCGTCGTGTGCCGCTCGATGGTGAGGATGATGTCTCTCATCGGCTGAGGTCCTAGGCTAGCGAATGGCGAACTGGCGAATAGTGAACCGGCCAAGTTTCATGCCGTCTATTCGCCATTCGCTATTCGCCATTCGCTTATGAGATCACTTGCCCTCACGAAGACGACGGATGTTTTCCTCGCCGAACTTCTTGGCAAGCTCCGCAAATACCGGCTCAAGGGCCTTCTGGAATTGGGTGCGATCGACGTCGTCGATCACTTCCATGCCCTTCGAACGCAGATACGCGACGCCGTTCTTCTCATCCTGATCGATGCGGGCACGATTGGCCTTCACGGCTTCCTTGGCTGCGTCAAGGAAGTGCTGCTTGTCCTCATCGGACAGGCCGTCCCAGAGGCCCTTGTTCATCATCAGGAAGGCCGGGGAATAGACGTGACCGGTCAGCGTCAAATGCTTCTGGACTTGGTCGAATTTCCAGGACTGGATGACCGAGATCGGATTCTCCTGTCCGTCAACCGTGCCCTGCTGCAGAGCGGTGAACACCTCGCTGATGGCCATTGGCGTCGGGATGATGCCGAAGCCCTTGTAGGCCTGCATGTGGATGGGGTTCTCCATCGTGCGCATCTTGAGGCCCTTGAGGTCCTCTGGGGTGCGCACGGGACGCTGAGAGTTCGTCATGTGCCGGAAGCCGTTCTCCCCCCAGGCCAGAGCCTTGATGCCGATCGGCTCGAACTTCTTCAGCATTTCCTGCCCGATCGGACCGTCGAGCGTCGCCCGGGCGTGAGCGTAATCCCGAAACAAGAATGGAATGTCCAGGATCGCCAGCTCCGGCACGAAGTTCGGCACCGGCCCCGTCGAGCTCATGGCCATATCGAGCGTGCCGAGCTGAACGGCCTCGATCGCCTCACGCTCGTTACCGAGCGCGCTGGCATAGAAATTCTGGATCTTGTAGCGGCCGTTGGTGCGCTTCTCGACCTCGGCTGCGAACGTATCGACGGCGACGCCGTAGTGCGAATCCTGCGGCACCGAGATGTTCATCTTGAAGGTCGTCTGTGCCGATGCCGTGCCAGCCGCAACGAGGCCAAGCGCCGAGATGGCAAGGCCAGCAAATTTTACGAAGCTCATTTCTCCTCCGATAGACTTGAATTCCCACCTTGGGCTATCGCAGCGCGATTGAACCCACAGAACCACCGCGGTCGTGCTAGAGGCGCGCTGTTGCAGCGGGTTTGATCGGCGAGGTCATTCGCGAGTTGCCGGCCGGATTATTCCCTGATGATCGAACGACATGCAAGTTGCGTGATTCCTGGGCCTCGTGCCACGATGTACTGTGATCGTCCGAAAAAGGATCGCCGCCCGTGACCGACACGACCATCGCCGCGCTCAAGACCACCCTTCTCCGCATTCCCTGGGCCGGCGAGCCGCCCGCCAACGGCATCATGCCGCCGACGCACCGGGAGCTGCTGGTGCTGGAGATCTCCACCCGCGGCGGAATTACGGGCATGGCCTACCTGCAGCCGCTCGCCGGCGGTCTGGAGACGATCGATGCCTGCCTCAAGGAACTGATCGCACCGAAGGTGCTCGGCCGCGATGCGACGGAGGTGGAAGGGATCTGGCAGACGCTGTGGACATCGACCTACTGGGTGGGCCGTGCGGGGATTTCCGTCTTTGCCCTGTCCGCGGTGGACATCGCGCTGTGGGACATCGTCGGCAAGCGCGCCGGGCTGCCGCTCTACCGGCTCTGGGGCAAGTGTCGCGATGATGTGCCGGCCTATGGCTCGGGCTGCTGGCGCGGCCTCGGCCGAGACGGCATGATCGCCAGGGCGAAGCACTTCACGGGCATGGGGATGCAGGCAATCAAGATGCAGGTTGCCCACATCCGCCCCTGGCGGGAGGACGTCGCGAACGTCCGTGCCATGCGCGAGGCACTCGGTCCCGACATCGAGATCATGATCGACGTCAACATGGGCTGGAGCGCCGATACGGCCATCCAGGCCGGCCGCTACTTCGACGACCTCGACGTCTACTGGCTGGAAGAGCCGGTCGTCTGCGAAGATTTCGAAGGTTACCAGCGGGTCGCTGCGGCGCTGAAAACCCGCGTCGTCGGCGGCGAAAGCCACTTCACCCGCTACGATCTGAGGCCCTTCTTCACCAGGCCCAGCACGCCCATCCTGCAGCCGGACCCGATGCGGGGCGGCCTCACCGAGTTGCGCAAGATCGCCGCCGTCGCCGAGACCTGGGGCATCGCAATCGCCCCGCACCTGTTCCACGAGCTCAACGTGCACCTGCTCGCGTCCATTCCAAATGCGAGCTGGCTCGAATACATGGACTGGAACGATGACCTTTGGATCGAGCCGGCGATCCCGGTGGACGGCAAGCTCAGACCTCCCGAGCGGCCGGGTCACGGCCTTGCGTTCAAGCCCGAGGTCCTGACCGAGCATCGCGTCGGAGGCTTCGAGGTGACGCTGTCTCGCGCAAGTTGACCTTATCTGTCGAGCGGGACCTGTTGCTGTGCCGCCGAGGGACCGGCCGAGCCGGGGAACAGCGTCCGGATCTCCGGCGGCAGCATCTGCTTGACCTCGTTCATCTCCCCGGCCGGGATATTCTTGTCGAGCACACGGAAGACGGCGCGCGCCGCCTCGTCGGCTCCGAGCGGCCGGATGTTTTGCAGATGCTCGTTGATCTTCGCCAG
>DASVDU010000303.1:0-4151 GCA_036380915.1 Hyphomicrobiaceae bacterium | reverse complement strand
GAGCGCCTCCTGCGGTGAGCCGCTGAGCCAGGTCTCGAACTGATCTTGCGTATTGAGCAGCACGGGCATGCGTTCGTGATTGATCGTGGCGACGAGCTCGTTCGGTCGCGTCGTCAGAAAGCTGAAGACATCCAGCTCGACGATGGGGCCACCAGACTTGAGCGGTCCCCTCCAGCGCCGCCACAGGCCGGGGAAGGCGAACAGCGGCCGCGGCTCCTCTCCGCGCAGCGCGAACCAATGCCAGGTGGCGGGCCGCTCCCCCTTGGGCTCGCAAAAGGAGGAAGCCGGCACGAGGCAGCGCCGCAGCTCGAACGATTCCCGCCAGAAGGAGCTCGAGAGCACCTTGTCGTCTCGAACGTTCGTGACACGCCTTGGAGCCCGGCCGTTCTGCGGGAGCACGAAGCCCCAGGACAGAATCGCAATTTCCCGCTCGCCGTCGGCCGCCTTTCGTACGATCGGCGCGAGATGGCCAGGGAAGATCGCCCGCAGCGGCTCGAATGCCGCAGCCCGGTTGTGCGCGACGCGAAATAGCCGCCGAACAGCCTCCGGCGCTCGAGTCATGGAGTAGAGATTGCACATAGCGGCAATATTCTGCGCAACGGACGGTGGCGCAAGGCTCTGGCTGGTCTCGCAAAGCTGCCCCCGATCTAGGCCTCTTGAAACCGCGTGGCGAGCGCTGCGGCAGCCCCTTTGAGAGCCGCATCGCCGGTTAGGATGACATAGACTGGAATTGGGGTCAGATAAGACGCCATCCGACCCTTTGCCTCGAACGACCGGCGGAATTCTCCCGCGGAAAGAAAGTCGATGAGCTTGGGCGCAATCCCGCCGCCGAGGTAGACACCACCCCTGGCCCCGAAGAACAGCGCCACGTCGCCTGCGAAGCGGCCAAGCCAGGTCACGAACAACTCGATCGCTTCTCGGGCCAGCGGGTCCGCCTCCGAGCGCGCGCGTGTGACCACTTCGGCCGGTTGCAGCTGCGGTGCGGTATGCCCGTGCATTTCTGCCAGGGCGCGGTAGACATCGACGATGCCGGGGCCTGAGACGACACGCTCGACCGAGAGGTGACCCCTGCCGGCGATCAGGCGCTCGACCATGGCGAGCTCGCGGGCATCCTTCGCCGCGAACGTGGAGTGACCGCCTTCGCTCGGCACCGCCAGCCACCCGCTCGGCGACCAGGCAAGACCCGCGACTCCGAGTCCTGTTCCTGGACCGAGCACCGCCTTCGCAGCATGTTCCAGCGGCTCGGTGCCGCCGAGCTGATGGAGATCGGAGGCTTCGAGGCAGGGCAGCGCATAAGCCAATGCTTCGAAGTCGTTGAGAACCAGGAGCTCGTGCAATCCCAAAGCGGCGCGGAGCTCGCTCACTCGGAATTTCCAAGTGGAATTTGTGAGCTGAACCACTTCTCCGCCTGTCGGCCCGGCGACCGCCACGGCTGCCAATTTGGGCGGCTTGGGCAGGCCGCTCAGATATTTGCGGGCGACCTCGGTGAGCGATGGAAACTCCGCGCACCGGTAGGTGGCGAAATATCTGAGCTGCAGCGTATCCTGATCAGCCACGGAAAAGCGCGCATTGGTTCCGCCGATGTCGGCGACGAGCACCTCACGCGAAGCCATGCCGAACCTCCGTTTCGATGGACTACTCCTCAGAGATAACGATCGCCGAGCCCCATCGAGGCGGACCCGGTTCAGAATGTCCAACCGCGCTACATCACTCGAAGCATTGGCCCGATGTAAGCTCCGAACATGGGCTATTGGATTCGGCGAATAATTGGAACCAGTTGTCCCGGAATTCGTTGGAATGCCAAGTTGGCCACGGCAGGGGTGCTCCTCCCTCACTCTTGGCGTAGCCCCAGATCGGGCACCTTGCGTAGATGCGGCCTGGGTGCCCGTCATCATCCGTTCCGTAGCCTGAGTGCGACGCGCGCCCCACTTCAGCCAGGCCTCTGGGATTGTGACCGTTATTCGCGGAGAACCTTAAGCAGTTTTCTCCGGTTGTGCAGTTGCGGATGGCAGGTTTTGAAGCCTGAGGAATTGCGACGTGAGCGAGGCGGGCGACGGGTCCAGCACGGGTCTGGCACATTGGGAGCATTTCCAGCACGGCGCAGATATCGGCGTGCGCGGGATCGGGCCATCGCTTGCCTCAGCCTTCGAGCAGGCGGCCTTGGCGCTCACGGCCGTCCTCGTCAATCCCGGAACCCTTCAACCGTCTGAAACCGTCGAGATCGAGCTCGAGGCGCCGAATGCCGATCTGCTGCTCTACGACTGGCTGAATGCGCTCGTTTTCGAGATGGGCACGCGGGGACTGATTTTTGGCGCCTTCGACGTTGCGATCGAGGGAAACAAGCTCGTCGCGCGCGCCCATGGGGAGCGCGTCGACCGTGACCGGCATCAGCCCGCCGTCGAGATCAAGGGCGCCACCATGACAGAGCTTTCTGCCGGTGAGGTTCATCCCGGCCAATGGCGGGCCCAGTGCGTTGTCGACGTTTGAGCTCCAGCGGAAGGAGCTGATATGGATATTTCGCGTTTCGAACGGCTTTCGGATACCGCCTGGCAGATCCCGCCTACGGGCGCGATGCGCGTTCCTGGCGTGATCTATGCAACCGAAGAGCTCATCCGGGACATGGACGACAAGGTCTATGACCAGGTGACGAACGTGGCGACGCTACCTGGCATCGTCAAAGCTTCTTTTGCGATGCCGGATGCGCACTGGGGCTACGGTTTCCCCATCGGAGGCGTTGCGGCGTTCGACCCGGATGATGACGGCGTTGTCTCTGCCGGCGGAGTTGGATTCGATATTTCGTGCGGCGTGCGCACACATCTCACCGGCCTGTCCCGCTCCGACATCATGAAGGTGCAGGGCGAGCTTGCCGATGCGCTTTATGCGCAGGTGCCGGTCGGGGTCGGCTCGGAGGGCAAGATCACGCTCGACGACGCCGAAATGACGGCCATGCTGGCCGGGGGCGCCCACTGGGCTGTTGCGCGCGGCTACGGCCGGCCGGACGATCTGGAGCGTATCGAGGAGAATGGGAGGCAGGAGGACGCCGTGCCGTCTGCCGTCTCCCAGCAGGCGCGAAAGCGCCAGCGGCGCGCAATGGGCACGCTCGGATCTGGCAATCATTACCTGGAGGTGCAGGAGGTCGCTGAAGTCTTCGACGCCGGTGCTGCGGAGGCCTTCGGACTGAAGGAGGGCGAGTGCGTCGTCACCATCCACTGCGGCTCACGCGGCCTCGGCCACCAGATCGGAACGGAATTCTTGAGAGAGATGGCAGTCGCGGCTGCGACCTACGGCATAACATTGCCCGACCGGGAGCTCGCCTGCGCGCCGATCAAGTCCGAGGTCGGCCAGCGTTACCTCGGCGCCATGCGGTCGGCGATCAACTGCGCGCTCGCAAACCGACAGATCATCGGCCATCTGGCACGGCAGGTGTTCCGCCGCATATTCGGTGAGCCGGATCTGCCGCTGCTGTTCGACGTGTCGCACAATACCTGCAAGGTCGAGCCGCATGCCGTCGGATCCGTGGCGCGTCATCTCTACGTTCACCGCAAGGGCGCCACGCGCGCGTTCGGTCCGGATCACCCCAACCTGCCCGAAGCGCTGCGGCGGTGGGGCCAGCCGGTGTTTATCGGCGGCAGCATGGGAACAGAGTCCTACGTGCTCGTCGGCACGCGCGAGAGCGAGGAGCTCGCATTTTCCTCGGCCTGCCACGGCGCCGGGCGGCAGATGAGCCGCAGTGAAGCGCTGCGGACATGGAGTGGACGTGAGGTCCTGGACAGACTGAAGGCTCGAGGCATCCTCGTCCGCAGCCCGTCGCTTCGCGGCGTCGCTGAGGAAGCACCCGGTGCCTACAAGGATGTGCGCGCTGTTGTCGATGCCGCCGAGAATGCCGGACTTGCCCGCAAGGTGGCGCGGCTGGCGCCGCTCATCTGCATCAAAGGTTGAGGCCGATTTGACGGCGGGGGCGTTTGCAGCAGCTCTGCCGGAAGCGTCGCCAATGAGAGATTGGAACGTCGTTGTGACGGTTTACGACGCGATGGGGCGCCGTGAAGCCAAACGTGCGTTGCGCAAGTTCGGCGATGTGGAGCGGACCCCGTTTTTCAATGTGCTGGTCATGCGCGTGGCGGACGTTGCAAGCTTCATCGACGAGTTCGCGC
>DASVDU010000302.1:0-2677 GCA_036380915.1 Hyphomicrobiaceae bacterium | reverse complement strand
CGACATGAGGCGCCATCGCCGCTGCCTCGGTGATCGCCTCCTCCGACACTTCCGGCGCGTCAGGCGCTGATCGATCTTGTAGATCTCTATTCTTTGTAGGGGGCGGGTTTACCGTGCACGGTTTTTCCGGGTGCGGTAACTCGGCCAGGTCGTGCCACGTTGCTGGATCGTCGGTGAAAAGGTACTCAGCACGGCCTAGGCGCCCATTGGCGTCCCGCTGTTGGGCTCGCTTCATGTAGCCGTTGGTTTCGAGTTCGCGGAGGATGCGCCAGGCGCGATCCTTGCCCATGCCGAACGTGCGGCATAACCAAGCGACGTTGAACGTCCAGTCGTCCGGCAGCTTCATTATTCGCGCGAGCGCCCCCAGCGCCTCGCAGCTCAGCCGCGTATCGGACAGAGCCACGTTGCTGAGCGTAGTGCTCGGCTTCCCGTCGCCGGCCGCGCGGAATATCGTTTGCCGACGTCCAGACCAGCGACTGGTGATGATCTGCGGGCGCGTGTTGATCGAAGCCCGCGAACCAGCTATAGTTGCGTACTTCATAGCAGAAATGCCTTCTGTACGCGGCCAACCTGCGCCAACAGGTGGCCGCAGGTTGAGTTAGAACCGCACACAGATCATCGGCACGCTCGCCAAGGCGGGCCGACGCAACGAAATGGGCGAGGACCGCGGGAACGGTGCCTCGCCCTCGTCGTTTTCAGAGACGACTAGCCCTGCAACAGTGGGAACACGCTCCGGGGCGGCCCCACCATATTGGGGGGAATAAATTTGTTCACACCATCCGCTAACCTTTTGATGTGATTGGTTCTTTACTTTTCGAGCCGAAATGGGATGGCTTCCGCTGCCTGGCCTTTCGCAACGGTTCCGAGGTCACTTTGCGGTCGAAATCGGGACGCGACCTGACAAGGTTTTTTCCTGAGATCAGAGCACTGCTGCAAGGCTTGCCCGAGCCCAGGTTCGCGATTGACGGAGAACTCGCGATTGCTCGGGACGGCACACTTTCCTTCGACGCACTGCAGCTGCGTTTGCATCCGGCGGAAAGCAGGATCAAGCGGCTTGCCGCCGAAACGCCGGCCACCTTCATCATCTTCGATTGCCTGCTCGATGCCAGTGGCCGCAGTCTGCTCGACTCTCCGCTCCCTGAACGGCGGCAGGCCCTGGAAGCCTTCTACCGGTCGGTTCCGCACCAGGAATGGCTGTGGCTCTCGCCCTATACGCTCGACCGATCGGAAGCCCGACGCTGGCTCGAAAAAAGCGGCGGCGCACTCGACGGGGTCGTGGCAAAGCGAGAGGATGCGCCGTACCGGCCGGGCGAACGGGCAATGCTGAAGGTGAAGCGCATGCGCACGGCAGACTGCGTCGTCGGTGGCTTCCGGTACGAGACGGGTTCGCGTCTGGTCGGCTCTCTGCTGCTCGGGCTCTACGACGAGAATGGGTTGCTCCATCACGTCGGCTTCACGTCCGGCATCAGCCATGCCGAGCGCCCGGAGCTGACACGCCGGCTTGAAGCCCTGGTCGAGTCTCCGGGCTTCACCGGCGATGCGCCCGGCGGACCGAGCCGCTGGAGCACCGAGCGGTCGGGCGAATGGGAGCCGCTGCGGCCAGAGCTTGTGGTCGAGGTCTGCTACGATCACACGACCGGCAACCGGTTCCGCCACGGAACGCGCCTTCTCCGATGGCGGCCGGACAAGGAACCCCAGCAATGCACGTTCGACCAGCTCGAGCGCGAGCCGAGCCCGCAGGTCATTGCCGAGCTACTGGAGCACTGACGTGGCACCAGGAACCGCGAACGAGATCGCGCTCAAGGGCGTGCGCCTGACCAGTCCCGAAAAGGTGCTTTACCCCGAGCAGGGGGTCAGCAAGCGCGAGCTCGCCGACTACTACTGCACCATTGCGGATGATATTCTCCCGCATGTCGCCCGCCGCCCGATCAGCCTCGTCCGCTGTCCGGACGGGCGCCAAAGGCAATGCTTCTTTCAGCGCCATGCCGGCTCGGGCGTGCCGCCGGAAGTCAGCGAGGTCGATATTCCAGGCTTCGAGGACTCGGGCGCTTATCTCTACATCAAAGATGTGAGGGGGCTGATCGCGTTGGTGCAGATGGGTGTCCTGGAGATTCACCCGTGGGGTTCGCGCATCGACCGGCCGGACCGGCCAGACCGCATCGTGTTCGATCTCGATCCGGGCGAGGGCCTCGGCTTCCGCGATGTCGTAGCCGGAGCCCACGATCTCCGCGCCGTGCTCCGCGATCGTAGCCTGGAGTCATTTGCCAAAACAACTGGCGGCAAAGGCGCGCATGTCGTTGTGCCCATCGCGAGGCGCTACGAATGGCCGGAGGTCAAGGCGTTCGCCAAGGCCGTGGCAGAAGGAATGGCCGCCGATGCGCCGGATCGGTTCTTGACCAAAATTCCGAAGGCGCAGCGCAAGGGGCGGATCTTCATCGACTATCTGCGCAACGATCCCACCTCCACTGCCATCGCGCCTTACTCGACGAGAGCCCGGGCGGGAGCGCCCGTCGCGTTGCCGCTGGAATGGGACGAGCTGCGAGCCGACCTCGATCCCGCGCAGTTCAACATCCACACTGTGCCGGAACGGATAGCGCGGCGAAACAGCGACCCCTGGGCGGAGATCGGCCGGCTCCACCAATCGCTGCCGAAGAGTGTGCTGCGTCAATGACGTGCG
>DASVDU010000301.1:0-9017 GCA_036380915.1 Hyphomicrobiaceae bacterium | reverse complement strand
CCGCTGGTCTCGCCGGATGTGCTCGGTGTCTCGGCTGGTGCCGGCCTCGGTGCGGTCATCGGAATTTTTCTGTCGCTGCCAGCGCTGATGATCCAGGTCCTGGCATTCGCGATTGGGCTCGCGACCGTGGCGCTGGTCTATTTGATTGCCGTCGCCGTGCGCGGGCGCGACCCCACGCTGGTGCTTGTGCTCGGCGGCGTCGTCGTCGGTGCCCTGGCAGGAGCCGGGATCTCGCTGCTGAAGATCCTCGCCGATCCTTACGACCAGCTCCCCGCGATCACCTTCTGGCTCCTCGGCAGCCTCGCAAGCATCCGCGGCACCGAGCTGTGGAACGTGCTGCCAGCGGTGCTGCTCGGGCTGCTGCCGATGGTGCTGCTGCGCTGGCGGATCAACGTGCTGTCTCTCGGCGACGAGGAGGCTAAGGCGCTCGGGGTGGAGGCTGGCCGCCTGCGCGCCATCATCATCGCCGCGGCGACACTCATGACGGCGAGCGTCGTGGCCATTGCCGGGGTGATCGGCTGGGTCGGTCTCGTCATCCCGCACATCGCGCGCATGCTCGTCGGCCCGAACTTCGAGCGACTGTTGCCCGCGGCCATGCTGATCGGCGCCAGCTACCTGGTCCTCGTCGATACTCTGGCGCGCTCCATGGCCCAGATCGAGGTGCCGCTCGGGATACTGACGGCGGTGGTTGGAGCACCCTTCTTCCTGTGGCTGCTATGGCGCGGCCGGCACGGGTGGTCGTCGTGATGCGGCTCGAGCTGCGCGATCTGGCGTTCGGCTACCCGGAGCACCCGGTCGGCCGCGACGTGAACCTCACCGTCGAGCCGGGCGAGGTGCTGTGCCTCCTCGGACCTAACGGCTGCGGAAAGACGACGCTGTTCAAGACCATGCTGGGCTTGCTTCGGGCACAGGGCGGGGAGGTGCTCCTTGACGGCAAGCCGCTCAACCTGTTTACGCGGGCCGAGGTGGCGCGGAGGATCGCCTACGTTCCGCAGGCGCAGACGAGCCCGTTTCCCTATACCGCGCTCGACCTCGTCCTGATGGGCCGGGTCGCGCATCGCGGGGTCTTCGCCGGTCCGACGCAAGAAGATCGCGAGTTGGCGATGGCGGCGCTCGATGAGCTCGGCATCGGCGATCTCGCACATCGCGATGTGACGCGCCTTTCCGGCGGGCAGCGCCAGCTCGTCATCATTGCGCGTGCAGTGGCCCAGGCCGCACCGCTAATGGTCATGGACGAGCCGACGGCGAGCCTCGATTTCGGTAACCAAGTCGTCGTGCTGAGCGACGTGAAGCGGCTGGCGGCGCGGGGCGTCGGCGTGGTGCTGTCGACCCATCAGCCGGATCAGGCCTTTGCCGTCGCCGATCGCGTCTGCCTGATGCGGGACGGCAGGATCGTCGCCATGGGGCCGCCGGTCGAAACGCTTACGAGCGAGCGCCTCGAGGATGTCTATGGCGTAGCCGTCTCGATCGAGCGCACGCGCAGTGGCCAGATTGTCTGCGCGCCGCGGTACGGGTGAGGTTGAGCCGTTTTGCGGTGCCCGCGCGGCGGTACGCGAAACGCGAGGCCGCCGCGCGAGCAGGGGGATGTGGTGCGCTCGACCGGGGGGTCAGAGCGGCTTTGTCAGCAACACCCACTCCCGCCAGGGATTGGTCCAGCTCTCCTTGACCATCTCCCGCCGTGCGGTCTCGCGATAGCCGCAGCGTTCGTAGAGCCGGCGGGCGCCGAAATTGGCATCGGAGACGATCACGCTCATGCCCCTCTTGCCAAGCTTGCGGCCCGTCTCGTCGGCGAGCGCGAGCAATTTTGTTCCGCGCCCCTTGCCGCGATGCTCGGGTAGCACAGCCAGAACGTTTACGTACCAAGTGCCTGGTGCGAGGTTTTCCAGCTCCTGCAAGGGCCTGAACATCGCCGGCATGTCTGCGGGGATGGGCTCCGGCTGATCGGGAGTTTCATAGCCGACCAGGCAGCCGGCCGCTTTGCCATCGACCTCGACCATGATCGCATTGCGCCACGAGAAGCTGCCTTCGTCGCGTTCCGCGCGCTTGCGGCCGACGTCCCAGGCCGACTCCCCTGGTTGGGCGAGCTTGGACCAGAGATAGAGCGGCAGTCCTTCGCCCGCGTAGTTGACGAGCCTCGCAAGAAGAGCGGCCTCGTCGCGGCGGGCGGGGCGGATCGTAAGGGTTGGTGCTGAACTGCTGACGATCATCGGAATTTCCCAGGAAGGATCGCCCGGAGCCCGACCACGGGGTCGAGCGGGGGGTAGTGGGGACCGGGCCCCGGGCGAAGCTTACGCGGCTGCCGTGGCCGTCCGGCAGGCTCTGCTGATGCACGCGATGTGGCGGTGATCCGTTCCACAGCAGCCACCCAGGACATTGATCTGCGGATGGCGTTGCAGCAGATCGCGATACTGATCACCGAGCTCGACCGGATCACCCGGATCGAGATCTGGCGAGTCGTTGAGCTCCTGGTGGCTGCGCTTCGACGCGTTGCACCGGAGGCCGCGGACCCGTTTCGTCCAATTCTCGCCTGCAGGCAGCGCGCTCATGAAATGATTGGGGTGAGCGCAGTTGATCATGTAGTAGGCAGGGCCTGCCGCGGTGGCCTCATCCACCTCGGCAATCGCATCGGCGAGGCTCTGGCCTGTCGGTAGGCGGCCATCCGTCTCCGTCGTGAACGAGATGGCGACCGGCATGCCAGCTTTCATGGCGGCGCGCGTGATGCCGATGGCCTCGTTGGTGTTCGTCATGGTGATGGCGGTCACCATGTCGGCCTCAGCCTCGGCAAAGGCGCCGATCTGGTGTGCGTGATAGCTCTCCGCCTCGTCGGCGGACATTACCTGCCCGGGATCGTAACCATCGCCGCGCGGACCGACGCAGCCGCTCACCGCCATGGGGAGCTGCGGAACGCCGTGCTTCGCCTGCAGCTCCCGCATGAGCGCGATGGACTCGCGGTTCACTGCCGCGATGTCATTGCGGGAGTAGCCGAGGAGCGCGCCCCAGTCGCTGCTCGCGCGCCAGGTCGGGCTCTCGAAGATGAAGCCCGTTCCGTCGGCGCGGGCGATGGCAACGTATTGCTCGAAATAGCGGACGAGGGCGGCGCGGCCTTCTTGCGATTTCATCAGGTGGAAGGCGGCGAAATAGGGCAAGTCGAGCCCCTCGTGGAAGATCAGTGTCGTCTCGATGCCGCCGTCAGTAAGGAACAAGCCGCCGTCGAGCTGCGGTAGGCGATTGCTGGAGTTCTCCAACATGGGTTTTCCTTGCTGTCTCATGATCGATATCAATCAACGCGATTTGGCCGGCGCCAAATTCGCGGGCGGACCAAAAGCAGATCGGCGGAGCTGGTGCTGTTCCGCAGGGAACAGGCTCTTTCGTCGTTGCTGGTGATCGCTTCTATCGGCAGCCGGGATCAGGCCTTCGAAGCCCCAGACCGGATCTGTCTTATGCGGGGCTGCCGCATCGTCGCCGCCCGATCGAACAGACGAGAAACGGCCAGATCGCCTGTGCGCCGCCGTACGCAAAAATTGTTTGTCGCTGCGCAAAGAAGGAGCGCCGGACCGGGATCATGGTTGTCGGCCCATCACCGGAGGCGCTTGGATGACGGGACGATACCGCGACGACATGACAATGGATGAAATCATGCGGCGGTGGCCGGCGACGATCCGCGTCGTGCTGCGCCATCAGCTGCTTTGTGTGGGTTGCCCGATTGCCGGTTTTCACACGGTCGCGGATGCCATCCGCGAGCATGGACTCGACAGTGAGAGGTTCCGCCGCGAGCTTATGGCCGCGATCAACTAGCCGGACGCCCGTCAGCTCTTTTCCGACCGTCCCTCAGCGATCAGCAGCAGGCGATGGGGTTCCACCACGGTGATCCGCTGCCGGCCGCTTTTGACGAGACCCTGCTGCTCCCACGCCGACAGCAGGCGGCTGACCGTGTGCAAGGTCGCCCCGGTCATTTCGGCGATGTCCTGGCGCGAAATCGGAAAGTCGATCAGCAACCCTTCGTCGGACTTCTTGCCTGTCTGCTGGACGAGCCGCAAAAGCGCGTGGGCCACCCGCCGCTCCACCTGCTGGGTTGCCAGCTCGACCACCTGCGACTGGACATCCTGAAGCCGCTCGCCGACGGTCTTGTAGGTATTGGCACCGAAGCTCGGGAAGGCCGTGGCGAACTCCGCCCACAGGCGGCTCGGCCATGCGAGCACGACGCAATCGACGACAGCGACGGCGCTTGCCGGATAGGTCGTGCGGCCGATCGCGTGAGCGATCCCGAGCAGCTCTCCGGCCCCGATGTAGCGCACGATCACCTGATGGCCGTCCGGCGTGGTCTTGACGACGCGCACCCGGCCATTGAGGAGGACGAAGAAGGATTTCGCCTCGGCGTCCTGCTCGAAAACGTAACCATCCTTCGGCACGCGGCGGGACGTGGCCGTGGCGAGCATCTTGTCGAGATCGGCCGGCGACATGCCTGAAAACAGGGGCAGTCCCGCGATCAGGGAGCGGTCAAGGCGACTCAAGCGGCGTCCTCCTCATCTCACGCGAATGTTCCATGCGATGATGCTGGTCGCAAGTAGCGTCGTGGCGCAGGCAATTTGGTTTTTGTTTGTGCTTCCGCAACGTCCTGCCATCGCTCCAGCCCTATCAGGACCATGGCACGAGAGCGATCTTTCATGAGGAAAAAAGGGAGCTGATCATGAAGCGGATGATTGCCTTCGCGGCGCTCACGACGATGCTGCTCGCGGGCGGGGCCCAGGCGGCGGAGCACGAGATCCACATGCTCAACAAGGGCCAAAAGGGCGCCATGGTATTCGAGCCGGATCTGGTGAAAGCCGCTCCCGGCGACACGATCCGGTTCGTGCCCACCGACAAATCCCACAACGCAGAAGCCATCAAAGGCATGATTCCCGAAGGCGCGGAGGGGTTCAAAAGCAAGATCAACGAGGAGTTCACCGTCACGCTGACGAAGGAAGGCGTTTACGGCGTCAAATGCATGCCCCATTACGGGATGGGCATGGTGGCGCTGATCGTGGTCGGCGATCCCGTCAATCTCGACGCTGCAAAGGCGGTATCCCACCCCGGCAAGGCCAAGAAGGTTTTCGAGGAGCTCTTTGCAGAGCTGCCCGCTGATTAACAATTCTGGACGCACGAGCTACCGTACCGGGCGACTTGATTGAGCCGCTCGGTTTTCTTTTAAGCTGGCGGTCGCGCTGGTAACCTCACAACCCGCGCCTTTAGCCACGGTCACGCAAGGAGGGCATCGGCATCACGAGCCGATTGGCGCGGCATGTCTGGTAAAGGGCACGCCTGCAAAACCTGACACGGCATTCCGGCTGCGGCGCGCCGGATCCATTGCGCGAACATGGCGGTCGGGTGAACGGAGAAGCAAGGATAATGCGAATTCGCGGTCAGGTTAGACCGCGAATTAAGTCAGCTTCTGGAAAATCGCCCGAGCAGGCGCTGCGCGATGGTCGGCGCGGGATCCTTGACAAGCCTGAAGCCCAGGTTGTCCGGCGCGATGCCGGCGGCACAGCCGCCGCTTTTGCCGTCGCGGAGGAAGCTCGTCATATAGCCGCGATGGCGGCCGCCCGTGACGCGCACACCGCAATTCTCGGTGGTTTGGACGATCTCGCCGTCTGCATCGATGTGGGCGCGTGTATAGCAGGTGCTGGTCCATTCCCAGACGTTGCCGGCGACGTCGATCAGCCCGCGGCCGTTGGCGCCGAAAGTGCCCCGCGGTTTCGGCGTCGTATCCCGGCTCTTGCCCACGCTGCGCTCGCGATAGGCGGCGATCCAGCGGGCTGCCGGATTGGCCGCGTCGGTCTCGACGATCTCGAGCGAATCGTCGCTGAAGCGCTCCGCAGCGGCAAAGGCCCATTCCTCATCCGTCGGCAGGCGCCAGCGTTCCCCCGTCTTTTCCGAAAGCCAGCCGGCATAGGCCTCGGCGTCGTGGAAGCTGACGCCGGTTACGGGCAGATCGCTTGGCGTGCCGGGTCCATCTGCGGGCCGGCAGGCACCATCGGCAACACAGGCCGCGTACTCTGCTGCGCTCACCTGATAGGCCATGATTTCCAGCGGCCGGGACAAGGCCGTGCTCTGCTTGGGGCCGTCGGCGATCCGACCGTTTTTCAGGAACTCGCCCGGGAGCCGGTATTGGAAGGGTTCGGGCTCGATCGTGATCGTCTTGATCGCCAGATCCGTCGTTGCCCGGCGGGGCGGCGCCTGCAGAATTAAGCCTGCCGCGAGGACCGAGGCCGCTGCCGCTGCGGCAATGGGAACAGAGAGCTTCATAGCGCTGGTTTCCTCGATGGAAACGGCCCGCCTTCGAGTGGAAGGCGGGCCGCCGCAAAGCCGTGGGCGTCCCGCCCAATCAGGCTAGTTGGTGGTGATCGGACCAGGTGCTTTGACCTGGGTCATCAGGTCGTCGTCCCACTCGCCCTCGACCACGATGTGCGCCGTGGCACCCAGCTCGGCCGCCTCGATCAGGTTATGATTCACGTAGGCGTAAATGCCCGGCTGCCGGAACGTGTAGATCGCCGCGCCTGCGGATCCGCCACGGATGAACCAGGTCTCGAGGTCCTTGGCCGGCGGGTTGGCGAACTTGCCCTCCTCCCAGACGTAGTCGCCATGTCCGCCGATCAGGTGAGGCCGCGTGTCGCGGTTGGCCTGAGAGTGGACGAACAGCACCGTCTCTCCGACTTTGGCCTTCAGCGCACCCTCACCCGTCAGCGCGCCGACCCGGCCATTGAAAACGACATGGGTCGGGATCAGGCCGCGCATAGCCTCGATGGTATCGGCATAGCTGTCGGCGAGGCTCTCGAAGGTCTTGAAGTTTCCATTCTCGTCCCGCGGGACGTAGAACTCGTTTTCGCCGATGTAATAAACGGTGTCGTAGCGGATCGGCCGTCCCCTTTCGTCCTTCAAGCCGTCCCGCGGCAGCACCATGAGCGTGCCGCTCATGCCGGAGACGACGTGCCAGGGGATCATGCCTTCCGGCGCGCAGTGATAGACGAAGGTGCCGCTCCGGGTCGCCTTGAACCGCAGCGTGACCTGCTCGCCGGGATTGACGTGCGTGAGCGCAGCACCGCCCAGCGCGCCGGTCGCAGCGTGGAAGTCGATGTTGTGCGGCATCTCGTTTCCCGCCGGGTTGATGAGCGTCAGCTCGACGTAGTCGCCTTCGTGGACGACCATCATCGGGCCTGGGATCGAGCCATTGAAGGTCATGGCCTGCATGGTCGTGCCGTCATCGTCGATGACCACCGGCTTCTCCTGAATGGTCATCGTGAACTCGACGATCATCGGTCCGCCCTTTGCCACCTGATCGTGTGCGTGCACGAACGGCGGTGGGAGCAGTGTCACCTTCTTGCGGGGCAGGCGAGCGACGTCGATCTGCTCTGCCGCAACTGGCGTCTTCGGCATCGCCGCAAGGATTGCCGCGCCGGCAACGCCTACGAGTGTCTCGCGCCTGGTGAACATGACCTGTCTCCTTCGTGACCTTTGGCCGTCTTGTTACGAAGGAAAATAGGTGCACCGCACAATTTCATCTTTGCGCTGCCACAAACATCACCTGCGATAGGCGGTCGCAGCGCCTCGGACGCTCGCTCCGACGTGGCCACAACGGCCATCGCCCAAGGCTAACGGTCGGAACGAAGCCGCTCCAATCGTGATTTACCGAAAGTGCTAGATTTCCGAATGCGGGCCCGAAGCAAGGAGACGACAATGGCGCAATTCAAGGTCGGCTATCTGGTTGGCAGCCTCGCCAAGGAATCGATCAACAGAAAGCTTGCCAAGGCGTTGGTTCGGCTTGCGCCCGAGCGGCTGGAGCTATCGGAGATCTCTTTTAAAGAGCTGCCATTCTACAGCTACGACTACGACAGCGATTATCCTGAAGTCGCGCGCCAGTTCAAAAAAGCGATTGAGTCTTCGGACGCCATCCTGTTCGTGACCCCGGAGTACAATCGGTCCGTCCCCGGCGCGCTGAAGAATGCCATCGATTGGGCGAGCCGTCCCTACGGTACGAATTCCTTCGCAAACAAGCCATCGGCGGTCATCGGGGCGTCGATCGGTGCGATAGGCACTGCTCTCTCACAACGGGACCTGCGCGCCATTCTGAGCTACTGTAATTCGCCCCAATTGACTGCACCCGAGGCTTACATCCACTTCAAGCCTGGTCTGATCACTGATGACGGTGAGGTGACCGTTCCCTCGACAGAAGAATTTCTGCGAGGCTATATGCAGGCATTCGACGCATTTCTCGAGCGGGTATTGCCGGCGCTGCCGCGCAAAACTTGATCAGCGCGCACCGTCCGTCCTCATCGGACATCCTCGACTTGATCGAGATACGCCCCGTAGCCCTCGGCTTCCATATCGTCGCGGTGGATGAAGCGCAACGATGCCGAGTTGATGCAATAGCGCAGGCCGCCGCGATCCGGCGGGCCATCCGGGAAGACATGCCCCAAATGACTGTCGCCGTGTGCGGAGCGCACTTCGGTGCGGATCATGCCGTACGACGTATCCCGCCGTTCATTGATGTTGAGGGGCTCGATCGGCTTGGTGAAGCTCGGCCAGCCACAGCCTGACTCATATTTGTCAGAGGAAGCAAAGAGGGGCTCGCCCGATACGATATCGACGTAGATGCCCGGCTCCTTGTTATGAAGATGTTCGCCGGTTCCAGGACGCTCAGTGGCGTTCTCCTGGGTCACCCTGTACTGCTCCCGGGTGAGCTTCGCAATGGCGTCAGGGTCCTTGCGGTACGTTGGCATTGTTCATCTCCGTTAGGGTTCGGCGTCCGGAATGACATTTGGTGAGCGCGCCCATGCTCGGCAAATCAACAGGCCGATGATCCGGGCGCCATTGGGTCGGCTCGTTCACAGTGGCCGCGGACGGGTGTGCCTGGAGAGGAGAAAAAAGCGGTTCGGCAAGCAATCGTTTTGGCAGCGTCGCGACGCACGAGTCCGGCTTCAATCCGGATTCGACGTGGCTGTCAGGCAAGCGGGCCGGTTTGGAACAGCATCACGCTGAGGCCC
>DASVDU010000300.1:0-10377 GCA_036380915.1 Hyphomicrobiaceae bacterium | reverse complement strand
TGCCGGCAGCACGCGCGGCAGGTTTTCGACGAGACCGCCACCCGTGATATGCGCGACGGCCTTGATGGCCCCTGTCGCGCGAATGGCTGAGAGCACGGGCTTCACATAGATCCGCGTCGGCACGAGCATCGCCTCGGCCGTCGACCGGCTCGGCGCAAACGGGGCGGGCGCATCCCAGTTCAGGCCCTCGCTGGCGACCAAGCGCCGGATCAGGGAGTATCCGTTGGAGTGCGGACCGGACGATGCGAGGCCGATCAGGACGTCCCCAGCCGCGATGTCCGTTCGGGGTAGCAGCGCGCCCCGTTCGACGGCCCCAACCGCGAATCCCGCGAGGTCGTAGTCCTTGGCTGCGTACATTCCCGGCATCTCGGCGGTCTCGCCGCCGATCAGTGCGCAGCCGGCTTGCCGGCAGCCCTCGGCGATGCCGGCGATTACGGTGCGTGCCGCCGCGACGTCGAGCTTCCCGCACGCGAAATAATCGAGAAAGAACAATGGCTCGGCGCCTTGTGCGAGAAGGTCGTTCACGCACATGGCGACGAGGTCGATGCCGATGGTCTCGTGCCGGCCCGTGTCGATGGCGATCTTGAGCTTGGTGCCGACACCATCGGTGCTCGCTACCAGCAGGGGGTCGACGAAGCCCGTGCGCTTCAGGTCGAACAGCGCGCCGAACCCGCCCAGGTCCGCATCGGCGCCGAGCCGGCGCGTGGCCTTTGCCAGCGGCTTGATCGCATCGACCAAGGCGTTGCCGGCGTCGATGTCGACCCCCGCGTCGCGATAGGTGACGGGCGCCTTCGGGGGCTGGCCTGGCTCGGTCATCGTATCCTTCGCAATATGGTCCGGCGGGGTGCGTGCCGCGCACGGGAACTCAGCGGCCGGGGCATTGACCGGACCCCATTTTGGCCCCATTGCTCCCCGCGAGATGGGCGTCCTAGCAGACTTCCAAGGCTGCGGGCAACTTGCGCGATCGGTGAACTGGTTTGAGGAGGGCGGGGTTCGTGAGCTTGCTCGGAAAGCATGGTGTCGGCGGCTTCATCGCTGGCCTGCTTGCGGCAGTGGCGCTTGGAACGGCGACTGCCGTGCCTGTCGCTGCGGACGAACCGGCCTACACCGTGGCGAAGTATCCGGTCGACGCGGTCGCGGAAAATGCCGTGGCGGCCAAGCAGAAGGCGCTGGCGGACGGCCAGAAGGCTGCTTTCCGCTCTCTCATGAAGCGGCTGGTTCCCGTGACGTCCTATGATCAGCTCGATCGCGTCATGGACGCCAAGGTCGCCGACCTGATCGACAGTGTCGCCGTTCGCCAGGAGCAGACGTCGGCCACTCAGTATATTGCGAGCCTCGACTTCTCCTTCCGACCGGATGCCGTGCGCAACCTGCTCGAGCGGGAGCGCATGCCGTTCACGGATGAGCAGGCACCGAAGGTCACAGTCGTTCCCATCTATGCCGCGCCATCACCGGGTCAGGGTCCGGTTCCTGCCGCATTGTCGCTGCCTCGCGGAACCGCCATGTGGCGAGAGGTCTGGGCTGGGCTGGACCTCGAGCACGCCCTGACACCGGTCGTCATCGGCGAGATGAAGCCGGAATTGACGAGCGAGGTCATCCAGAAGCTCATCAACGGTGACGGCACCGCCCTGCGGAATTTATATAAGGCCTATGATTCGAGCCTGGTCCTGCTCGCCGTGGCACAGCCGGATCTGGCGAAGGAGCGCCTCAACGTGTCCTTGACGGGGCGGGATGCCGTCGGTGCGTTCGTGCTCAACCGCTCCTATCGCATGTCGCTCGACGATGCGGCCTACACGAGTGAACTCGCCGCAGTCGTCTCCCTGGGTATCATTGAAGGGCGCTGGAAGGAGACGAAGGTCAGTCGCGGGACTGGGCCCGTTGCTGGATACGGCGCAGGGGCTTCGACCCAAGTGCAGTTGCTGGTCGAGTTTCGCAGCATGCGCCAATGGCAGGAAATGCGGGACTGGATCGCCCGGCTGCCGGGCATCGAGGGGATCCAGGTCGGCGGATTGACGGCCCGCTCGGCCGACATCGTTGCAGATTATCCGGGCGGTCCTGAAGGCTTGGCCCGCGCGCTGGCGGCGCAAGGACTGGATGTGCGCCAGATCGGCAACGACACCTTACAAGTACGCCCCGCCTTGTGAAATCGCTGGAAATGTGCTCGATCAGCCATTATTGCGCGCCGGCTTTGAGCGAGCGTGCCCGGTCGGCTGCGATGAACTGAACTGAAGCATTTCCGAGACCGGTCGGATCTCACCTTGAGCATACCCAATCTCATCACAATGGCACGGGCGATTCTCGTGCCTATCGTCTTCTGGTTGCTCGTCTCGGGCCGGATCCAGGCGGCATTCGTGCTGTTCGTGATTGCCGGCATCAGTGACGCCGTCGATGGCTATCTCGCGAAGCGGTTCAACTGGCAGACACAGCTCGGCGCCTATCTCGATCCCCTCGCCGACAAGATGCTGGTGGTGTCCATCTTCATCGCTCTCGGCGTGCTGAAGGAGCTGCCGTCCTGGCTCGTGATCGCGGTCGTCTCGCGCGACATCCTGATCGTAATGGCGGTGGTGCTCTCGTGGTTGCTCAATCACCCGGTGCACATCAAACCGTTGATCGTCAGCAAGATCAACACGGTGACGCAGCTCGTGCTGGCGGCTGCCGTCCTGGCAGATGCCGGGTTTGGTCTCGGGATCGAGCGCATCCGTGTCGCCCTGGTATGGGCTACGGCCGCCTCGACGCTCGCATCGCTCATCGCCTACATGCGTGCCTGGCTGGCCCACATGGCCGGCTACGAAACGGGCCGGCCCGGCGCATGAACTCCGCTGGCTGACTTAATCTGCCGTGGGCAAGGGCCACCAAGCGCCACAACTGCGCTATATTGCGACCGACGGCATCGTCAGGCGGGGTCATTTGAGGCTGAGGGAAGCATCTCATGCGTGTGGAACGGCAGGTGCTCTTCTGGCTCGCGGCGCTGATCCTGCTGATCCTCGCGGCTCTCGTCCTGCGATCGGTGCTGCTGCCATTCGTGACCGGCATGGTGATCGCCTACGCGCTCAACCCGGTCGCCGACCGGCTCTGCGCCATCGGGCTGCCGCGAATTTGGGCATCGGCCATCGTTGTCACGCTGCTGATGATGGCGCTGGTCGCGGCGATCGTTTTCCTGGTTCCCATTCTGGCCAAGCAGATCCAGCAGTTCATCGAGGTTCTGCCAGGTGAGCTGGAGCGTCTGCGCAAGACCATCGAAGCCTCAGCGCGCGAACGTCTCGGCAGCCGCTTCACCGATTTCCAGATCTGGCTCGACAGCGCCGCAGCCGAGCTCTCCCGCAATTGGGCCAGCGTCGTCGGCATTCTCGCTCAATCCGTCTGGGCGCAAGGGCGGGCGCTGGTGAGCTTCGCCTCGCTGCTGCTGATCACGCCCGTTGTCGTGTTCTATCTGCTCGTCGATTGGCATCCCATGCTGGACAAGATCGACGGCTGGTTGCCACGCGACCACGCTCCGACCATCCGACGCCTTGCCTTGGAGATCAACGCTGCGGTTGCAGCTTTCATTCGCGGGCAGGGGCTCGTCTGCCTGGTGTTGGGGAGCCTCTATGCCGTGGGGCTGACCTGGGCGGAAATCCCGTACGGCCTCGTCATCGGCCTCGGCGCCGGTCTGTTAAGCTTCGTACCGTTCGTCGGATTCGCGGTCGGTCTGATAACCGCCCTGGTCGTGTCTCTGGTCGAGTATTGGCCGGAGACATTGCCGATCCTGAAAGTCTTGGCGGTGTTCGGGGTCGGGCAGGCGCTCGATTCCAGCCTCCTCTCGCCGCGGATCGTCGGGCCCAAGATCGGGCTGCACCCGGTCTGGCTCATCTTCGCGCTGTTCGTGTTCGGTTATCTGTTCGGCTTCGTCGGAGTGCTGGTGGCGGTGCCGGTTGCGGCGGCCATCGCGGTGCTGGTGCGGTTTGCGCTCGAGGTCTACCTGTCGAGCTCCATCTATAAGGGTCGATCTGGGGACGTGGCCGTGCCGTTGGAGCCGGTCGAGAAAAGGCCATGAGCGATATTCCCGAGCAGCTTACGCTGGAGCTTCCACACCGGGCCGCCTATGGCGCCGAGGACTTCCTGGTGAGCGGCTGCAACGAGGCGGCCGTGGCCGGCATCGATCGCTGGCCGGACTGGCTGCATCCGGCAATGGCCGTGGTCGGCCCGGCGGGGTCGGGCAAAAGCCATCTCGTCAACGTGTGGCGGACCAGATCCGGGGCGGTCGTGCTCAGGGCAGCGGAGCTCGACGAGGCAAGTGCGGCTCGTTTCGAGGCGCACCGCGCCATCGCGATCGAGGACGTTGACCGAGGCGTTGCCGACGAGCGGGTGCTTTTCCATATTCTGAACATGGCCGCCGAGCAGAAGAAGTCCGTGCTGCTGACCAGCCGGCACGCACTCGGCGAGCTGGCGATCACGCTTCCGGACCTGCGATCGCGGCTCAGAGCGGTCCCGCTGCTCAGCATCGCGAATCCGGACGAGGCGCTGCTGAGGGCGCTGCTGGTGAAGCTGTTCACCGATAGGCAGCTCGTCGTGGAGCCGCACGTGATCTCCTATCTCGCGCTGCGCATCGAACGGTCGACGGAAGCGGTTGCGCGCACGGTGGCGGAGGTCGACAGAGCGGCGCTCGCAAGCCGCCGCAAGGTGACCCGTGCCCTGGTGGCGGAGGTGCTGGCGCGGCTCGAGTCGGATGAAGCTGGAGTGTGACGGCGCTTGCCTGGTGACCAGCCATCACTGCATCGTAACGAACACGCCATATATCTCGGTCGAGGAGACATCGATGAGCGCGGTGGAACAGGCCGCTGACATCAGGAGAGAACCTTCCGAGCCGCCGAAGGGGCCGGCCCGGTTCTACAATCGTGAGCTCTCCTGGCTGCAGTTCAACCGCCGCGTGCTGGAGGAGGCGCTGAACCGCCGCCACCCGCTGCTCGAGCGGCTGCGCTTTCTATCGATTTCGGCGTCCAATCTCGACGAATTCTACATGGTGCGTGTGGCAGGCCTTTACGGGCAGGTCACCGCCGGCGTTGCCACCATCAGCGCGGACGGGCTGACGGCCTCGCAGCAGATCGAGGAGATCAACCGCTTCGCGAGCAGTCTCGTCGCGGATCAGCAGGCGTGTTGGGCGGCGCTGCGAGACGAGCTGTCAGAAGCCGGTATCCGGCTGGTGGAGGCGAAGGACCTGAAGCCGGCGGAACGCTCGTGGCTCGACGGCCAGTTCATGGAGCGGCTGTTTCCGATCCTGACGCCGATGAACGTCGACCCAGCCCACCCATTTCCCTTCATCCAGAACCGGGCGCTGACGCTGGCCGTCAAGATGCTGCACCCCGAAGGCAAGGTGATGAAGGGCCTCATCCCGATTCCGGCGCAGCTCGATCGTTTCATCCGTCTGCCCACCGATCCTGAGGATCAGCGGATCATCCGCTTCATGCGGCTGGAAACCGTCATCGGGCTTTACCTGGAGGAACTCTACCCGACCTTCACGATCACGGCGCAAGGCGCATTCCGCGTGCTGCGCGACAGCGACGTGGAGTTCCAGGAAGAGGCCGAGGACCTGACGCGCGCCTATGAGAGCCAGCTCAAGCGCCGGCGGCGGGGCGATGTGATCCGGCTCGAGGTCGATGCCGAAATGCCGGAGGATCTCCGCCAGTTCGTGACCGACGAGCTGGAGGTCGCAGACGCGGCCATGCTCTTGAACGAAGGTCTGCTGGGGCTGGCCGATACCAGCCAGCTGATCGTCCGCGACCGCCCCGACCTGTTGTTCAAGCCTTTCAACATCCGCTTTCCTGAGCGCATCCGCGAGTTCAGCGGTGACGTGTTTGCGGCCATCCGGGCGAAGGACTTCGTGGTCCACCATCCCTACGAGTCCTTCGACGCTGTGCTGCAGTATCTACGGCAGGCCGTGGCGGATCCCAACGTCATGGCGATCAAGTGGACGCTCTACCGGACGCTCAGGGAGAAGAGCCCGATCGTCGAGGCCCTGAAGGAGGCGGCGGACGCCGGCAAGTCGGTCACCGCCGTCGTGGAGTTGAAAGCGCGCTTCGACGAGACCACCAACATCAGTCTCGCCCGCGACATGGAAAAGGCGGGCGTCCACGTCGTCTACGGCTTCGTCGAGCTCAAAACCCACGCCAAGCTGGGGCTCGTCGTGCGCCGCGAAGGCAACGACATCGCCACGTATTGCCATATCGGCACGGGCAACTATCACCCGCAGACGGCGCGCGTTTACACCGACCTTTCGTTCTTCACCGCCGACAAGGCGATCGGCCGTGACGTGGCTCGGATCTTCAACTTCGTCACCGGCTACGGCAAGCCGCAGGACCTCGAGGTCATGGCGGCAAGCCCGCACGGCATCCGGGCACGCATCCTCGAGCATATCCGCGAGGAGATCCGGCACGCCAAGGCGGGCCGGCCTGCCGCCATCTGGGCGAAGATGAACGCCCTCGTCGATCCCCAGATCATCGCCTCTCTCTACGAAGCGAGCGCCGCGGGCGTTGAAATCGATCTTGTCGTGCGTGGCATCTGCTGCCTGAGGCCCGGCATCCCGGGCCTGTCGGAGAACATCCGCGTGAAGAGCCTGATCGGGCGTTTCCTCGAACATTCGCGCATCTATTGCTTCGGCCGCGGGGAAGGCTTGCCGTCCCCCAATGCTGCCGTCTACATCAGCTCCGCCGACATGATGCCCCGCAACCTCGACCGGCGCGTCGAGGCCATGGTGCCGATCACCAATCCGACCGTGCACGAGCAGGTTTTGGATCAGATCATGCTGGCCAATCTCAAGGACAACCAGCAGAGCTGGCAGGTCCTGGCCGACGGCTCCTCGGTGCGGATCAAGCCGGCGCCGGGCGAGGAACCATTCAACGCACACCAGTATTTCATGACCAACCCGAGCCTGTCGGGTCGCGGCCAGGCTCTCAAGGAGAACATGCCGCCGCGGGTGAGGCTCACCCTCAGGGATTAGTGCGATGAGCAGCATCACGATGCTTGCTCCCGTCATGTTTTCGAACTTCATAAACGGGCTTTGCACCGGACCCGGGCAAGCTTCGCGCTTCGGACCCTAGATTCGGCAGGGCGGCGGAATGGAAGGACCAAAACGCCTCGGAAGTCCGCCGCGCGACGGTGCCCCGGGGCCCGTCGGGGTGATCGACATCGGTTCCAACTCGGTGCGGCTCGTGGTCTACGAGGGTGCGATGCGGGCGCCGACGCCGATCTTCAACGAGAAGGTGCTGTGCGGCCTCGGCCGCTCGGTCGCGACCACCGGAATGCTTGGCGGGGAGGCCGTGGAGCGCGCCTTGGCGGCCCTCCGCCGCTTTGGGGCAATCGCGCGCATCCTCGATGTGAAGCAGCTCAGCGCAGTTGCAACGGCCGCCGTGCGCGAGGCCCGGGACGGTCCGGCCTTCATCGCCCGCGCGGAGCAAGCCTGTGGCTGCGCCGTGCAGGTCCTGTCGGGAAGCCGGGAGGCCGAGCTTGCGGCACAGGGCATCCTGATGGGCTTCGGAGCCGTGAACGGGGTTGCCGGTGATCTCGGCGGCGGCAGCCTGGAGCTCATCGACATTGCGAACGCCCACCTTCGCCAGGCGGAGACGCTGCCGCTCGGCGGCTTGCGCCTGCTGGACCTCACCCGCAACAGGATGGACGAGGCGCTGGCCCTCGTGGAGGCTGAAATCGGCAAGCTCGCGTGGTTGGGCGCAGAGCCGTCCCGCACGTTCTATGCTGTCGGCGGGACGTGGCGCACGCTCGCCCATTTGCATATGAAGGCGCGTGACTATCCACTGCACGTGATGCAGGGCTATGCCATCCCGACAGATGAGGCGATCGCCTTCTGCAGGGACGTGCGCAGCCGGAAGGAAATCGAGGGCTTCGAAAGGATAGCACGTGCCCGGCGAGAGGTGCTTCCCCTAGGTGCGCTCGTCATGGAGCGGCTGTTGAAGCGTTTGCAGCCGGAAAAGGTCGTGTTCTCCGTCTTCGGAATCCGCGAGGGCCTGCTCTATGACCTGCTTCCGGAGGACGAGCGGAGCAAGGACCCGCTGCTCAGCTTTTGCGAGGACTTTGCGCGGCTGCGGTCGCGCTCCGCAGAGCATGGCCGGGAGCTTGCCACCTGGACGGATGCGATCTTCACCGAGCCGGGGCCAGCCGAAACCCCCGAGGAGCGCCGGCTGCGGCATGCCGCTTGCCTCATCTCCGATGTCGGCTGGCGTGCGCACCCGGATTATCGCGGTGAGCAGAGCCTCAACTTGATTGCGCACTCGGCGCTTACCGCGATCGATCATCCCGGCCGCCTGTTCCTCGCCATGGCGATTTATTTCCGGCACGTCAGTGGCGGCGGGGGCAACTCGGATGAGCTGTCTTCCCGCATCAAGCGCATGATGGACAAGCGCGCCCTGCGGCGCGCTCGCGTACTGGGTGCAGCGATCCGGACGGCGCACATGCTCTCCGTCGGCAGGCCCGGCATCATCGTCCAAACGCCGCTCTCGTACGAGCGGGGCCGCCTGGTTCTCAGCATTCCGCCGACCTATGCGGACCTCGACGGTGAGCGCCTGCGGCGTCGCTTTGCGGCACTTGCCGATCTGCTCGACATGCCTGGTGAAGTACGGTTGACAACGTGAGGCGACGGTGCACAGCAGAAGGCGCACTGCGCCAGTCCCTGCAAATGATGTTAAGCTCTCATGAGATGACATGAGACAGCGCTAGTCTTGTAAGCCATGGCAGAAGATCCCTATGCGCTTCTGGGCGTCCCAAAGAACGCCTCCGACGAAGACATACGCCGCGCGTTTCGCAAGCTGGCGAAGGAACTGCATCCGGATCTCAATCCTGGGGACAAGGCTGCCGTCGAGCGCTTCAAGAAGGTTTCGGCAGCCTACGAGCTGCTTGGCGATCCCGAGAAGCGCAAGCGCTATGACAGAGGGGAGATCGATGCTTCGGGTGAGCCGCGGCACGCCTATCAGCGGCAGGGCGCGGCAGGGGCCGGTCCGTTCGGCTGGCGTGGTGCCCGGCCGGGAGGGCCGCCGCCGGATTTCGAGGATATCGGCTTTTCCGACATCTTTTCCGAGATCTTCGGCGGCGCGCGCGGTGCTCGTGGCACACGCTTTACGGGCGGCATTCGCGGCAGCGACGTCCGCTATACCCTAGAGATCGACTTCCTCGAAGCCGTCACGGGCGCCCGCAAGCGCGTGACCATGCCCGAAGGCGGCATGCTCGACCTGACGGTGCCCGAGGGCGTGCAGGATGGTCAGGTGCTGCGACTGAAAGGCAAGGGTGGCCCCGGCTTCCGCGGCGGCGAGCCGGGAGATGCCCTGGTCGAGATCAAGGTGCGTCCGCATCCGCAGTTCAAGCGTGTCGGCGACGATATTACCTTGGATCTCCCGATCAGCATCGACGAGGCCATACTTGGCGCCAAGGTTGAGGTGCCGACCATCAGTGGGCGCGTCCAGCTCACCATTCCGAAGGGCACCAGCTCCGGCCGGGTTTTCCGGCTGCGCGGCAAGGGCGTGCGGAACGTCACCGCCGGCACGACGGGCGATCAGCTCGTCACCGTCCGCATTGTCCTGCCGGACAAGATCGACGACAGCCTTGCCTACTTCATGTCCGAATGGCGCCAGCGCCACGCGTATAACCCTCGGGAGCGGGGGTGATCCGAGGTCAATGCACTCATTGACGCGTTGCGCGTTACGTGGCACGTAACGCATCCATGCTCGACCCGAAGAGGATCACGAACCGCGCGCTGCGGCGGTATTGGGAGGCGGGCGACGGCAGCAAAATCAACGCGCAGTGGCGACGCAAGGTCTGGCGTGTGCTGAACGCGCTTGATGTTGCCGCCGCGCCGCAAGAGCTCGATATCCCGGGCTTCGGTTTCCACGAACTCAAGGGGAATCGGGCCGGGACCTACGCTGTCAGCGTCTCAGGTAATTGGCGGATGACGTTCCGGTGGAGCAACGAAGGACCTTACGAGGTAGAACTGGAGGATTATCATGGCCGGTAAGCGCGAGGCCGAACTGAACGCGCCACCCCATCCGGGAGAGTACCTGCGCGAGGACATCCTCCCAGCTCTGGGCATGACCATTGCCGACTTGGCCAGGCACTTGGGCGTAACACGCACCAGCCTGTCCCAGCTTGTGAACGAAAAGCGGGATGTTTCTCTGGAAATGGCTCAGCGTCTGGGGCAGGCCTTCGGCAACGGCGCCCGGTTCTGGCTGGCGCTGCAGATGCAGCACGACGCTTGGAAGGCGGAACGAAACAGCAAGATCCGAGTGCAACGCATTCGTTGGCAAGGCTCGAAGGCGGCGTGAAGCCGACAGCTTGCGCGGCTCACTCTGCTGCCTTCGGCACCTCCGGCACTTCGCAACCCGTCACACAACAGCGGCCGGG
>DASVDU010000299.1:0-28568 GCA_036380915.1 Hyphomicrobiaceae bacterium | reverse complement strand
GGCGTTGGGGACCGTGTGACCTTCGAGGTGGCGAAGGCCGACACATACCCCGCTCGCGGCTACGATCTGATCTGCTTCTTCGACTGCCTGCACGATATGGGTCGGCCGGTCGATGCCGTGCGGCACGCGATAAAAGCCGTGGCCAAAGACGGCACGCTCATGCTGATCGAGCCATTCGCCCGCGACCGTGTCGAGGAGAACATCAACCCCATCGGCCGCCTCTATTACGCCGCCTCGACCACCATGTGCTGTGCCCACGCCATCTCCGAGAACGGCACGCACGTGCTGGGCGCGCAGGCCGGTCAGCGGCGCCTCGAGGACGTGCTCAAGGAGGCCGGCCTCAAGACGATCCGCAAGGCCGTGGAGACGCCGTTCAACCTGATTTTAGAAGCGAGGTTGTAAACGGCTGCGCAGCAGGGCAGATCCCCGCCTGCCCTGCTGCATCGATTAGCGGCGGGTCACCGACGGCAGCGCAGCCCGAATGCGCTCTGAAAAATCAGGGGAGTTATCGGCTACCTGGGCCGCTTCGTCGATCCGCGAGAGCCGCCGCAGCTCGTCGAGCGGAAGGGACGTGTCCAATCGGCCCGAGTAATAGAGGTAGCTGTCGATCAAGCCATTGAGCAGGTGCCGTATGTCGAACCGGCCGCGCCGCCCGGCGGCGTTGGCATATCGAATAATGTTCAGCGTGCAGTTGTTGCTGAAGAGATGGTACCATTCGGGCTGATCGGCGAGCTCGTTGATCCGATCGAGGTAGACCAGGAAAAGCCGGCGGGCATTTTCGGGCGATGTATTGAGCCGGTAGAGAAACACGCTTTCGTCGCGGTGATTGGTGCGCAAGCCCACGATGTCCCGCTCGTCGCCGACGACGTAGATTAGCTCGAACTGCTTGAAGAGGGAGGCGAGTGGATGGAAATCCTCCCCCACCTCAGGCCGCGTTTCGATCGAAATGCTGAGCGGTGGCGCATCGGCAAAGGTGAAGCTTAGGAACGTGTGCCCTACGGGGCCTTTCGCCCAGAATGAAATGTAGAAATCGATGCCCGTCAGCATCGACAGACGCACGTCGCGCTCCTCGTAACGCACCGTGAAATCATCGGCCGTCCGAAAAACGAAATTCCGCACATTCGTGAGATGAACGCGGTCGCCATCGACAATTGCGCGCGGCATGACGGCAACTTCCGGCCGCCAATGCCGATCGTGCGACGGCGGAATGGCAAGCCACCACAGGATCACGCCAAGATAAAGAACGGCCAGCGCCCCATGCGCGCGCCGCTGACGCGAAAACCAGATGGCCCACGTCGCAAACGCCGCAAACGCGATGGCGAGGACCACCCGCAGCGCTGGCCACGGCAGGTTCGAATAATAGATCGCGAGGGTAGCCCACGCGACGAGGAGCACCCGAATGAGAATTGCCAAACCGGCGCCGAGCCAGCCAAGCGGCTTCAGCAGCAGTCGAAGCGAACTCACGCGGCTCCCCGCCGCTGACGATCGTCGGGCCGAGCGAAACGGAGCCCACCTGAGTAGCTACGAGCCATCAATGGCTCGTATTGTCAGGTTGCCGTCGTCGCTGTCTGCTCGCTCATGCTCTTGCCGGTGAGTGCCAGGAAAATGAAGCTCCAGCCCGAGACCAGCAGCTTCACCCCGGCAAGCAGCCCCAAAGCCCAGACGGCCGAGCTCGGCAGGTTCAGGGCGATCAAGAGGCCAGCGAGGATGGCAATCACGCCGCTGAAGATCAACCATCCCCAACCTTCGTGAGGCCGCACCCGGAAGCCCATGATGATCTCCATGATGCCGTCGGCGATGAACAGCGCGGCGAGCACGATGGTCAGGGTCAGTATTCCGGTGAGCGGAAAGAAGGCGAGCCAAAAGCCTACAATCAGGTAAAGCAGGCCGATGAGTAGATTCCAGAGAAATCCTCCCCACCGCTTGACGTAGAAGGAATGAATGACCGCGCCGATGCCGGCGATCAGCAAAATCCAGCCGAGGGCGATTTTCGCGGCTATGGTCGAGAGGAAGGGAAACGCGATCGCCACCATCCCGACGATGACAAGGAGAATGCCGAGCGCTAGGAACCAGCCCCAGTGCCTCGCAACATCTCGCCGGGTTTCACCAAGGAGTGCGTCGAAATCAGCCTGTGTCGCTTGTTGGGCCATGGTGCACCTCATGCCTTCGAAGCTGCACCCCCCGATCTCTCAGCTTAGTTCCGCCGGAAACGCCTGTCATCCGGCTCCCTCTTCAGTTGATAAACGCGCGTCATATCGATTCAGAAAGCCCCAAAACGCGAGCCCAGCACAATAATCGCGATCAGCCCTAACAGGGCCCCTCCGACGGCGACGATGGCGAGATCCAGATAGCTTGTCCGGTGCGTCGCGCCGCACAGGGCCAGCAGGCTGACGACGGCGCCATTGTGCGGCAGCACGTCGAGCGTTCCCGCACCGATTACGGAGACCCGATGCATGAGGGCAGGTTCGATGCCGTAATCAGCGGCAAGCCGCATGAAGTTCTCGCCCAGCGCACCGAGCGCGATCGAAAGGCCGCCGCTCGCGGAGCCGGTCAGCGACGCCAGGATGTTGGTGGAAACGGCCAGGGACACGAGGGGGCCACCCTCGATCGCAAGCACCCAGTCACGCACGGCATCGAAGGCCGGCAATGCGGCGACGACGGCGCCGAAGCCGACCAGGCTTGCCACGCTGAGGGCCGGGAGCACCGATGCGTTCGCACCGGCATCCATGGTCTCGCGTAGACCCGGCAGTCGCTGGCGGTTTAGCAGGATGACCGTCGCGACGGCAGCTGTTAGCGCCGTGATGACAGACCAGACGCCGGCGACGCCGGCCGGCGACGTCGCGCCCCACCTCTCCTCGGCCAGGAACGCAAGATCGAGCCGCGGCAGCACGACGAAGGACATCAGGACGTTGACCGCGATGACAACCACAAGCGGCGCAACCGCCACGGCCACGGGCGGCTCACTTGCGCTGTGGCAGCCGTGATGGATCTCCGCCGGATCGAACTCGCGGGCGACCGTAGCGCGCTCTCGGATGAACTCGTCGTCGGCCGCTCCTTTCGCAATCTCCTCGACCGGGGCGTCGTAGCCCTCCCCGGCCCTGCGCGCCGCCGCAACCTTTAGTCCGAGCCACCAGAGTCCAAAGAGCAGCATGATCGCCGATGCGATCAGTCCGAGCCCCGGCGCCGCAAACGGCGTCGTCCCGAAGAACGGCATGGGGATCGCATTCTGGATCGCGGGTGTTCCAGGCAGCGCCGACATGGTGAACGTCGCCGTTCCGAGAATGATCGCCGCCGGGATCAGACGGTGAGGAAGGTCGCCGGCGCGGAACAGCGCGATGGCCATCGGCACAAGCACGAAGAACGCTACGAACAGGCTCACCCCGCCATAGGTCACGACCGCGCCTGCGATGACGACGGCGAGCACCGCGCGCTCCGGCCCGAAGCGCTCCTGCAGGTAGCGGGCGATGGCTGCAATGGAGCCGCTGTCGTCCATCAGCTTGCCAAGAAGTGCGCCGAGCAGAAACAGAGGAAAATATTGAGCCAGAAATTGCGCGGCGGCTCCCATGAACGTCTGCGTCCAGTGTGCGAGCAGCGGCTCGCCCGCGGCAACGGCCGCGATCATGCTCGCAGCAGGTGCCAGCAGCAGGACGCTCCAGCCGCGATAGGCGAGCCAGACGAGAAAGATGAGCCCAACCAGGATGCCGAGGAGTCCCATGCCGGCTCACACCTGCTCGAGCAGCGGATCAAGGTCCAGCGTCGAGCGTTTTCCCAGAGCGGCGCCGTGGGTCTTGAGAAATGCGTCAGCGGAGCGGCGCCCCTCATCACGCAGAGCAAGGAGGAAGTCCCACTCGGCATTCAGCTTTGAGGAGTAGCCGAGCTCCGCCATCGCCGGGCTGGCGATTCGGTGAATGCGCATCTCGGCCCACAGCTTTCCCTCGCAATCGCCGGGATCGGCCACCTGCCGCAGCAGCGCGATCATCCGCAGCTCCTTGATCAGCGTGGCATTGAAGGAGACCTCGTTGACGCGGTTGATGATCTCGCGCGCCGAGCGCGGTGTGCCGCTGCGCTCGATCGGGTTGACCTGCACGATTACCGTATCGCTCGCGGCGCACTCGCGAACCAACGGTGTAATGGTGGGATTACCGGAAAAGCCGCCGTCCCAGTAAGCCTCACCGTCGATTTCGACCGCCTGGAACAACGTCGGCAGGCAGGCCGAGGCGAGCAGGACATCCGGCGTCAGCTCGGCATTGCGAAATACACGGCCGCGGCCCGTCGAGACGTTCGTGGCGGTGACGAACAGCCGGATCGGCCCGTTCACCAAGTGCTCTGGATCAATGCACCGGGTCAGGATCTCGCGGAGCGGATTGGCGCCGTGGGGATTGAGATCATAGGGAGAGAACAGCCTCGCCATGAGATCCATAGTGATGAACGCGGGCGACGTGTCCATCGTCCAGCGGCCCATCAGGATATCCATCGGGCTGCGCCGGAGCGGGCTGAGCATGGCCGCGCAAGAAACTTGGTTCCAGAATTCTTCGAGTGCCGTGCGCGCACCCTCGCGCCATCCAGCGGCGTAGCCGTCTGCCAGGACGGCCGCATTCATGGCTCCGGCGGATGTTCCTGAAATACCATCGATCTGGATATCCGGCTCTTCCAGGAGGCGATCCAGAACTCCCCAAGTAAACGCGCCATGCGCGCCGCCGCCCTGCAGCGCAAGGTCGACGAGGAGAGGACCGTCGCCCGTCCGTCGGGTGAGCATGGAAACGCCTTCCAGCGCGCTTCGCGGCCAACGCCAGCTCGGCGGCAACGAACCATCGCGCGAAAACGTTCCGGGCTGGCGGCGACCTTAGTTGCCGAAGAACGACAACAGGCCGATGCGCGGCGGCGACTTGAACTCCGACATGGCGGCTGCGACCTCGGTGTAGAGTTTCGGCAGCCAATTCGGCTGTCCGGGTTCGATCGCCGGCAATCCGCGCCGCCGGAAGTCGGTCGGTGCAATGATGAGCCTGATGTTCTCGAGCCCGACCTGGGCCGCCAGGACGAAGAGCTCCTCGGCGGCGGGATCGCCGACAGCCAGACAGCCGGCAGATACGGCCTTGCCGTGGATCATGATGTCCCCGCCGAGCCGAGTGCGCCCTTCCGCTTCCGCCATCTGACGGTCGAAGGCGTTCGGATAGTTGACGCGCAGGGAGACGTGGTAGCGGCTGTTCGGATTGAGGAATGAAATTTTGTAGATGCCCTCGGGGACCTGCCTGTCACCCTGTCTCAACTTGGGACCGGGCCCGCCGCTGGCCGCGAGCACCGGATAGCGGTGGATGAATTTCCACTCGCCGTCCTCCGGGCGCGCAAAGAGCTCGAGCGACTTCTCGTCCTTGATCGCGACGAGGGCGATCTCGTGCGGCGGCCAGGGTGCCTCGGCCGCCGCGAATTTCTTTGCAAGCCGCGCGTTTGCTCCAGGGGAGATCTCCGCCAGACGCTTTGTCAGGGCAGCGCTGTGCGATGTCAGGCGGCGCTTCGAAAACCGCGGCGGCGAGGCAGGGGAAGGTCCGTCCAGAAGCTGCGCTTCGTCAGAGATTTCCGTCTCTTCGGGCTGAACTTCCGCACTCCAGGAGTCCGGAACCTCGGGCTCCGCCGGCTCGCTGCTTGGCAGCTCGTCCGCCTCGGACTTTTCCTCGGGCGCGGGCGGCGGCGGGAGCACCGCTGTCTCGGGTTGCAAGTAGGCCAATCGCTCTTCCGGTTCGGGAGCGGGCTCGACGGGGATCGTCTGGCGAGCGGGCGCCACAGGAACGGTTTCAACCAGTCTCACCGGAACCTGCTCGGCGGGTTGCTCAGCGGACGGTGTAAGGCTGATGATCCCGGCGTGATCGAGCGCAAGCACAGCCGCCGCGCTGGCACCGGCGACCACGACGCAAGACGCCACGAGCCAAAGATTGCTCGACTTCATCCCCCCGAAACCTTCCTCAGCACGTCGACCGATGCACAGCATCGCCGATTCGGCACGTGCTGTCGCAGTTCGTCCCGAGTCGCATTTAGCCGGCACATTGCGGCAAAAGGCAGGTTTGCATTGTGATGGGTTGCAGGCGCCGGAAGAAGCGTGGTGCAGCGCCGAGGCAAGCTCTCCCGCAGATCGCTGCCGATCATGAAATTCATCCCCTGTTCCGGTTGCGCTCCCTCCTGATCGCGCTTACCTGCTCCACCACGTCGCTCGGCGTGAATTGAATACCGCCACAGCAGGATCATTCCGGCCCATGGACACCATCCTCCCCCTCCTCACCGACCCGGCTGCCTGGGTTGCGCTCATCACGCTCATCGCGATGGAGGTGGTGCTCGGCATCGACAATCTCATCTTCATCGCCATCCTCACGAACAAGCTGCCCGAGAACCGGCGGGACATGGCGCGCAAGATCGGCATCTCGGCAGCACTCGTGCTCCGGCTGGCCCTGCTGTTCACGATCGCCGCCATCATTCGGCTCACGACGCCGGTCGTTTCGATCTTCGGGCTCGACTTCTCCTGGCGCGATATGATCCTCATTGCGGGCGGCCTGTTCCTGGTCTGGAAGGCGACGAAAGAAATCCATCACCGGGTCGACCCCGACCCCGCACCCGACATCTTCGACCGGCGCACGGTTGCGCTCGGCACCGGGTCGGCCATCGTGCAGATTTTGCTTCTCGACATCGTGTTCTCGATCGACAGCATCATCACGGCTGTGGGCATGACGCCGCACGTTCCCATAATGGTAGTGGCGGTGATCGTCGCGGTCATGGTGATGCTGCTCGCGGCTACGCCGCTGGCGAATTTCATCAACGCCAACCCGACGATCGTCATGCTGGCGCTGAGCTTCCTGCTGATGATCGGCATGGTGCTGATCGCCGACGGCTTCGGCGTTCACGTGCCGAAGGGCTACGTCTACGCCGCCATGGCGTTCTCCGCCCTTGTCGAAGCTCTGAACATGATGGCCCGCCGGGCCCGGCAGCGGGAGAAAGCTGCCGGCGAGAGTGCCCATTAGAGGTCGATCCTCAACAGAAAGCCACCAAGTCGTGGCCTTCAAGCTATTGACGCTCCAATGGAGGGGGAGCACTGTCCACGGAATGTTCTGGGACCTTCAGTCCTCCACAGGGAGGATGCAGCAAAAGGGGGGCACCCGTGCCGAATCGCATGCCGTTTTCGATGCTCGCCGCCACCGCCCTGCTGCTCGCCGGCTGTAGCGGCTCGGGAAGCCTCACCACGGCAGCGCTGACGGGTGGAGGCGGGCAAGAGACTGCACAAGCGGCAGCCGCGTCATCGGCTCCGGCCGGACCGCCGCCGAGCGATCCGACCTCGCGCGCCGTGCAGGTGGGCGCCACGTCCGCTCGCGCCGCCCGCTGCGGCTTCTATTTCGACCCGGAGAAGCTCAAGGCGAACTTCCTGGCCGCCGAGATGGCGCAAGGCGCTGGCCCCGAGCAGTTGCAGAAGATCGAGCGCGAGTACGAGTACGTTCGCCTGTCCGTCGCGAAGAAGATCGCCGACGAAGCCGACTATTGCGACAAGCTCAAGACCAAGGAGATCAAGGAGGATCTCAATCGCCATCTCGCAGGCGACTTCACGCCGAGACCCAAGAAGGAGGAGCCGCAGCAGGGGCTGTTCGCCGGGCTCATCGACGACGCCCCCAAGAAGAAGTGGAAGCCTGACGAATTCTTCGACGATCTGGGCCGATCGCCTGCCCAACGCTGAGGCGCCCGCGACGCGACGGGAGCGGCCGTTGCATGGCCGACCAGCTGCTCTGGCTCGAGACGCTGCTCCGGTTCTCATCCGGGCTCGTGCTGCTGATCATGCCACTGACAACAGCACGCATTCTGGGCTTGCCGTTGCCGCAGGCGTTGCTCTGGCCGCGGCTGCTCGGTGCACTGCTGATCGGCATGGCGGCCGCCATTCTGCTCGAAGGCAGCATCGCGGGCGGGAAAGGGCTCGGCCTCGGCGGGCTCGTGCTGATCAACCTGATCGGCGCGGCCGTGATCATAACGCTGCTGGTCATGGAGCGCGGCAGCCAGACCCGCCGCGGCAAGCTCGTGCTCTGGGGCCTTGCGGTGGGGCTGATCATGCTCGGCCTGCTGGAGATTGCAGCTGCTTAACCGGCCGTCGTTATACGCATCTGCGCTTGCGATCCGTCAGCCGACCCGGCACGATGCTGCACCGTCGTGCGCTCAACCCTCGCGTTTCAGTTCCAGGATTCCGCCTATGATGAAGCTGCTGTCCTCTCCGGCCTCCCCTTACGGGCGCAAGGTGTCCATCGTCGCGGCGATGAAAGGCGTAGCGGATCGGATCGAGAAGCGGCGCGTCGATACCTATCCGCTGATCAACGAGGAGCTGCGCCGGGAGAACCCGCTGTCCAAGATCCCGATCCTCATTCTCGAGGACGGCACGCACGTTTACGACAGCCCTGTCATCTGCGAGTACCTGGATAGCCTGACTCCGGACCCGCGGCTTTTTCCGGCTGCCGGGCCAGAGCGCTTCCGTACGCTCACGCTCGCCGCCATGGCCGATGGCATTCTCGATGCCGCGTTGCTGCTCGTCTACGAGAAGCGCTACCGGCCGGAGGACAAGTGGGTCGACACCTGGATGCAGCGCCAGCAACTCAAGGTCGATACGACCCTCGACTGGTTCGAACGATCGCTTTCCGAGTTGGCCCCAAAACCGGATTATGCCCACGTGACGCTCGCCTGCGCTCTCGGCTATCTCGATTTTCGCCATGGCGGCACGTGGCGTGCCGGGCACCCGAACCTGGTCGCGTGGCTCGATGCTTTCGACAAAGCGGTGCCGGCTTTTGCCGAGACACGTCCTGATTGAGGGAGTTGGGATGACTACGTTCGATCCGAAAGCGGCTGCCGCGTTCATCGCCGAAGCACACCGCTCGCGCGCACCTTACCGTAACCTGCCCGCCGAGATCGCCCCGCCGACCGTTGCGGATGCCTACGCTGCGCAGGAGGCGCTGTGCGAGCTGTGGTCCCCGATTTACGGCCCCGTCCGCGGGCTCAAGATCGCGACCACGACGAAGGTCATGCAGCAGCTCATGGGTATCAATCACCCTTGCGGCGGGATGATCTATGAGCGGCGCATTCACCAGTCGCCCGCGCGGCTCAGGCGCGAGGATTTCATCAACCTGATGGTGGAGTTCGAGCTGGCCGTGCGCCTCGGCGCTGATCTGCCGCGCCGTGACGTCCCATACACCGCTGCCGATGTCCGCCCAGCCGTTGCCGAGGCGATGCCCGCCTTCGAGCTGATCGAGGATCGCGGGGCGGACTACAAGAGCACGAGCGCGCTGTCGCTCATTGCAGACAACGCCTGGAACGGCGGCATCGTCCTCGGTGCCCCGCAGCGTGTGCCGGCGGACATGGAGCTCGATGGCATCCGCGGACACTTGACCGTCAACGGCGCCGAGCGCGGGACGGGCGTCACCGACGATCCAATGGGTGCGCTTGCGTGGATCGCCAATCTTGCCGCCGATCGCGGCCGCCCACTCAAGGAGGGCATGGTCGTCATCACCGGCAGCGTCCTGCCGACGATCCCGATTGCCGCTGGCGATACGTTCGTGTTCTCGCTCGACGGCATCGGCAGCACGGAGCTTTCGGTTTAGAGCTTTTCCGATCCAGGTGGAAACGTGAACAGCAAGCACTCCGTTAACCTCTCCCATGGGGGAGAGGTCGGCCCGAAGGGCCGGGTGAGGGGTTGCAACAGCTGCCACCGGCGGACCCCCCTCACCCCGACCCTGTCCCCACCGGGGAGAGGGAGTTTTGGGCGCGATTGACTCGGCGTGCTTCTGTCTAAATCGGAAATGCTCTAGTGTTGGTGAACTCGTGAAGACGGTTCCTATTCTTCTGCCAACTCCAGCTGCATCCCGGTGACAAGCACCCAGATGACATGGGAGATTGCGGCAGAATCACGCGTTTAAGGCCGGATCAGCGCACGCCTCCCGCCGATGCGAACCGTGACATCCAGCGTCCACTCTCTATGAGCCGCCTGCCTGCAACGGGCGCCCGGTAGAGGTAGAGCCACGCCGTCAGCTCGGCGCCGGTCTCGAGGCGCACGGATCGCTGCACGCGCACGTACTCGCAGTCCCGCCCTGGCACGATGCCCTCGTAGGCATCGAGCCAACGGAAGGATGCGGCAGGATCTGTCAGGGCGTGCACTTCTCCAAATACCTCCCCGTCTTCCGCCTCCGCCTCGACCAGGGCCGGATAGGCCCCGAGGTCGTACAAGCGGCCACGCACCGCGGCCGGGCCGACGAGCCGGCCCTCTCGGGCGAGGCGCAGGGCCATGCGATGGCCTGTCGTCGACATCAGCGTGCCGTAGACGAACAGGTGCTGCAGCATCACAGGTTACCCGGCGATCTTCGAGAAATCCGCGACCGTCATGGTCGCCGCGCGGATCTGGGACAGCAGGCGCAGCCTGTTCTGCCTCAGCCGCTGATCCTCGACATTGACTGTCACCTTGTCGAAGAAGGCGTCGACAGGACGGCGCAGGTCCGCGAGCGCCCGCATCGCGCCCTCGAAGTTCTCCACCGCGATCGCCGCCCGCGTGTCCTGCTTGGTGGCTTCGATCGCTGCCGCCAGGGAAAGCTCCTCGGGTGCTTCGAGCAGCTTGAGGTCGTAATCGCCGTCGTAGCTCGTCTTGTCCTTCTTCTCCTCGATGGCGAGGATGCTGGCCGCGCGCTTGACGCCCGCCAGGAGATTGGCGCCGTCGTCGGTTTCCAGGAACTTCCCCAGAGCCTCGACCCGCTTGACGATGAGCGCCAGGTCGTCCTGGCCGGGCAGCGCGAACACGGCATCGATGAGATCGTGGCGCGCGCCCTTCTCGCGCAAGTGGACCTTCAGCCGGTCGGCGAAGAAATCAAGGAGGTCGGCCGTGATTTCCTCCTCGCTCCCTTTGACGGCCCGTTGCCCTTGCTTGTCATACTCCGCGTGCGCCGCCGAAATCCGCTTGATCAAAGAAACACGTAGGTCGTTCTCGAGAATGATCCGAATGACGCCCAGCGCGGCGCGCCGCAGCTGATAGGGATCACCCGATCCCGTAGGTTTCTCGTTGATACGCCAGAATCCGACCAGCGTGTCGATCTTGTCAGCCAAAGCCACGGCGATGGCGACACAGTCGCCGTCCTCCGCGGACGGCACGGTGTCGTTCGGCCCCTTGGGCTTGTAGTGCAGCTCGATCGCGCGGGCGATCTCGGGCTTAGCGCCGGCAGCCTCGGCGTAGTAGCGGCCCATCAAACCTTGCAATTCCGGGAACTCGCCCACCATGCCGGACACCAGGTCAGCCTTCGCTAGCTGGGCGGCGCGTCGGGCGGCCTCAGGTGCGGCGTCGACGGCCCCGGCGATCTGGTAGCTGAGCTCCGCGATCCGTTCCACGCGGTCCCACTGCGTGCCGAGCTTTTCGTGGAAGGTGACGCCACGCAGCGCATGTGCCATCTCGTCGAGCGGTCGCTTCAGGTCCTGCTCCCAGAAAAAGCGGGCATCGGACAATCTCGCCCGGATGACCTTCTCGTTGCCCGCGACGATCGTTGCGCCGCCGTCGCTGGCCTCCAGGTTGGCGACCAGAAGAAACCGGTTGGCGAGATTGCCCGTCTTCGGATCGCGCAGCGCGAAGCACTTCTGGTGGGTGCGAAGCGAGGTGATGATGACCTCGGGCGGCAACTCCAGGAACGCCTCGTCAAAATGCCCCATCAGCACGACCGGCCATTCTGTCAGGCCGGCATTCTCGGCGAGCAGCCCGTGGTCTGGCACGAGTTGCAGCTTGTGCTTCGCTGCAAGCTCCTTGGCCTGATGTTCGATGCGTTGCATGCGCTCGGTCGCATCGAGGATCACCCGGTTGGCGCTCAGCTTCTGGAGATAGTCGTCGATCCCACGTACCCGGAACGGCACGTTGCCGTGGAAGCGGTGGCCGCGTGTCGTGTTCCCGCTCGCCACGCCGGCGACCTCGAAAGGCACGATCTCCCCATCGAGCAAGCAGACGACCCCATGCAGCGGCCGAACCCAAGAGAAGCTGTATCGGCCCCAGCGCATGGATTTGGGCCAGGGGAAACGATGGAGGACATCGGGCACGGCCTCCGCAATCACCTCGTAGGCGCTGCGGCCCGGCCGTTCGATCCGCGCCACGTAGTAGTCGCCCTTCTTGGGATCTGAGACGACGCTCGCCTCGCCGATGGAGGACAGGCCTGCCGCTTTGAGAAAGCCCTGGATGGCCTGCTCCGGCGCGTTCACCCGCGGACCTTTGCGCTCCTCGGACTGGTCGGGCGAACGTGCCGGCACATCGCGCGCGATCAACGTCAGGCGGCGGGGCGTGGCAAAGGCCTGAGCTTCACCCACGGCGAGGCCCTGGTCTTTCAGCGCGCCAAGGACGAGCCGCTTCAGCTCCTCGGCAGCGCGGGGCTGCATGCGCGCGGGGATTTCCTCGGAAAACAGCTCGAGCAGAAGTTCAGGCATGGTGGTCCTCGAGGGCAGGATCGCGAGCCGATCCTTTTAGCGGCATCACGTGATGGAGCGAAGGCCTACTCCGTGCATGGCCGCGGCGCAATCGCTCCTTCGAACCCGGCCCATGGCCTCGGCGTTGCCAGCCCAGGAATGAGCGATGGACAAGGCAAGGACCGAGGATCTGCACGGGCTGACGGCAGCCAGCCAAATGGCGCGGATGCGCTGGAAGTGGCGCCTGCAGCACCTCGGCTGGGCCGTGATAGGATTGCTCGTCCTGGCGGGCGCCGTCGGCCTGTTCGGAAGCGGCCCGCTAAGTTCGACGACGCGCGCGGCAAACGAGCTGACGCTCGAATACGATCGCTTCATCCGGCGTGGAACACCATTCACGCTAAAGGCAACGATTCCCGTTCCACCGGGAAGCACACGAGCAGAGTTGTCACTGCCGCGTGACTATTTGGGATCGCTGCGGGTCTTATCCATCGTGCCGGAGCCCATACAGGTCGTGAGCGGGGCGGAGCTCACCAAATTCCTGTTCGCGGCCGATCCCGCTTCTGACCTGCTCGTCGTCGACCTCCACGCAGAGCCGATAAAGGCGGGCATGCTCGATGCCGAGCTGATCGCAGGCGGCGCGCGGCTGCAGTTCACCCAATTCGTCTGGCCGTGAGGACCGCAAACAATGGATACAGTCATCAGAGCCGCAGTGATCTATGCGTTCTTGTTCCTGGTGTTCAGGGTGGCGGGCAAGCGATCCCTCGCCGACATAACCACTTTCGACTTCATCCTGCTGCTCATCATCGCGGAAACGACGCAGCAGGCGCTCATCGGCGATGATTTCTCGATCATCACCGCGATCCTGCTCATCTCGACGCTGTTCCTCATCGAGGTCGTGCTCACCCTCCTGAAGCAGCGCTACCCGGGCGTCGACAGGCTCATGGAGGGCGAGCCGGTCGTGCTCGTCGAAAACGGGCGGCCGCTGCAGGAGCGCCTGGACCTGGAGCGCGTCGACCTTGACGATATTCTCGAGGCCGCACGCCGCTGGCGGGGGCTGGAGCGCATCGATCAAATCAAGTTTGCCGTCCTCGAGCGGGACGGCAATATCACCATCGTTCCCCGCTAAGCACGCAGCTCAATCTTTTGGGATCTGATCGACTGTCGCGATGATTGCGAAGCGATCCCCCAGCTCGGCGAGCGCTGCCCGATGCAAGGCATCGGCTGGAACGACACCGCCGAACGGGTCGGGCAGATCCCGTGTTGCGGCAGCATCACCGGCGATCGTCACCCGGTAGCCGAGGTCGAGGGCGGCGCGCGCCGTGGAGCTGACGCACATGTGGGTCATGAAGCCGGCCATGATCAGAGACTTGCGTCCCAGCGCCTTCAACTCGGAATCGAGCGCCGTTTGCGCGAATGCGTTGGGCAGCGGCTTCTCGATGACCGGCTCACCCGTCGCCGGCGCCGCGGCTGCGATGATGGCGCCCCCGTGCCCCTCGCGATCGAACAATCCGCCCGGCCGGCCCTTGTGCGCGATATGAATGACCGGCGTGCCGGCATCGCGCGCCTTGGCGAGGAGGGTCGAGATCGCATCGAGCGCCGGCTTGATCCCCGGCAGCGCGAGCTTGCCGTCAAGATATTCATTCTGCGCATCGATGATGATGACGACCGACTGCGCCAGCGCACCAGGGCTGAGATCGGCCCCGGCCATTTCCAGCAGTGTCTTCGGCCTGCTCATGCGCCCCCTCCCTCGGTCTTCAGCCAAGCCGCGCAGCAGCCTTTCGCGAGCTCGCGCACCCGCAGGATGTAGCTCTGCCGCTCCGTCACCGATATCACGCCACGGGCGTCGAGCAGGTTGAAGATGTGCGAGGCCTTGATGCACTGGTCGTAGGCCGGCAGAGCCAACAGGTGGCGGCCGTCCTCGCTCTCACCCTTCTCCAGCAACGCCAGGCATTCCTTCTCAGCATCGCGGAAGTGCTGGAAGAGCATGTCGGTGTCGGCGTACTCGAAGTTGTAGCGGGAATACTCCTGCTCCGCCTGGAGGAAGACATCGCCGTAAGTGAGCTTCCGCTCGTCCTCGCGGCCGTTGAAGCTGACGTCGAACACGCGGTCGACACCCTGCACGTACATCGCCAACCGTTCCAGGCCGTAGGTGATCTCGACCGATACGGGATTGCAGTCGAAGCCGCCGACCTGCTGGAAATAGGTGAACTGCGTCACCTCCATGCCATCGCACCAGACCTCCCAGCCGAGGCCCCAGGCGCCCAGCGTCGGGCTCTCCCAGTCGTCCTCGACGAAGCGGATGTCGTGGATTTCGCGGGACAGGCCGATACGCGCGAGGCTTTCCAGATAGAGGTCGATGATGTCCGGCGGCGACGGCTTCATGATCACCTGGAACTGGTAATAGTGCTGCAGGCGGTTCGGGTTCTCGCCGTAGCGGCCGTCTTTCGGCCGGCGCGAGGGCTGCACGTAGGCTACGTTCCAGGACTTGGGCCCGAGCGCACGCAAGGTCGTGGCCGGATGGAACGTCCCCGCGCCGACTTCCATGTCGTAAGGCTGCAGGATGGCGCAACCCTGCTCACTCCAGTACTGCTGAAGCGTGAGGATCAGGTCCTGGAAGGATCGCGTCGGCTGCAGCCCGGATACCGTTTGCCCGAGGGGCTCGGTTGCCGGTCTGATTGCGGTTCGTGTCGCCATAATGACTTGCGCCTGAAGGTCGGGATCGGCGCGGACTATAGGGGAGCGGGTCGCCAATGGCGAGACGGTTCACTGTCGCCATCGCGAGGAATTTGTTGCGCGGCTCCGCGCCTGCCCTCAGGCCTGCTTCGACGGCCGGTAGACACCCGCCTCCGCATCCCATTCGAGCGAGCCAAGGTCTTTCGGCGCGCTTTGCTGGCGCAATCTTTCCTCGGCCTCTTGCGCGGTTGCCAGCGCCCGACGAACCTCGCGGCTCACCCAGCGGCAACCGGCATAGAGACCGGCTCCGGCAAGAAGCAGCGCGATGACCTGCGGCATCGTCCCCCTCCAAGCTCGCCGAACGGTTTACGTATGACCGGCAAGAGTTACAGCCCGTAGCGCGACCATAGCGAGCGGGTCTCGATAGCGGACAGGAGATCATCGCCGAGCGAAAGTGGCAAGCCGTTGGCCAGGGAGTCCATGCCGGCCGGCGCGAGCCGCGGAAACCGCAGCAGGCGCGACAGCCAACCGCCCGGACCGAACGGTACGACCTTGAGTTGCACGTCATCCCCGTGCAACTCCCGCATCTTGGTCCGCAGATCGGAGACGCCGTCGATGAGCCCGAGCTCCAGCGCCTTGGCCGCCGACCAGAAGGCCCCCGAGAAGAGCTCCGCATCGTGGCCGCGGAGACGCGCGCCGCGCCGATCCTTGACGACGCCGATGAAGACGTCGTGCACGTCCCTCTGGATCGCCTTCAGCCGTTCGACCTCATCGGGCTTCTCGGGTTGGAAGGGGTCGAGCAGGCCCTTCGCCGGGCCCGCGGTATAGACACGGCGCTCGATCCCCAGCCGTTCGATCGCCTTGTTAAAGCCGAAGCTCGCCGAGATCACGCCGATGGAGCCGACAATGGACGAGGGGTCGGCGTAGATTTCGTCGCCAGCCACAGCCAGATAGTACCCGCCGGAGGCCGCCACGTCCTCGCAGAAGACGTAGACTTTCTTCTTCTTTTCCTCCGCCAGCTGGCGGACTCGCTTGAAGATGAGGTTCGACTGAACCGGCGAGCCGCCGGGAGAATTCACGGTCACGGCCACGCACGGCAGCTTCGACAGGCTGAACGCCTTCTCGAGCCCGCTGGCGACTGCCCCGATCGAAAGCCCGGGCCTGAGCGGGGTGGCAAATCCAATCGGTCCTGAAAAGCGAATGACCGGAACGACGGGGCGACGCTTGAAAAACCGCATGCGCGACGTGCTTCTTTGCTGGTGACAAGATTGCTGGTGAAGGGAACGCCTCAACTCTTAGTCGACCAGAAGGAGCCCGGCTAGACCTTCAGTCGAGCGGCAAGGCCGCCCCATCCCGAAGAATGCGCGCGACCTCGGGTCGGAAGCGGTTGTCCTTTTCATGGAGCACAAGCCCCGACAGAAGGGTGAGCGGGGCACGGCTCCCTTTCCGCCCCTGCACGAGAATGCGTACGGCCGGCTCCCCAACGCGCGGGTGGAGCGGCAAAATCTTCAGCCCACCGAACCGGCTCCTCAGCAGCCCCAGGAGGTCGGGCAGGACATCCGGCCGGTGCACCATGGTCAGGCTGCCGCCGGGGGCTGCCACGCGCGTCAGAAACCGGACCCACTGGGCAAGACTGCCCGCCGGCATGGCATGGGCTGCCGCCTTGATCACATGGCGGGGCCGGCGCCCGTGCCCTTCGATATGAAAGGGCGGATTGGCTACGACGTGGTCGAACGAATCTGCCGAAAGCCCCGCAGCGGCCAACACTGCAGCCGGCGCCGTGATGTCCGCTGCGATGACGCTGACCCGCTCTTCGAGCCCGTTACGGATCACGTTCTCGCGCGCGAGCACAATGAGCTCCGGCTCGTTTTCGACCAGCGTAACGCGCGTGCCAGGAGCCCGCTGGGCGATGCATAGTCCGACGACGCCGACACCCGCGCCCGCATCGAGCACTCGCTCACCGGGCTTTCCCCCGACCGGGGCAGCGGCTGCCAGAAGAACTGCATCGATGCCGGCACGATAGCCTTGCCGCGGCTGCAGGACGGTCAGAGCACCGCCGAGAAACGCATCCTCAGTAATCTCACTCGTGCCGACATCGTCAGTTCGGGTCGTCATCATTGACCCAGTGGCCGAGGCCCGCTTCCTGCAGCACCTTGCGCGCACGCGTAAGATCGTCAGTGCTTACGAGAATACGTCGCGGCAGTACGCCGATCGAGCCTTCCATAATGCTCATGTTTCCGTCTGCGACGAGTGGCTGAACCCCGGCATCGCGCAGCAGAACCTCAACGAAGCTCAGCAACACCGGGTTGTTCGAGCGCAGAATCTCCCGCATGATGGACACCTTTTCTGCAGTCTTTTCCGGAGTTAACCATGCGGCAATCTGCCGTGAAAATGGTTCCGGAACCCGTGGTTAAGATCACCGCGATCAGAGAATCATCCAGGAGAAGAGCCCAGTGGGGGTCGTTGTTCCAATCGATGAAACGCGTGACCCGACGCACAGTCTGCTCCCTATTCTCGAGCTCGCAGCCGAGGACATGGGCGCGGTGAACCGGCTCATTCTGGACAAGGCAGTCTCCGACGTCGAGCTTATTCCGCAGCTTGCCCAACATCTCATCGATTCGGGCGGCAAGCGTATGCGCCCGATGCTCACCATCGCCGCCGCCAAGCTGTGCGGCTACACGGGTGATGGTCACGTGCCGCTGGCCGCTGCCGTAGAGTTCATGCACACGGCGACGCTACTACATGACGACGTCGTCGACGAGAGCGACTTCCGCCGCGGCAAAAAGGCCGCGCGGCTCGTCTGGGGCAATCAGGCGAGCGTGCTGGTCGGAGATTTCCTGCTGGGGCAGGCCTTCCGCATGATGGTCGAGGTCGGCTCTCTGCAGGCGTTGAAAATCCTTTCCAACGCGGCCGCCGTGATCGCCGAAGGCGAAGTGATGCAGCTCGCCGCGGCCAAGAACACCGCCACGACGGAGGACGAATACCTGGCGATCATCAATGCCAAGACGGCAGCCCTGTTTTCCGCTGCGACCGAGGTCGGCGGCGCCATCGCCAACCGACCGGCAGACGAGCAGGCAGCCCTCAAGTCCTACGGCAAGACCCTCGGCATCGCTTTCCAGCTCGTCGACGACGCGCTCGATTATTCGGGCGACAGCGCGCGGCTCGGCAAGTCGGTGGGTGACGATTTCCGCGAGGGGAAGATTACGCTGCCCGTCATCCTAGCCTTCCGCCGCGGTTCAGATGAGGAACGGGCGTTCTGGCGGCGAACATTAGGCGAAGGAGATATCCGCGAAGGCGATTTCGAGCACGCCATGAGCTTGATGCGCCGGCATAAGGCGATCGAGGCGACGCTCGAGCGGGCTCGCTATTACGGCTCGATGGCCGAGGACGCGCTCGCCATTTTCCGCAATTGCCAGGCCAAGCGCGCCCTCCTGGGTGCCGTGGCGTTCTGTGTGAACCGGGGGCACTGAGCGGCGCTGAGCCATCACCCCCGCCTGTCGTCCCTGAGAGGCCGAGCACAGCTACAGCGGCAATTTTGCTGCTGCGCATCGCGGATACCCGCCTGCGCGGGTATGACGCTGAGGAGGTCTGCGATTCTTCCCTTGATCGATGGCTTTCCGGGCGGCCGATATACATAGACCGTCATGCCCACGAAGGTGGGCATCCACGATGCGTAACCACGAGCTCGCGGTTAGATCCTTGATGACAGCCTCGGCAACCCTGCCCGTCAGCTCGCAACGGCCAGCCCGTTCTGCCGCAACCGGCTGAACAGGCGGCCTTTTTTCGCGCGCGCGATGCGCACCTGGCAGATGGTCTGGCCAGTTTCGGCCGTCTCTCGGGCGAGAACCTGGGCGTTCTCGTGCAGCCAGGCAAGCAGATTGCCTGCCGTCGCGGGAACGGCGATGGTCAGCACCTCGTCGGCGCGGCCGAGCTGGGCATCGATGGCTTCCAGCAGGGCGTCGAGGCCCCTCTCCTCGACGGCCGAAACGAGCAGCGGCTTCTGCTGGGCGCGCTCGGCCGCATGCTGCAGCTCCTCCAGCGATTCCGGCGGCAGCAAGTCGATCTTGTTCCAGACCTCGAGGATGAGCCCGTCCGGCCGATCCACCTCGATCCCGAGCTCGCGCAGAACCCTTTCCACGTCCGCCCTTTGCGCTTGCGTTTCAGGATGGCTGATATCGCGGACATGCAGGATGAGATCGGCCTCGATCACTTCCTCGAGCGTAGCGCGGAAGGCGGCGACGAGCGAGGTCGGCAGGTCGGAAATGAACCCGACAGTGTCCGACAGGATGACCCTGCGACCGCTCGGCAGCCGCAGCTCCCGCATGGTCGGGTCCAGCGTGGCGAAGACCTGATCCATCGCGACCACGCCGGCGCCGGTCAGCTTGTTGAAGAGCGTGGACTTGCCAGCGTTCGTGTAGCCGACGATGGCGACCAGCGGATATGGCACCCGACGCCGTCCGGAGCGGTGCAATTCGCGCGTGCGCACGACGACGTCCAGTTCCTTGCGGATGGCGTCGATGCGCTCCTGGATGAGCCGCCGGTCCGTCTCTATCTGGGTCTCACCAGGACCGCCGAGGAACCCGTAGCCGCCACGCTGGCGCTCGAGGTGGGTCCAGCTCCGCACCAGGCGGCTCTTCTGGTAGGTGAGGTGGGCGAGCTCCACCTGCAGGCGCCCTTCCCGGGTCCGGGCCCGACGCCCGAAGATCTCCAGAATGAGCCCCGTGCGGTCCAGAACCTTTGCGTTCCACGCCCGCTCGAGGTTGCGCTGCTGGATGGGCGAGACCGCGTGGTCGATGACGACGAGACCGGCCTCGTGCTCGGCAACGAGTTGCTTCAGCTCCTCGACCTTACCGGAGCCGAACAGCGTCGCCGGCTGCGGCCTCGCCACCGGAACGATGAGCTTGGCCCGGACTTCGAGACCGATGGCTTCGGCAAGCCCGGCAGCCTCGGCCAGCCGATCCTGGGGAGAATGGAGCGTGGCGCCGCGCGTGCCATTGCCAGCCCGGGACCGCTTGGCCGTCCCCGGGCTGCCTGTCGTCTGTAGCACTGGAACGAGGACGACAGCACGCGTGATCGCCGTTGGTTCGGAACCATTGCCGCCCCGGCGCCTGCGTCTCGTCTTGGTCTCGTCTGCGCGGCTAATCGAACGTCTATCCCTGCTGCGCTTCCGCCGGCTCCTGCTCCATCAGGTGGACGGGCTGGCCCGGCATGATCGTCGATATGGCGTGCTTGTAGACCAGTTGCGAGTGTCCATCGCGCCGCAGCAGGACACAGAAATTATCGAACCAGGTCACGATACCCTGCAGCTTCACGCCGTTGACGAGGAAGATCGTCAGGGGCGTCTTGTTCTTGCGGACGTGGTTCAGGAAGGTGTCCTGCAGGCTTTGTGCTCGTTCAGCCATTTCTTCTTATCCGTTTTTGTTCGGTTATGTTTTTCGGTGGCGCTCCGTCCACCTCGGATCAGCTTACCTGAAACCCTTGGTGGAATCAGCACTCCGATGGCGCCTGGGCCATCATGAATCATCTCTGCCGGCTGCGAAGTGCGCACATGCGGGTTTTAGCAGGTGCATCGGAGAGCGCAATGGGAACCGCTGTACCCCCTGTCAAAAGTAATCGGGGCTGACGCGGAACAGCTGCTCGACCTGCCGGACGTGATCCGCGCGCACGAACAGAATGACGCGATCCTTGGGCTCCAGCTCCGTGCTGCCTGTCGGCGCGAAAACCTGGCCATTGCGCACGATGGCGCCGAAACGCACGCCCTCCGACATGTCGATCTCGCGGATCGACTTGCCGATGATCGGAGCCGTCTCGATCGCCTCGGCCTCGATGAGCTCCCCCGCCCCGTCGTGGATCGAATGGACGATACGGATACGGCCGCGCCGGACGAACTGAAGGATGCGCGAGACGGTGATCGTGCGGGGGTTGATTTGCGCGTCGATGCCAAGCGAGCGCACCATAGGCGTATAGCCGGCCGAGTTGACGAGAGCCAGGCTGCGTTTGCAGCCGAGATGCTTCGCCAGCACCGACGTCAGGATGTTGACCTGGTCGTCGTTGGTGACGGCTACCATCGTGTCGGCCGATTGGGCCTCGGCCTCGCGGAGTAGCTCCTCGGAAAGCGAGCTCCCGTGCAGAACCACGGTGCGGTTGAGCTCCTCTGCGATCTGCATCGCTCGGCCGCGGTTCGCCTCGATGATCTTGGCCCGCACCATATGCTCGCGCGCCTCGATCTCGCGGGCGACATAGAGGCCGATGTTCCCGCCACCGGCGATGATCACCCGCCGCGCAACCTGCTCCTCGTGACCGAAGATCTTGAGCGTGCGCGCAACCTGGTCGGCGGGGGCAACAATGTAGACGTCATCGCCGGCCTTGAGCTGTTCGTCCAGGCGCGGCACGAACAAATTGCCCTTACGGACGACGGCCACGATGACGGCGGGCAGGTCGGGAAAGAGCTCGCTCAACTGCCGGATGGGCGTATCGACGACCGGGCAGTCCTCCTCGCAGGCGATGCCGACCGCAAGCACGCGCCCATCGGCGAAGCTCAGCGCCTCGAACGCACCAGGAAGCTGCAGCCGGCGCAGCACCATGTTGCCGACCTCCACCTCAGGCGAGATGATGAAGTCGATGGCCAGGCAATTGCGCGCGAACAGCGCGGCATATTCCTTGGCCAGGTAGCTCTGCGCGCGGACACGGGCGATTTTGGTGGGGATGTCGAACAGGCTGTGTGCCACCTGGCAGGCGATCATGTTCACTTCGTCGGCCAGGGTGACGGCGATGAGCATGTCGGCGTCACGCGCGCCGGCACGCTCGAGCACGTCCGGGTGAGCGCCATTGCCGAGCGTCGCGCGCACCTCCAGCACGTCGTTGGCGCGCTGCACGAGGGCCGGATCGATATCGATGACCGAGACGTCGTTGCCCTCGGCAGCGAGCCGCTCGGCGATGCCGAGACCCACGACACCTGCACCGCAGATGATCACTTTCATGTCGATAGGGCCTCGTTCGGATAAGGGCGGGTCGAACGGAATCGCGCTCGGCTGCCCCGCTATCGTTCCCTGTCAACGCACGCTGGCGCCCTGGCGTCCCCGTTCCGAAGCTCCCCTCGCGGGGAAGCCTCGAAAGCAGAACGGGCAACGCGACACAGACGTCGCCAATACGATCTGACCAAGAAAACTCGGCGGACCTCAGCAGTCAACGCCGTCTAATTCTCGATCACCGCATCAGGGCTGGCCGGCTGTCACCCCGCTGCGGTGATCGGAGCTGACGCCAAGCGCCCTCAATTTCCGGTGAAGGGCCGAGCGCTCCATACCGACGAACTCGGCCGTCCGCGAGATGTTGCCGCCGAAGCGGTTGATCTGGGCCAGCAGGTACTCGCGCTCGAAGATCTCGCGCGCCTCGCGCAGCGGCAGCGACATCAGGTGCTCCGCGCCCCCATTCACGGGCAGCGGCACGTTGGAGCCGATCTCCTCCGGCAGCATGTCGGCCGTGATGACCGCGTCGGGATCCCCGCCGCAGAGGATCATCAGGCGCTCGATGTTGTTGCGCAGCTCGCGCACGTTGCCCGGCCAGTCGTGGGCCTGCAGGACGGCGATGGCATCCTCGCCGATACGGCGCGGCGCGAGTCCCGAGCTCTGCGCGATCTGCTGCACGAAGTAGTTGACGAGCTCGGGAATGTCCTCGCGCCGCTCGGCGAGGCCCGGCACTCTCAACGGCACCACGTTGAGGCGATGATAGAGGTCCTCGCGGAAGCGCCCCTCGGCCATTTCGCGCTCGAGATCGCGGCTCGTCGAGGAGATGATGCGCACATCGACGGAAACCTTGTGCGTCCCGCCGAGCCGCAGAAACTTCTGCTCGACCAGCACGCGCAGGATCTTGCCCTGCGTCTCGAGCGGCATGTCTGCCACCTCGTCGATGTAGAGCGTGCCGGTATGGGCCTCCTCGAGGGCGCCGACCTTGCGCGCCTCGCCGGTGCGGTCCTCGGTGCCGAACAGCTCTTCCTCGACGCGGTCGGGCACCATGGCCGCTGCATTGAGCACGACGAAGGGACCCTTGGCGCGGTGCGACTTGGAGTGCAGGACCCGTGCGGCGAGCTCCTTGCCGGCACCCGATGCGCCGCGGATCAGCACACGGCTGTTGGTCGGCGCGACGCGATCGATCTGATGTCGGAGCTGGTTGATGGCCGGCGAGCGGCCGATCATCTCCGCGCTCTGCGTCGACCGCTCCTTCAGATGCTTCACCTCGCGGCGAAGGTTGTAGGCCTCCAGCGCGCGCATCGTCACCAGGATCAGCCGGTCGGCCTTGAACGGCTTCTCGATGTAGTCATAGGCGCCGCGCTTGATGGCGGTGACGGCCGTCTCGATGTTGCCGTGGCCGGAGATGATGACCACCGGCAGGTCGGGGTGCACCTTCTTGATGATCGACAGCACCTCGAGCCCGTCGAGCCGGCTGCCCTGCAGCCAGATGTCGAGAATAACGAGGTGCGGCCGGCGCTCCTCGATTGCGCGCAGGGCCTCGTCGCTATCCCTCGCGAGCCGGCAGCGGTGGCCCTCGTCCTCGAGGATCCCGGAAACGAGCTCGCGAATGTCGGCTTCGTCGTCGACAACAAGGATGTCAGACGCCATCGGTCACTCCCTTCCCTTGGCGGCTCGATGCCACCGAGGCAGACCTACTCGGCTGCTTCGGATTTGACATCGGTCTTGCTTGTGAACTCGTTGCGGACAGGCAGCGTGATGCGCACGAGCGCACCCCGGCTGCGCTGCGGACCTGGCGGAGCATCCTCCAGGGTCAGCATACCGTCATGCTGCTCGACGATCTTCTGGACAATAGCGAGGCCGAGGCCGGTGCCTTTGTTGCCCTTGTTGGTGACATAGGGCTCCAGCAGACGCGATCGGTTCTGCTTCGGCAGGCCGATGCCGTTGTCTATGACCTCGATTTCGATTCGCCCGTCGACTGAGCGCAAGATGGCTTCGATGCGGCCGCTCCAGTCCGGCTCGGGCGCCTCGGCGGCCGATTCGACTGCTTCGGTCGCATTCTTGATGAGGTTCGTCACCGCCTGGGTGATGAGACGCCGGTCGAAGAGGCCCATCAGCGGCTCCGCCGGCAAATCGAGCTCGTAGGCGATATGCGGGTGGCTTTCACGAAACAGGATCACCGGCTCCTGGACCACGTCGCGCAAATCGCCGGGCTCCATCACGGGCTTCGGCACGCGGGCGAAGGAGGCGAACTCGTCCACCATGCTCTTGATGTCGCCGGCCTGGCGCTCGATGGTCGCGGTGAGCTTGTCGAAGGTCTCCCGGTCGTCCGTAATCACCTTGCCGTACTTGCGGCGGATGCGCTCGGCGGAAAGGATGATCGGGGTCAGCGGGTTCTTGATCTCGTGGGCGATACGGCGGGCGACATCGGCCCAGGCCGACGTACGCTGGGCGGAAACGAGCTCCGTGATGTCGTCCACGGTTACGACCGTGCCCTGCTCTTCTCCGCCCTCCACCTCACGCGTGAACCGTACGGCCAAGATGCGCTCATCACCGTTGTTGTTGATGAGCTTGACTTGATGCTGAAGCCTGTACGCGAGGCGCTTTTCCTCCGCCTTGGTCAGCAGCTCGCCGATCTCGGGCACGGCATCCTCGAGACGGCGCCCCACAAGGTTCTCCGCGCCCGCCCCAAGCAACTGCTCCGCGGACCGATTGGCGAGCCTGATACGGCCCTCGCGATCAAGCCCCAGGACGCCGGCCGACACACCCGTCAGCACGGCCTCGATGAAACGCCGCCGCTCGAGAAGCTGCTCGTTGGCCGAGACGAGCGCATCGCGCTGCATCTTCAGCTCAGCGGTCATCGTATTGAAGGTCTGCGACAGGCGCCTCAGATCGCCTTCGCCGCGCCGGACCGGCAGCGTGACGTTGAGGTTGCCGCGGGAGACCTCCTGAGCACCGGCGATCAGGCGGCGGATGGGCGCCACGAAGCGGCCGGCGAACCACAGCCCGGCCCAGATGGCGGCCAGCAGCGCCGTCATCGAGATCATGAAGTACATGAGCCCGTGCGCGATCTTGAGCCCGCCGCGCCGTTTTCGCAGCTCCTCGTACTCGGCAACGCCCGCCTGCGTTTGCCGCAGATAACCCATCACCTTGGGGCTGACACCCCGCAGAACGTAAAGATAGGAGCCCGGATACGCGTTGAGCTTGGTGATCGCCGCCACCCGGTAGCTGTTGGACGGCATGAGCAGCGGCACCTGCCCCGCCTCGGCGTGGGCGATGACCTGCGGGGGCGGCGGGACGTAGGGCAAGCGCGAATCCTCGACGGCGCTGATGATCGGCCGTCCCTCAGCATCAATGACGTACGCGGCCGGAAGATCACGCAAGCCTGCTTGCGCAATCACCTGGGTACGGAACTGCTCGGGATCATCACGGAGCGTATCGGCCGCATCGTCGAGATCCTTCGCCATGTTGACGATGTCAGTGCGGATGACCTGCCCATGCTCCTCGAGGTAGGCGTTGGCCACGTCGAGCGAGTTGGCGATGATCTGGCGAGTCCGCGTCGAGAACCAGTTGTCCAGAGAGCGCGAGAAGGTCGTCGTTGCTCCGATCGCGAGCAAAATGGCCGGCAGCGCCGCAATGATGCTGAACATACCGACGATGCGGACGTGAAGCCTGGCGCCGGCCTCCTTGTCCCGCCACGCCTTGGCAAGCCCGATCGCCTGCCAGCCGATGACGGCGAACATGGCCAGGATCAGAACGACGTTGATGAACAGCACCGTCAGGACGATGTCGTCCCGAGGCACGATCGGCGTGAGCCCGGTCAGGATGAGATAGGTCGCAAACCCCGAGACGAGCGACAGGATGACGACGACGAAGCCGATCCAGAAGGCGAGCGGGTTCGCCTCGGGAAACGGCAACCGGCCCTCATCCACGATGTCGCCTGGCGCCCTTCGCGGGTCAGCGGACGTCATCCACAACGCCTCTCATCGGCCTCAAGCGCACTCGCATGAACCCGCCGTGGCCGCCGGTCGGTCTGCTCTTTAGCCAGATACGTAGCTATTCGGTTACATTCGTGGCATCGGCGTGAAGCGATGCGATCACAGATCAGCTACAAGACTGTGACATTTTCGCGACATGATCGTCGATATCCTCCGCTCAAGTCAAGGCAATCGCTTGGCCCTGTGCGTGGGCGTTTCTCATGCCATGCCGGGTGTCTTGAATACCTGAATGTCCAAGTCCTTGATGCGCGTGCGCAAGGTGTTGCGATTGAGGCCGAGGAGCTCTGCAGCCCGAATCTGATTCCCGCGGGTCGCCGCCAAAGCTGCCGTGATCAGCGGCTTCTCCACTTCGCGGATGACGCGGTCATAGAGCCCAGGCGGCGGCAGATCGCGCCCATGCCGGGCGAAGTAGCGGCCAAGGTAGTTTTCCACGAGCTCCGAAAGCGAAGCGTTTTCGTCGGGGCGCCCTTCGTCGATGCGCGGCGACGTGAGCGCCTGGCCGAGTTCAGCGTCCACGATTTCCGCGGTGATCGTATCCTGCGGATAGAGGGCGACGAGCCGGCGTACCAGGTTCTCCAGCTCCCTGACGTTACCGGGCCAGGTGTGCCGCTTCAGCCGCTCCAACGCCGCCGCTTCCACGACCTTCTGGCCATGGCCGCTGCGGGCCGCCTGCCGGAGAAAATGGCGCACGAGGTCGTCGATGTCGCCCAGCCGCTCGCGCAAGGGCGGCAATCTCAGCGGGACGACGTTGAGGCGGTAGTAGAGGTCCTCGCGGAACAGCCCCTGCTGGATCTGGCTTTTCAGCTCGCGGTGCGTCGCGGCGATGATGCGCACGTCGGTGCGCAGCGGAATACGTCCGCCGACGGTCGTGTACTCACCCTCCTGCAACACGCGCAGCAACCGCGTCTGCGCTTCCATAGGCATGTCGCCGATCTCGTCGAGAAACAGCGTGCCGCCTTCCGCCTGCTCGAAGCGCCCCGGCATACGCGTATGAGCGCCCGTGAACGCGCCCTTCTCGTGGCCGAACAGCTCGCTCTCGATCAGCTCCCGGGGAATGGCAGCCATGTTGATGGCGACGAACGGCCCGCTGCGCCGGCGCCCGAAGTCGTGCAGCACGCGTGCGACCAGCTCCTTACCGGTCCCCGATTCGCCGGAGATCATCACGGTGAGGTCCGTCTGGGTCAGGCGCGCGATGATCCGGTAGATCTCCTGCATCGCGGGCGACCGGCCGATCAGCGGCAGATCGTCGGGCTCGTTCTCGGGCAAACTCTTGGCCGCACTCCGACTCGGCTCCGCCAGAGCCCGGCCGACGATGCTGACGAGCTCGTTCAGGTCGAAGGGCTTCGGCAGGTATTCGAAAGCCCCCTTCTCGGCAGCCGACAGCGCCGTCATCAGCGTGTTCTGGGCGCTCATGACGATGATCGGCAGCTCCGGCCGCAGCTTCTTGATTCGCGGGATCAGGTCGAAGGCGTTCTCGTCCGGCATCACGACGTCGGTGATGACCGCATCGCCTTCTCCCTGCGACACCCAGCGCCAGAGCGTGGCCGCGTTGCCGGTCGCGCGCGGGAGGTATCCGGCGCGGGCGAGTGCCTGGTTGAGCACGGTGCGGATCGCGCTGTCGTCATCGGCAATGAGAATGGTGCCGCGGGCCATGGCTCTAATCCGATTGACTGGTCTGGGGAGGCCTGTCCTGCATCGGCAGCAGAACGCGGAAAATGGTGCGGCGCGGCTCGGACTCGCATTCGATGATGCCGCCGTGGTCACCGATGATCTTGGCGACCAGGGCGAGGCCCAATCCGGAGCCGCTGCGCTTCGTGGTGACGAACGGGTCGAACAGATATGGCTTGAGGTGGTCCGGCACGCCCGGCCCGTTGTCCTCCACCTCGATCATCAGGGGGAGGCTGACCCGGGCGCCGCTTCCCGGCACCGAAAGCCGGACTCCCGGGCGAAAGGCCGTCGTCAGAATGAGCCGCCCGCTCTCGCCGTTTCCCTCGACGGCTTCCACGGCATTCTTCACGAGGTTGAGAAAGGCCTGGATCAGCTTGTCGCGATTGGCCGGAACGGGCGGCAGGGAGGGGTCGTAGCGCGGTATGATCGTAACGCCGCGGCCGAAGCCGGTGCCGGCAAGCTGGCAAACGTGATCGAGCACGTCGTGGATGTTGACCGGCTCCTTGGCCAGCGGGCGCTCGTCTCCGAACACCTCCATCCGGTCGACCAGATTGCGGATGCGATCGGTCTCCGTGCAGATCAGCTGCGCCAGCGATCTGTCTGCAGGACTAAGGCTCGGCTCCAGCAGTTGCGCGGCGCCCCGAATTCCTGACAGTGGATTCTTGATCTCGTGGGCCAGCGTCGCCGCCATGCCCGAGATGGATCTTGCCGCGGCCCGATGGGTCAGCTGCCGCTCGATCATCTGCGCCATGGTGCGCTGCTGAAGCATCAGGACGATGAGGGACGGCTGTTCAGGCAGCGGCCCGGCGTGGACATCGACGAGCTTCGGCCCGTC
>DASVDU010000298.1:0-10122 GCA_036380915.1 Hyphomicrobiaceae bacterium | reverse complement strand
TCGTTTGGCACCTCGATGTCGGCTCATCTCATCCTGGGGCTGGAGCAGGTCCCAAGGGTATGGCTGTTCGCCATTTAAAGAGGTACGTGAGCTGGGTTCAGAACGTCGTGAGACAGTTCGGTCCCTATCTGCCGTGGGTGTCGGAGTATTGAGAGGAGCTGTCCCTAGTACGAGAGGACCGGGATGGACGCACCTCTGGTGGACCTGTTGTCGCGCCAGCGGCACAGCAGGGTAGCTATGTGCGGACGGGATAACCGCTGAAGGCATCTAAGCGGGAAACCCACCTCGAAACGAGTACTCCCTTGAGAGCCGTGGAAGACGACCACGTTGATAGGCCGGGTGTGGAAGTGCAGCAATGCACGCAGCTTACCGGTACTAATAGCTCGAATGGCTTGAATCGCTCTCATTAAGCAATGCTCATTCTGGACGCGAAAGCGTTCGGGACGGGCGGTGAGAATTCCAGAAAAATCCAGAAGTCACTTTCTTCACCCTTTCGCCGACCTGGTGATAATAGCGGGGTGGCTGCACCCGTTCCCATTCCGAACACGGCCGTGAAACGCCCCAGCGCCGATGGTACTTCGTCTCAAGACGTGGGAGAGTAGGTCGTTGCCAGGTCTGCAAAGGGGTGAAGTAAGGTAATCGAGATCCCCTCTTCCAAATTCATGACAGAGCACCCCGCCCAAAATTTTGGGCGGGGTGTTTTTGTATCTCTATTGCTCCGTTCTCCCCGATAGAATTTGGGCCCCGCTCATCCGGAGCTTCACAGCAGCTGAGCTCGGCTTTCGCTCCTCTTATTGTGCTGCCCGACTGAGGTGGGCAAAAATGGATGGCATCCAAACTGGAGGAAGCGACGATGGCTTTGCTGGGTTCTGGGGTGCTGGCGATCTGGAACGGCGTCGAGGAGGGCGCGGATCAGGATTTCATCGAGTGGCATGTCCTTGAGCACATCCCGGAGCGGGTAGGGATCCCAGGTTTTCTTCGCGGCCGCCGATATATCGCTGTTGACGGCTATCCGCGCTATTTCAACTTCTATGAAACCGAGAACCCAGACGTCCTCACTTCATCGCCCTATCGTGACAGGCTCAATGCGCCGACCGACTGGACGAGGCAGAATATTGCGCGGTTTCGCGATACTTGCCGCACCATTTGTTCCGTAGCAGCAACGCAAGGCCGAGGCGAGGGCGCCTGGATCGAAACGCTCCGGTTCACGAATGTCCGTGAGCCCGAAGCATTCCGTTCGAGCGTTGTAAGCTCTGTCGTTCCTTCGATACTGGTGCAACCCGGTATCGTCGGAGTGCATTTGTTGGAGGGCGAGGCGGCCGCGAGCCAGGGTGCCTCGACAGAAAAGACCCTTCGAGGTCAGCCCGACGAGATTGCCGATTGGGTTCTGTTGATCGAGGCGGTCGAGGAAGCAAGCCTCCGCCGAGTTCGCGAAGGGACAGCATCGGACCGTCTATTTCGCGAGGCGGCTAGCACGGCGGATATAGTCCGCGGCTTCTACCGCCTGCAGTTTGCGCTGACGAAATCGGAGCTCGATCGCGGCTCAGTAGCGCCGAAGCGTTGGGTGCAAACTGGATAGCCCATCCAATTTGTTTCTCGGTGCGGCCTTCAGCGTGATGATCGAAGGCACTTCTCGATAGTGCTGGTGTGAGCCAGTGCCGAAATTCCTCGCTGACTTCCGAATATTGAGGATCAAAGACCGTCCTCGCGTGGGCTTGCGCCGAAAGCCGAAAATAGCGGCCAACTTTTCATTCTTGCGGGAAAATGGTGCCCAGGGGCGGAATCGAACCACCGACACCGTGATTTTCAGTCACGTGCTCTACCAACTGAGCTACCTGGGCTTGACTCAGGCATGCCGGCGGGACCGGCTGCGAGGTGGGGGCGTTATAGTTCGTCCCTGTCTGACTGTCCAGCGCCTTGGCCCGGTCGAGCCTCGCCACCACCGGCCTGGCCCAACTCGTCTTCCTCGTCATCTGCCGATTGTGCTGGGATGACATAGGCTCCGCGCAGCCAGCGGGAGAGATCGACGTCAGCACACCTGCGGGAGCAAAATGGCCGGAATTCGGGCTCGGTGGGAGCACCGCAGATGGGGCAGCGGCCGCGCAATGTGCTCTCCTCGTCATTGCGCTCGGTCATGAGGCGATGCGCCTTTCGTCAGTCGATTTCGGTATCAGCGGATTTCACCCAGGCGAAGTGGACAGGGTACCCTTCGCCTGCCAGCAGATTCACAGTTTCGGTCAGCGGCAGCCCGACGACGCTCGTATAGGAGCCGACGATCTTCTGCACGAATGAGCCGGCCAGGCCCTGGATGGCATATCCGCCAGCCTTTCCGCGCCATTCTCTTGATGCGATATAGGCCTCGATCTCCTCTCGTGAAAGGCGCTTGAAGCGCACACGCGTGTCCACGAGCTTCACGCGCTCGCGATCTTCAGGGGTAATGAGGCAGAGCGCCGTCAGCACCCGATGGGCGCGTCCCGACAGGAGCTGCAAGGCAGCAACGGCCTCGTCGACCGTCTCTGGCTTCAACACCGTGCGGCGGCCCACGGCGACCACCGTATCTGCTGCCAGGATGAACGCGTCGGCAAGGTCGCGGTCATTGGCGATCTGCTCGCGTGCAGCCTCGGCCTTGGCACGCGCGAGGCGCATTGCCAGCCGCCTTGGCACCTCGCCCTTATGGGGGGTCTCGTCGAGCGAGGCGGGACGTAAGGCGTCGGGCGTGATGCCGACCTGCGACAGCAGCATCAGCCGGCGGGGTGAAGCGCTGGCCAGAACCAGTTTCGGCCGCTCGAGCCTATTCCGGCTTCCATCCCGCGACTTGGCCATCGCACGCCGCAACGTATTGCGGCCATGCCCCTCAGCGCGACCAAGCCCGGCTAGGTGACCTATCCTGGTTGATATCATCCAGCGACTCATTGGCTGATGGCAGGGACCGTATGGAGCGGATTGGGAAGCATGGAACAGATCAGGCAGCGGCAATCCAGATGACGGTTTCCACGGTCGTTAGAGGGGCTGCCGGATCTCATCAGCTACGACGACAAGAATGCGCGGTCGGCAACGTCAAGACAAGTGTTCGCGCGTGTTTTGCGAAACACCGTTGCCACGAACATTAGCAATGAGCCCTATAGCCTGCGGCTATTGCTCGCAGTCTCGGCCCAAGTCGGTTACTCTGCAGGCAGACCACAGTGGAAGGCCGTTCGGCTTTTTAGGGATACTGCCACGATGTCACAGGCGAGTGTCGCCCAGTTGCTTGGGAGTGCGAAACTATTCGGCAAAGTCGACGAGGATTGCCGACTGGAGATCGCCAGGCAGATGCGCGAGACCTCGTTCAGCGCGGGGCAGTCGATCTTCGCCCGCGGCGATACCGGCAAGGAGGTCTACCTGGTGCTCGAAGGCCGCGTGCGGCTGTCGGTCCTCTCGAGCGAAGGCCGTGAGCTCTCATTTACGCACGCCGAGCGGGGCGACGTGTTCGGCGAGATCGCCGCGCTCGACGGCGGGCCACGTACGGCCGACGCAACAGCTGTTACGGCTGTCAGGGCCATGACACTTTCACATACCGCCCTGAAGCGGCTCGTTGAGACATCGCCGGCGTTTGCCGAGGCAGCCATCTCCTTCCTTTGCTCGCGGATTCGGGAAACGGACCTGCAACTCGAGGGCGTCGCCCTGCACCGTATCGAGGTCAGGCTGGCGCGGTTTCTGCTCGGCATGCTTCGCCAGCGCCAGGGAAACCTCTCCGGGCGGGCCAAGATTGATCTCGGCATGTCGCAGGGGGAGCTCGCGCTGCTGCTGGGAGCGAGCCGGCCGAAGGTCAATGCGGCTCTCATGCTGTTGGAGGACATGGACGCCATTCGGCGCAACGAGAGCATTATCGAGTGCAATGTGGATGAGCTGATGCGCATGGCCGAGCTCGATTGATCGCCGCAGTAGTCGACTGCACGCAGGAGACATCCCGTGACACGTGCCGGTGAAGACGGATCGGCATGGCGGGCGAACCTGATGCCGCCCGATACGGGGAAGATGCCCGATGCGCCGCGGAGGAGATGGCAGACCCGAGGCAGAAGGCTCGCCGAGGAATTGTCTCGATATCCGGTGATCGGTTGGCTCGGTTCAGGCGTGAAGTGGCTGGGCGAGCTCGGCACCGCTCCTTATCCCCCCGACATCCGGCGGCGACTGCTGATCGTGAACCTGATCGCATACCTGATCGCCGTCACGACGGCGGGCTATGCGCTGCAGCATGTCCAGCTCGATTACCAGACCTACAAGCCGATTGTTTTCATCAACCTGGCCCTGCTCGCGATGGCGCTGACGGTTCCAGCCATGCACCGCTTCAGCTCGATAGCGGGCGGCATGCTCATCGTCGTCAGCGAATACGTCGCGCTCATGGCGTTCACGATGTATCTTGGTCGGTCCTCCGGTATTCATCTGCAGTACATTGTTGCCGCCGCCGCGCCCTTCGTGGTGTTTGGCCTGGAGCGGCTGAAGCTGGTGACCGTCGTCGTCATCCTCGGGCTCGTTCTGCACATCGTCGCCTGGTTCCAGTTCCCGCCCGAGAAGGCGCTGATCCCAGCCGATCAGGAGCTGCTCGATTCGCTCTACACGCAGGCGGCGATCACGACTGTCGGCCTGATCGCAGCGTCGATCTGGTATGCGTTCCGGCTGGTCGAGCGTGCCCGGGCGGAAACCGACGCGCTCTTGCGCAACATCCTGCCGGACAGCGTGGCGGACCGGCTGAAGTCGCGGCCCGGTGAGCTCATTGCTGACACCCATGACGAAGTGAGCGTCCTCTTTGCCGACATCTCCGGGTTCGTCGGCCTGGCGCGCAGTCTCGGAGCGTCGAAGGTCGTCCATCTGCTCAACGAGATCGTGAGCGAGTTCGACAAGCTGGCAGCCAAGCACGGCGTCGAGAAGATCAAGACGATCGGCGACGCCTACATGGCGGTCGCTGGTCTACCGGACCCCACTCATGATCACGCCGAGCGCCTTGCGCGAATGGCGCTCGACATGCTGGCAGTCGTCGAGCGCTTCCGCGCGGAAACGGGGCTCAGCCTGCAGATGCGCATCGGCATGGCTGCCGGGCCCGTCCTCGCCGGGGTCATCGGAACCCGCAAGTTCAGCTATGACGTGTGGGGAGATGCGGTGAACCTCGCGGCGCGGCTTGAAAACCTGGGGGAGCCCGGCCGTATCCACCTGTGCCCGATCTGCCGCGAGCGGCTGGTGCACGCCTTCGAGATCGAGTCGCGCGGCCTGACGGAAATCAGGGGCGTCGGCCAGCAGGAGACGTGGTTCCTGGTCGGCATTCGGCGCTGTGATTCCGCATCCGCGGGCCAGGCGTGATGGAGGCGGGGCGCGGGCGAGCGGATTACCCGGATTGCGTTCCCGCCGCAGCCGTTTCCTGCGCAAGCCACTCATCCAGGCGGGCGATCTCGGCGGGGCTCATGCCAAGCCCCAACTTCGAGCGGCGCCAGACGATATCGGCGGCCGATTCAGCCCATTCCTCGCGCACGAGATAGCGCACCTCGGCTTCGTGCAAGCCACCACCAAAATCGGCCCCGAGATCCTCAGGTCTGCGGGCATCACCGAGGATACGTGAGGCGCGGGTGCCGTAGGCACGTGCGAGGCGATCGAGAAGTGGCTCGGTCAGGCCAGAGTATCGAGAGCGCAGCGAGGAGACCAGCTCCCGAAATCCATCGATTGCGAAATCACCACCGGGGAGCGGTGCGGTCCGGGTCCATTCGCGGCCCTTTACCGTCGGCAGGTGCGGACCGATGAGCTCCAGTGCCTCCTCCGCAAGGCGCCGGTACGTCGTGATCTTCCCACCCAACACCGACAGCAGTGGAGCACCGCCATCAGCGTCGAGCTCCAGACGATAGTCACGGGTAGCGGCCTGCGCCGCTCCAGCGGAATCATCGGCGAGAGCACGCACGCCGGCGAAGCTCCAGACCACATCGCCTGGCCGCACCTGGCTCTTGAAGTAGGCGGAAATGGAATCGCAGAGGTAGGAGATTTCCTCGGGCGAGGCTTCAACGCCATCCGGCGTGCCCGAGTGGTCGCAATCGGTGGTGCCGATCAGCGTGAAGCGGCTTTCGTAGGGAATGGCAAAGACGATGCGCTTGTCCACATTCTGCAGGATGTAGGCGCGGTCGTGATCGAATAGTCTCGGTACGACGATATGGGCGCCGCGGACGAGCCGGGTGCGGTGGCGGGCTCTGCCTCGGCGCAGCTGTGCGTCGACGGCATCCACCCAAGGCCCGGCGGCGTTGACGAGCACGCGGGCCGCGACCGCTTCCGTTCGCCCGGTCCGCCGGTCTTTGACCCTGATGGTCCAGCCTTCGGCCGATCGGTCCGCGCTCTCGACGATGCATCTGGTTCGGATGACGGCGCCCCGGTCGGCAGCATCGCGGGCATTGAGGACGACGAGCCGGGCATCGTCCACCCAGCAATCGGAGTACTCGAAGGCGCGTGTACGGAAGCCCACCTTCAGCGGCGCGCCCGCAGGATCGGTTGCGAGATCCAACGTCCGCGTTCCGGGCAGCCGTTTCCGTCCACCGAGGTGGTCGTAGATGAACAGGCCAAGCCTCAGGAACCACGCGGGCCGCATCGCCGGATGGTGCGGCAGCACGAAGCGCATCGGCCGGATAATGTGGGGTGCAATCGCCCACAGAACCTCGCGCTCGATCAGCGCCTCGCGCACGAGGCGGAATTCGTAATGCTCCAGATAGCGCAGGCCGCCATGGATCAGCTTGGTCGAGGCGCTCGAGGTCCCGCTCGCCAGATCATCCTTCTCGAACAGGACAACGCGCAAACCCCGCCCCGCCGCGTCTCGGCCGATCCCGCAGCCGTTGATGCCGCCGCCGATGATCGCCAGATCGAAAGGCTGCACTGGGGCTGCAGCATCGGAACTCATGCCCGCGCCTCCAGGAGCAGGTCGGTGAGCTCGGCGAATCCGCGTGCGGATGGCTGCGACGTCACCCAGCGGGGTGCTGCACTCAAGACGTCCTTGAACCTCAGCACATTCGCGACGCCAACGGCGTGCGGAAAGAACCCGAACATCGGTGCATCGTTCGGACTGTCGCCCACGAACACGACACTGTCCGCAGCGGCCTCGACATCGAGATCAAGAACATCCCGCAGGAAGCGGGCGCTTGTGGTCAGCTTGTCGTAGGTGCCGAACCAGCCGTTCACGTGAATGGAGGAGACCTTGGCGGTTGCGCCGAACCGGTGGAAGATCGAGACGATCCTTTGGATGCTTTCGTCCGGTAGCGGCGGGACATCCTCGCAAAAATCGATGGCGAGATCGGCCTCGCGATAGCTCTGGTCGGCGGCCACTGCGGCTCCAGGAACTTCAGCCAGAACAGCCTCGCGTATGGCCTCGAGCTTCCGTCGATCCCGCTCCCGCTCTTCAGCGGTCTTGGCGTAGCGCCGGATCATGATCCGCTGCGCATCATCGTATCGGAAGTAGAATGCGCCGTTCTCCCCGACGACACCATCGACGGGCCATTGCCGCGCGATGAGATCGCACCACCCCGCCGGCCGGCCGGTGACCGGCACCACGGCGAGTCCGGCACGCTTGAGCCGGTCCATCGCCTCGTAGGCGATCGGCGGAAGGCGCCCCTCCTCGGTCAACGTATCATCGATATCGGTGAGGACAGCGCGGATATTGCGGCGCGCATGCCTCGGAAACTCTGCCACCGCGCGCATCTGATGGCGGGTCCCTCGGTCGAGTTGGTTGAAGCTGCGTAGGGTCCGCATCTTGAAGGCGGTCCAAGGGCGAAAGGTCAAGCGCTTTCGACCGCATCGTCGCTGCAGACGGAGAGAATAGCCTTTAGCTGCTCCTCGATTGAGTCGGCACCCGGTTTGAACGTCAGATCGAAAACGGCGGATCCGATCGTGAATGCATTGGCGCCAGCGCTCCGCAACAGGCGGACCTGCTCCGGCGTACTCACCGATCCGGCGACGATCAGAAAGCCTTTTTCGCCTAACCCGCGCCGGGCGGCCGCAACGAGATCGAGCGGGTCGGCTTCCGTTGCGCGGTACGCAAGGACGTCGGCTCCGGCGCACCCCTTCTCCATGAACGAGCGGCACTGCGCCTCGACCTCGATCGGCGTACCGGCGAGTCGGGTTGGGCAGCCGAGTGGTCGACCCGGGAAGGGAAAATAACGGGTGCGGCTACCGCCGAGAATAGAAAGGATCTTACCGACCTGTGTTCCGCCGAGGAGGCAGTCGATCTCCAGATCGCGGGCAAGCCGTGCGGAGCGCAAGCAATCCTCTGCGTCTGTCGAGACGACCTCCATGTACGAGGTGGCACCTGAAGCCTTTATGCCTGCAACGAGGGCTGCCATCTCGGATCGGGACGCGCCGATATCCTTGAAGCCGATGTGGCGCAACCCGAGCGGCCTCACCCGCTCGAGCACCCTGAGCGGCGCCTCGACGGTGCAGTCGTTGCGAGTCAGCATGAAAATGAAGTCCATCGGCTCCGCTCCCGAGCCACTCAGGCCCGATCCGTTCTGACATGGCTACATATGCCTGAACAAAGCCGTAGGCCAGCTACAACTTGGGAGCGAGACTTGGCGCCAACGCACGTAGTTCGTATGCGGATGTAACAGATAGTACCTCTATGCCTCTCGTGAAACGACTGTTGCAGACGGCAAAACTTCGTGATCTAGTCCCGTTATGAGAGTACGTGCCGTCGAGGACCAGCTGCTGTCTGCGTTCGATGGGCTGCCAACGCAGCTCCAGATTGCCGCGCGCTGGCTGCTCGACAATGGCAACGACGTCGCCTTCCTATCTATGCGCGAAGCGGCTCGCCGCGCGAACGTCACGCCGGCAACGATGACACGGCTCGCCCAGCGCCTCGGCTATGACGGTTTCGCCAGCCTGCGCACCCGATTCACCGATGCGGTACGCGCCAGCACCAGGCCCTTTCGGCTGCGCGCCGAAGGCTTACGCGCGCGTCGTGATCTGGACGGAGACGCCGCGCTGATCACGGATACGCTGGCGGTGGTCTCCGGCCATCTGAAGGCGTTGTGCGAGCCCGATACGCTGGCCGCAATGGGCCGGGCCGCTGACATCATCCAAAGCAGCCGTCAGGTATGCTGGGTCGGTGCGCGCTCCGGCTTCGCGCCCGTATACCTCGGCTCCTATCTCATGTCGCTCATCGGAGGGCCCACCCGCCTGCTCGATCAGGCGGGCGGCATAGGGCTCGATGCTCTGGGCGAGCTGACCCCATCCGATGCCCTGATAGCCGTCTCGATTGCCCCGTATACGACTCAGACCGTCGAAGCCGTGGCCTACGCCGCCGAGCGCGGCGTTCAGGTGATCGCGGTCACCGACAGCCGTGCAGCGCCCATCTCACGCCCTGCGAGCGTGTCCATCATCGTTCCGACCGAAACGCCGTCGTTCCTGCAGACCATGACGCCGGCCTTCATCGTGGTCGAATGCCTGGCAGCTCTGGTCGCCGCGCGGCGCGGACAGGCCGCTGTCGATGCCATCGCCCGAGCCGAGGTTCTTTTCGATCGGCTGGGCAGCTATGCCAGTCCAACCCTACCCAAGCGAAGCAGGTAAATGAGCCAACCAACCACTCACATTCTGCACCGGCGGATCCACGCCAGTATCCCTGTCGCCGTCAGAGGTCACGGCATCGAAATCTTCGATAGCAGCGGCAAGTCGTACATCGACGCCTCCGGCGGCGCGGCAGTGTCGTGCCTCGGGCATGGGCACCCGGCGGTCAACGAGGCCATCAAGAACCAGCTCGACAAGCTGGCCTATACGCACTCGTCATTCTTCACGACGGAAGTGGCTGAGCGCCTGGCGGACAATCTCGTCGAGCATGCCCCGGCCGGCATTTCTCATGTCTATTTCGTCTCGGGCGGCTCGGAGGCCATCGAGGCGGCGCTGAAAATGGCCCGCCAGTATTTCGTGGAGCGTGGCGAGCCGCAGCGGCGCCACTTCATCGCACGCCGGCAGAGCTATCACGGCAACACGCTCGGCGCACTGGCCGTCGGCGGCAATGCCTGGCGGCGTCAGCAGTTCGCACCGCTGCTGTTCGAAAGCTATCATGTCTCCCCGCCGTATGCCTACCGCGAGCAGCGCGAGGGCGAAACTCTGGAAGCCTATGGTCAGAGGCTC
>DASVDU010000297.1:0-12838 GCA_036380915.1 Hyphomicrobiaceae bacterium | reverse complement strand
AGATGCGAAATTGCTGGCAGCAGCGGCACTTTGGATTGGCTTGGAGCATCTCCTTCCATTTCTCTTCTGGACAGCCTTGCTGGGCGGTGCCCTATCAGTAATTCTACTTGCTTATCGGAGTATTCTCCCGCCCCTCTGGCTTCTTGGCCAGTCCTGGGCCATGCGGCTGCACGATCCGAAGGAGGGCATCCCGTACGGCGTCGCGATCGCTGGCGCCGCGCTGATCGTTTATCCCTCGACCGGCTGGATGACTGGCTTCGCTGGCTGAGTCGGCGCCGCCCCCGGGCGCCTGCCGGAAAGTTAACCGCACATTGAGAATTATCCTGCAGAGTCACCGTTGAGCGGAGGGAGACCCGCTCTGGTGGGGGCAGTGTGTGATGAGACGTTCTCAGGTACTCGGAGTTTCCGTCGCGCTCGGCGCGGGACTGCTGGCGTTCCTGGGCATGCGCGGGCTTCTCAGCAAGCCGGCAGCGGTCGTTCAGAAGAACACGGTCGAGCTGACCAAGGTCCTCGTCGCACGCACCGACATCCCTCTCGGCCAACTCGTCAATGAAGGCAGCTTCCGCTGGCAGGACTGGCCGAAGGACGCCGTCGGCCCGAGCTTCGTTTCCAAAGCGAGCAAGCCCGACGCGATCGGGCATTTCAAAGGCGCAATCGCGCGCGCCCCGCTCATCGCCGGTGAGCCGATCACCGAGAACAAGCTGATCAAACCCGGCACTGGCGGCGTTTTGGCAGCCATTCTGCCGTCCGGCATGCGCGCCGTCTCGACGAAGATCTCCGAGCATACCGCGGCCGGCAAGCTCATTCTTCCCAACGACCATGTCGACGTCATTTTGATCCGGCGCACGCGCGGCGGCGAGGGACACACCAGCGAGATCCTGTTCCGCAATGTGCGCGTGCTGGCGATCGGGCAGCAGATCGAGGCGCGGGAAGGCAAAAAGGGGTCCGAGGGCAACGTCGCGACACTCGAGCTCACACCGGGGCAAGCCGAGCAGCTCGCGCTGGCCAATGCCATGGGTGAGATCACTCTGTCGCTGCGCAGTATCGCGGATATCGCGGAGGCGTCGAGCGGTTCCGAGACACTGGGCAAATCCAAGGAGCGCGATGCGATCAGCGTGCTTCGCTACGGCGTGAAATCCCGCGCCTACGTCAATTGAGGTCAGTTTTCGTCGCGTTCAGTTCGCGTGAGTCATGTGCGTCTCCGAGTCGGTGCTCCGGTCAGAGGTCTCGATCCATGCGGACGAAATTCAGGCGTTTTTTGGTTGCAGCCCTCTTGATGGCTGCTCCGTTGTTATCACCCCACGTCATTCCGTCGGCCTCGGCGAACGGCTACCAGGCCATTGACGAGAGGGCTCCCGCGAGCCATCGGGGGCACAATTCCGTGCTGCGGATCGAGCCCGATGAACTTGGTCAAAGCCGGGCGGTGCAGCTCGGCCGCAGCAAATCGATGCTTGTGGAGCTGCCGCGGGAGCTGCGCGACGTCATCGTTTCCAATCCGGACGTCATGGATGCGGTCGTCCAAAGCTCGAGGCGCGTTTACCTGATCGGCAAGGCCAACGGCCAGGCCAATGCCTTCTTCTTCGACAGCAACGGCAATCAGATCCTGACGCTCGAGGTTCTGATCGAGCACGATACAGCCGCACTCGATGCTCTGCTCAACCGCTTACTGCCCGGCGCGGATATCAAATCGGAAATTCTGAACGAGACCGTCATTCTGACAGGCACCGTTCGCAGCCCCGTCGATGCGACCCGCGCCGCCGACATAGCCTCGCGCTTCATCGTGGGTCCGACATCGGATGCGAACACCCGGCACCCGGCCAAGGTCATCAACATGCTCTCCGTCCAGGGCGAGGAGCAGGTGATGCTGCGCGTGACCGTGGCCGAGGTGCAGAGGTCGGCTTTGAAGCAGTTGGGAATCAATCTCGGCGCGGTGATCAACTCCGGGAATTTTGTTACTTCGTTGCTCACTGAAAACGCACTGCCCCTAACGGCGGCACGTGGTCTTGGCCGGCTGCCGGTGGTGGGATGGACTCCAAGTGAGACGCCGCCGCTCGATGTTTGGAATCCGGTTCCCGGGAATATGTTTGGAAATTCCGGGGTAGCCGGAATGTGGAGCAGAGGCAATGACGCGGTCGCCGGTGCCATCAGGGCACTCGAAAGAGACGGCCTACTCAAGACATTGGCAGAGCCCAACCTGACGGCTGTTTCGGGCGAAAGCGCCAAGTTCCTCGCCGGCGGCAAGTTCCCGATTCCCGTGCCTGACGGCAACGGCGGCTATGGAATCCAGTTCGAGGAGTTTGGCGTCCGTCTCACCTTTACGCCACAGGTGCTCTCCGAGAGCCGCATCAGCCTCAAAATCGAAACGACGGTAAGCGAGCTGACCAACGAGGGAGCGATCGTGATGGAGAGCATCGCAGTTCCCGCATTGAAGTCACGCGAAGCCCAGTCAACGGTAGAGCTACCTTCGGGCGGCTCCCTCGCCATCGCGGGCCTGCTCCGTGATGAGGTTCGCCAGAATATCGATGGATTTCCGGGGCTGAAAGATTTGCCCGTGCTCGGCACCCTCTTCCGCAGCCGCGATTTCATCAAAGAGGAAACGGAGCTCGTCGTCATCGTGACGCCTTACACCGTGAGGTCGGTATCGCGCCAGCAGCTCGTCCGCCCCGATGATGGATTGGCTCCGGCAACGGATATGAAGGCCAACTTTCTCGGCCACCTGAACCGGATCTACGGCAAAACCGTCCCGTTGCCGGAGGGCAGCCTGAAGGACGACTACGGGTTCATCGTCGACTAGCGGTCAGGCATTGGGGAACAAGGATGTCCAAGATATTCGACAGGATGCCGGGCCGCTCGCCGCGTCGGCCGATTGTTCTGAATGCGCTCGCTGTCTCGGTGACCGCGCTGGCGGTTGGCGCCTGCATGCATGACCAGGGCCCCATGGTTGCGGGATGGGCGATAACCGACCCGTCGCAACGCCATCCGATAATGGTTTCTCAGGAACCGGCGACTATTGCGTTCAAGGTGCGGCGCGGCGCTTACGGCCTCACGCCTCAGCAGCGGGCGCAGCTCATGAGGTTCATCGATCGCTACCAGGCCGAAGATGCCGGCAATAGCAGACTGTTCATTCATGCGCCCAGCGGAGCGGCGAACGAGGTCGACACGATGCAAGCGGTGGCGGAAATCCGAGATTTGCTGCGCGAGGCTGGCTTTGACGAAGCTTCCGTCATGGTGACGGCATACCAGGATAGCCGCAGCTACGAGCCGCCGATCCGCATTTCGTACATGAAGTACACGGCAGAGGCTCCGGAATGCGGCTACTGGGGCAGCAATCTCGCAGAGGATCCGCTGAACGTAGGGACGCCCAATCTCGGGTGTGCTGCGCAGGCGAATTTTGCGGCCATGGTGGCGAACCCTGCCGATCTCCTTGGGCCTCGCAACGCTTCGCCGCGCGCATCCGAGCGTCGCGACGTGATCTGGCAGAAGTACACCAAGGGCGAGTCGACGGTCGCGCAGAAGTCGGCGGACGAACGAGCGAAGGTCGATATTGGTCAGTGAGGACAGTATGAGTGAGTTCGCGCAGTCGCAGCTTTTGGACGAGCCAATGGGCCCTCCTGGCCCAGTTGCAGCGGAAGCTGTCATGGATCATGGCGAGCTCGAGGCTCTGCGTATGCGCGCGAGACCCGTCCCGCGCATTTCCATTCAGGCTTTCTGCGAATTGCCCGAAACCGCGCGCGCCTTGCAGAGCGCGGCCCAGGATCGGCGGCTCGCCAAGACTCACGTCCACATCCAAATGGGCGGGGTGCAGGCGGCCGCTCAGTATTTCGCTGCGAACCCGACACCCAATCTCATTCTGGTGGAATCCACGCTCGATGGCGCCAGCATGCTGGCCGAGCTCGACAGGCTTGCCGAATGCTGCGATGCAGGCACGAAGGTGATCGTGGTAGGTCACGTCAACGACGTGCTGCTCTATCGGGAGTTGCTGAAGCGCGGCGTCAGCGAATATCTCGTTGCGCCGGTCGTGCCGCTGCAGCTCATGGAAAGCATCTCCAATCTTTATAGCGATCCAGAATCGGATCCAATCGGGCACGTCGTGGCGTTCGTCGGTGCCAAAGGCGGCGTTGGATCATCCACGATCTGCCACAACGTGGCTTGGACCATGTCGGAAGTGCTGAAAACCGATGTGGTCATTGCGGATCTAGATCTCGCATTCGGCACGACCGGGCTCGATTTCAACCAGGATCCGGTGCAGGGGATTGCCGAAGCGCTCTCCAGTCCGGAGCGTCTCGACGAGGTCCTTCTCGACCGCCTGCTGACGAAATGCTCGGACCATTTGAGCATTTTCGCTGCGCCCGTCGTGCTGGACCGCGACTACGACATTTCCCCTGACGCTTGCGACATCGTTCTCGACGTCGTGCGCCAAAGCGTCCCGTATGTGGCGGTCGACCTCCCGCACACGTGGACGGCCTGGACGAAACGCATCCTGCTGAGTGCTGATGAGGTCGTCGTCACGGCGGCCCCGGATCTCGCCAACTTGCGCAACGCCAAAAACCTGCTCGACCTGCTGAAGCAGTCACGTCATCACGACGGGCCGCCGCACCTCGTGCTGAACATGGTCGGCATGCCGAAACGGCCGGAAATTTCGGTAAGAGAGTTCTGTCAAAATCTCGATCTGAAGCCGGCTGCGACGATCGAATTCGATGCCGAGAACTTCGGGCAAGCCGCAAACAACGGACAAATGGTTGAGGAGCTGAACAAGAAGGCAAGAGCGGTGCAGCCGTTCCGCGAGCTCGCCATGACTCTTGCCCACCGCAAGGAATTGGCGCAGCAAGCCCCGAAAACGGCGCTCGGTCCGCTACTCCAGAAACTGAAAATCAAGCTCTGAGGGATCGTCAGATGTTTGGTAAGCGTTCGAGTGATCCCGCTCCGCGAAAAATCGTAACGCCACAGCCCGCCGTTGCCGCGGTCGCTGAGCTGCCCGCTCCGGCCGCAACAGCATCGCGCCGGCCAGAGCCGATTTCCGAGCCGCAACGCCGGCACTCGGAAGAGTACTACGACGTCAAGACGACGGTGTTCAATGCGCTGATCGACACGATCGACCTGACGCAGCTTGCGAAGCTCGAGGCGGCTTCGGCGCGCGAGGAAATCCGCGACATCGTCAGCGAGATCATCCAGCTCAAGAATGTCGTCATGTCGATTGCCGAGCAGGAGGAGCTGCTCGAGGACATCTGCAACGACGTTCTGGGCTATGGTCCCCTAGAGCCGCTTCTCGCGCGCGACGACATCGCCGACATCATGGTGAACGGAGCCGAGACGACATACATCGAGGTCGGCGGCAAGGTGGTCCGAACGGGCGTGAGATTTGCGGACAACGCTCAGTTGATGAACATTTGTCAGCGGATCGTCAGCCAAGTCGGTCGGCGAGTCGACGAGTCGAGCCCGATTTGCGATGCGCGTTTGCCGGACGGATCGCGTGTGAATGTCATTGTACCGCCGCTGGCGATCGATGGGCCTGCCCTTACAATTCGCAAATTCAAAAAAGATCGACTGACGCTCGATCAACTGACGAAACTCGGCTCGATCTCCCCAGAGGGCAGGATTTTATTGGAGATCATCGGTCGCGTCCGCTGCAACGTCATCGTTTCCGGCGGTACCGGCTCAGGGAAGACGACCCTGCTCAATTGCCTTTCGAGCTGCATCGATCACGACGAGCGCATTATCACGTGCGAGGATTCGGCCGAGCTTCAGCTTCAGCAGCCGCACGTGGTTCGCCTCGAGACCCGTCCGCCCAACCTGGAGGGCGAAGGACAGATCACGATGCGCGATCTCGTCCGGAATTGCCTGCGCATGCGTCCGGAGCGGATCATCGTGGGCGAGGTGCGTGGCGCCGAGGCCTTCGACCTGCTGCAGGCGATGAATACGGGCCACGACGGCTCCATGGGCACTCTGCACGCGAACAGCCCGCGCGAGGCCATCAGCCGCATGGAATCGATGATCATGATGGGCGGCTTCTCGCTGCCGACAAAAACCATTCGGGAAATGATCACCGGCGCAGTCGATATCATCGTGCAGGCATCGCGACTGCGTGACGGTTCGCGCAAAATTACACACATCACCGAGGTCCTTGGCATGGAAGGCGATGTCGTCACCATGCAGGACATCATGGTTTATGAAATCCTCGGAGAGGATCCCCAGACAGGCAAGATCATCGGCCGGCATCGCTCGACGGGAATTGCGCGTCCACGGTTCTGGGAACGTGCTGAATACTACGGCGAGCAGCATCGTCTTGCCGCAGCGCTTGCCGCCGCGGAGGTTAGCGACGAGCACGGCAATCCACTCGGGGCGTAGGCATGTTCAGTGACGAGCTCACGCAACTGGGTGTTCTGGTGCTGGTCGCCGTCGCCATCGGCGCGATCGTATTCAGCCTGCTGTTTCCGTATTTCTCGGGAGAGAAGCAGGTCGAAAAACGGCGGCACAAAGTCGTCGAGAGCAGGGCCGAGCGGGCCGCGCGCGCGAGCCAGGCGGAGCAGGCGTCGAACCGCCGGAAAGCCGTCGCCGAGACTTTGAAGGAAATCGAGGATCGGCAGAAGGCGAGGCGAAAACTGACCCTGCGGCTGCGACTCCAAAGGGCGGGGCTCGACATCACGCCACGGGCATTCTGGATAGCGAGTGCGATCTCCGGCGCGGTCTGCGCGATCATCGTGCTCCTTGCTTTCCCGGGCGTCCCAATGATCACCGCTGCGGCTGGCGCTTTCGTAGGCACGTTCGGAGTGCCGCGCTGGGTCCTCAATCGGCTCACGAAGCGCCGCCAAAACAAGTTTCTCGACGAGTTCGCCAATGCGATCGATGTCATCGTTCGGGGCGTCAAATCAGGGCTTCCGCTCAACGACTGCTTGGGGATCATCGCGCGTGAAAGCCCGCAGCCGATCTGCGGGGAGTTTCGCGAACTGGTGGAACAGCAGCGTGTCGGCGTTCCGCTGAGCGACTGCTTCGATCGCATGATGATGCGCATGCCGCTCCCCGAGGTGAAGTTTTTCGCCATCGTGGTCGCGATTCAGCAGCAGGCCGGCGGCAGTCTTTCCGAAGCGCTCGGCAATCTTTCCGGCGTTCTGCGGGACCGCAAAAAATTGCAAGCCAAGGTGAAGGCACTTTCCGCAGAGGCCAAAGCCTCAGCCGCGGTGCTGGGCTCACTGCCGTTCATCGTCATGTTGATGGTCTATATTTCGACGCCGGAATACATCGCGCTCCTTTGGAGCACGAAATCGGGCCAGTTCATGCTGGCGTTCGCCGCGGTCTGGATGACGATGGGCCTGCTCGTCATGCGCAAGATGATCAATTTCAAATACTAAAGGCAGTTCACGCGGGGCCGGCCGCTCAAGGTTCAGCGAGTTATAGGGGTGGTGAGTTTGCTGTCATGATGGATCTTATTGAGACGGTGATGCAACCGCAGCTCATGGTCATGACGGCCGCCGCTGTTGCCGCGTTCGCCACTGCGCTCACGATCATCATGCCGATCCTCAACAGGGACCGGATGAGCCAGCGCATGAAGGTGATGGCGCTGGAGCGTGACAAGATGCGAGCCGCGCGCATTGCCGATCTCAACATGAGCCGGGAGAGTCACAGCCGGCTGCGGCAGGCGCCGAAAGGCTTCATGCAGGAGCTCGTCGATCGGCTCAATTTGCGATCGGTTTTCGAAACCGATGAGCTGAAGGCGAAGCTGAAGATGGCAGGCCTCAGGGGGCAGGCGCCGCTCGTGACCTATATGTTCTTCCGCGTCGTCGTCCCGGTCATCCTTACGATCCTCGCGCTGTTTTACATGTTCGTGGTGCTCACCAATCTGAGCTATCCGCCGGTCGTGAAAATCGCCATCGCGCTCGGTGTGGGAATAGGCGGCTTTTATCTGCCCAACATGATGCTGGAGAACATGATCCAGCGCAGGCAGCAGTCGATAAAGGAGGCATTCCCTGACGCGCTCGACATGCTGCTGATCTGCGTCCAGGCCGGCATGTCCATCGAAGCGGCATTCGGGAAGATCGCCAAGGAGATTTCAAGCCAGTCGATCGAGCTTGCAGAAGAATTCAGTCTGACGACGGCTGAGCTCTCCTATCTGCACGAGCGACGCCAAGCCTATGAGAACCTCGGAAAACGCACGGGGATTGCTGGCATCAAGGCGGTGGCGACGGCACTCATCCAGGCAGAGCGTTACGGTACGCCGGTCGGGCAGGCGCTGCGCGTCATGGCAAAAGAGAACCGCGATATGCGGATGTCGGAAGCCGAAAAGAAAGCGGCCGCACTGCCGCCGAAGCTGACCGTCCCGATGATCGTTTTCTTCCTGCCCGTTTTGTTCGTCGTAATTCTGGGTCCGGCCATTATTCAGGTCATGAAGCTGGGTTGATCACTAAGCTCGCTATTGCTCCAATTGGCTCCATCCGCGGCGGGAAACGGTCTAATCGAGATTGGGCGCTCATCAGTGGCTCTGGGCAGCAGCAACGCGCGTTGTCCAGCCGTCGGTGACGTCGTCTCGGGCAGGGATGTCGCGTGCTGATGAACGCAGGGCCAAGCTGGTTTCCCCGTTGGGGAACTCCGCAGGGCGGCTCATGGCGAACCTGATTTGCTCAGCTTCGGCCGACTTGCCTTGGAGGCTCAGGACCAGGGCGAGGTTTTGGTGCACCTTCACATCCGCCTCGGGGTGGGATGCGGCGCGCCGCAGCAAGGGTTCCGCTCGCGCCGGCTGTCCGTCGGCTGCCAACGCCATCGCCAGATTGTTGATCACGGACGGCTGATCCGGGGCGAGCTGCAGGGCGCGCTCGTAATAGGGGATGGCGCCTTTGTAATCACCCTGCTTGGCCAACACGGTGCCCTGGGCGGAAATTACACGCCAATCCGGATTTTGCGGGTCATAAGCATTGGCCAGCAGCTTCTGCGCCAGCCCGATCTGGCCGAACTCGAGGGCAAGCCGTCCGTACTCCGAGGCGAAATCCCGGTCGTTGGCGTGATAGATCGCGGACTGCTGAAGAACGCTCAGTGCGGCCTTCTTCTGGCCGGCGGCCTTCAAGTTCATCGCGTAGCTGATGGCCGCCGTCTTGTCGCGCGGATTTTTCGCAAATTGATCCCCCCAGTATGCGATCGCGCGATCGAGCTCCGAGCGGGAATCCGCACTCTGGGCCGGCGTGCGATCAGTGCTCTGGTCGAGCGTGAGTTGCGGTGCGCCCGCTTGCGCGCATGCGCCCAACAAAAGACTGACCGAGAGGGAAAGCAAAATTCCGTAATGTGTCGACGACTGTCCGAGCGCGGCGCGCCCGTGCCCCCACGGCATTGACATCTCCCCTGATCCCAGCGAGCGGCGCTCATTGCGCGGCTCGGGTCCCCAACGGTCCAATGTGATGAACAGGAGTCAAAAAAGGATTAATCGCCGTGCCGAATTGAGAGCGCTCCGGCTCGGAGAGGCAAAGCCCGCCGGAAATCACAAGCGGACCTCCCCGGTGCAGGTGGACAGACCGAGTGCGAAGCTGTCTTCGGTGCGCTGAAGCAGATGGGTGCAGGTCGCGACCGCCTCGAACGTAAACTGCCGCTCGTCCTGCTCCGTCTCGCTGTCGTCCCCGGCGACATCGATGCTGAATCGCTCCGTCCACTCGACTGTGGCGGTCGCTGTGTCTGATCCGTGGGGCACGACGTCGTTGACGGTCACTTCCAGGGAATAGTCGCTGATCCTCTGCTGAAATGCGCTCGCGAAAAACGGACTGAGGCGACTAAGGTCGCTCTTGTCGAAAGTCATCTCGGCAAAGCCCTTCCGCTTGCCGTCTGCTACGATCGTGAGACTGGCCTGCCAGACGGCACCGTCGGCGATATTTTCCTCGAGCCATTCATCCAAACGGTCGAAATCCTGCTGGCCGACGATTTCCGTGGCTTCTTGCTGCAGTTGCCGGAAGTAGGCCTCGGCCTCTTGCGTCGTGATCTCGTTTTGCTGGCCGCTTGCTCCGCTTGCCGAAATGGCCAGCGCCAACACCGAAATGGCGAGCGTCGAGCGGGCGGAGGTAACCATGATGCTCTCCCAGGTCAGACTGGACCCCTTTCGCAAAACCGCTCTGGCCGGATGCGGTTCACAAGGAGAGACTGCCTGGCCTAGCTCAGCTCGCGAATCCGGAATGGCAGGCCGCCCTTCGGCGTGAGCGTGACGGTTGCGTTGATGCGAGGCGGCTCCCTGCCGACGTACTCGGGCCGGAAGCGGCGCAGCAGGATCGACAGGGCCAGCGTGTTCTCCACCTGGCTCATGGCGCCGCCAATGCAGGAGCGCTTGCCCGCGCCGAACGGCAGATACGTGTACTTCACGCGCTTCTTCGCGGCGTCGCCCATCCAGCGCTCGGGATGGAACTCCTCCGGTGCATCCCAGTACTTCGGGCTGTGGTGCGCGCCATAGGCGAACATCACAACGCGGTCGCCCGGCCGGATCTCTCGCCCGCCGATCTCGTCGTGCTGGGCGGCGACGCGGATGAGACCCCAGACCGGAGGATAAATGCGCATCGTCTCCTGGATCACGGCGCGGGTGTAGGCGAGCCCCGAATAGTCGGCGGCCGTCGGGTCGCGGTCGCCGTATGTCTCCTCACCCTCGCGACGGATCCGCTCTGCCGCTTCCGGATACCGCGACGTGAGATAGAGGGACCAGGCCAGCGTCAGCGCCGTCGTCTCGGTACCGGCCCACAGGTACTGCTTCATCTCGTCGATGGCCTGAGCCCGGTCGAACTCCGGCACGTTGGGGTCGGCGACCGCCTGCTCGATCATGGTCAAGAGCGTGCGCTCGCGATGCTCTCGCGGATCGGCCCCCAGGACGATATCGGGCACGCCACCCCACACCTCGAGGGCCTTGGCGGTATCCTCCTCGGTGATCTCGAACTCCTCGCCGGCCACCTTCTTCAGGCGGATGGCCTTGTGGTTCATCACGTCGGTGTAAGTCTTCACGCACTTGAAGACGAAGTGCGGGTTGAACGGCATGTCGCGGTCGAACAGCGCCTTGCAGATCATGTCCGCGGCCAGCGTCCAAGTCTGCTCGACCATCTCGATCGTCTCGCCGGACTGGGCCAACCGGCGCCAGTTCTCCATCTTGGTGCGGATGGCCTCCAGGAAATACGGAATGTACTCGGCGAACATATCCGGATGGAACGCCGGCTGCTGGGGAGCCCGGATCTTCTGCCAAAGCTGACCATCCACGGTGATCATCGATTTGCCGAAGATCGGCTTCATGCCGTCGAAGTATTTCGTGTAATTATCGGCCTTCGTCACCAGAACATGCTTGAAGTGTTCAGGCTCTGTCAGAAGAACGACACGCTGATTGGCCATATTCACGGCAATAACGCTGCCGTAACGCTCCGCCATTTGCATCAGCGTGCGCATGGGATTGTCGGGATCACCTTTGAGCAGAGGTGTCAGCTTGAACCAGATCGAGCTCTGCTCGCCCAGTTGTTGAACATGCGACGGCAACGGTGCGCTCATGGTCGAGTTCACTCCGCGAGTCTGGTCATCCGAACACGGGTACTATTTGGGATGCTGATCCGACCGAATCGGTTCTGACGACCATAGTCTTCTTTTACATCAATCGACCGAGGACGGCATGGGCAGGCGAACGCCGGCCAGAGATATTCCTGCCTCGTACCACCAGCGCTTCGCATGGTCCACATTTCGCAATCGGCCCGCTTCACATTGGCGCGCCGTTCGCGAGCGTGCTGTTACCTGCGGATCAAAGGGCTGGCGAGAAGAGCTGAGCCGTCTGGTTAACGCTAACACCGTTGATGACGCGCCCGCCTTCGAGGCGCGCCGAGCCCGAGGCGACGAGGTGGAGAGCGTGCGGATATAGCTTATGCTCAGCAGTGAGTATTCTGGCTGCGAGCGTGCTAGGCGTGTCGTCATCTGCCACCGGCACGGCGGCTTGAGCGATGATCGGACCCGAGTCCATCTCGGGCTCGACGAAGTGGACGGTGCAGCCGGCGATCTTGACGCCGGCCGCCAGAGCCTGTGCCTGCGCATCAAGGCCTTTGAACGCGGGCAGCAGAGACGGATGAATGTTGAGCATGCGGCCGCGCCACTTCTCGACGAAGCCGGCCGTCATCAGGCGCATGAACCCTGCGCAGCACACGAGATCGACGCCAGCCGAGGTCAACGCTTCGTGTAGCGCCGACTCGAAATCCTCGCGGCAAGAATAACTGGTGTGGTCTATGACTGCCGTTGGGAGGCCCTCTGCAGAAGCCCACGTGAGGCCTGGCGCCTTTGGCCGGTTCGAGAGGACGGTCACGATCTCGGCCGGATAGCCCGGCTCACGCGTGGCCTCGACCAGCGCCCTCATGTTTGAGCCCCGGCCGGAGATCAGAATGCCGACGCGCTTCTTGCGCATGGTGCCGTCCGTTCAGATCGCATCTGCGAAGGTCAGTTGTCCCGTGAAATGCACCGCCTCGGCCGTGCCGCTGCCCTTGGCCTGGGTCTTCTCCCCGCGGCCGGCAGCGAGCTCTCCGATGATCCGTGGTGCTTCGCCCTGGGCCGCAAGATGCGCGATCACGTCATCTGCCTTGGACTTCGCCGCGACGACGACCAATCCGATGCCGGTATTGAAGGTCCGCAGCAGCTCAACCGGCTCCAGCTGTCCGGCACGCGCGAGCCATCCGAACACGGCGGGCGCCCTCCAAGTCGACAGGTCCACATGTGCCGCAAGGCCTGCCGGCAGCACGCGCGGCAGGTTTTCGACGAGACCGCCACCCGTGATATGCGCGACGGCCTTGATGGCCCCTGTCGCGCGAATGGCTGAGAGCACGGGCTTCACATAGATCCGCGTCGGCACGAGCATCGCCTCGGCCGT
>DASVDU010000296.1:0-28121 GCA_036380915.1 Hyphomicrobiaceae bacterium | reverse complement strand
CGCGGCCGGTACCGTGCCCGCGGCGCGCGTCTTCGTCATGGGGGTCGGTGTTGCGGGGCTGCAGGCCATCGCGACCGCGCGCCGCTTGGGCGCTGTAGTCACCGCGACAGACGTCCGCCCGGCCACCAAGGAGCAGGTGCTTTCGCTCGGCGCGAAGTTCGTCGCCGTCGAGGACGAGGAATTCAAGCAGGCTGAAACCCAGGCCGGCTACGCCAAGCCCATGTCGGCCGAGTACCAGAAGAAGCAGGCGGAACTCATCGCCAGCCACATCCGCACGCAGGACGTCGTCATCACGACGGCGCTTATCCCCGGCCGCCCGGCACCGCGGCTGATCTCCGCCGCGATGGTCGAGAGCATGAAGCCGGGCGCGGTCATCATCGACCTCGCGGCCGAGCGCGGCGGCAACTGCGAGCTGACGAAGCCGGGCGAGATCGTCGAGGTGAATGGCGTCCGGATTTCCGGCCCGCTCAATCTCGCCGGCGAGGTGGCCGTCAACGCCTCGAGCCTTTATGCCCGCAATCTGTATGCTTTCCTCGAGCTGATGATCGACAAGAAGGAACGGGCGATCAAGATGGATTGGGACGACGAGATCATCAAGGGCACGCTCGTCGCTCGCGACGGGAAGATCGTGCACCCCAACCTGCAGCAGAGCGCATGATAGCCATGGTGGACAAGAGACCGGCTGACCATTCCCTCCTGGCCCGCGTTCGGCGTGCAGGCGGGTGGATCCAGGGCATGACAGCATTGCTGATCGCAATACTGCTAACACCTTCTGCAGCCTTCGCGGCGGCGGACGGCGGAACGGCTGTCGATCCGTTCATCTACCAGTTCATGGTGTTCGTGATCGCGATCTTCGTCGGCTACTACGTCGTGTGGAGCGTCACCCCGGCCCTGCACACGCCGCTGATGTCGGTGACGAACGCCATTTCGTCCGTGATCGTCGTCGGCGCGCTGCTGGCGGTCGGGGTGGCTCTCGTCGTTTCCGGAGCCGCGCTCGCCAAGCTTTTCGGCTTCCTCGCTCTCGTCATGGCCTCCGTGAACATCTTCGGCGGCTTCCTCGTCACCCAGCGCATGCTGGCCATGTACAAGAAAAAGGACGCCAAGCAGCGCTAGAGGACTCCCTTCATGTCGGCCAATCTCGTCGCACTTCTCTATCTCCTTTCGGGCGTCCTCTTCATTCTCGCGCTGCGCGGACTGTCGAGCCCGGAAAGCTCACGCCGGGGCAACATCTTCGGCATGGTCGGCATGGCCATTGCCGTCCTCACGACCCTGTTCCAGATCTCGGCACCCGACTCGGTTCTGACCTGGCTGCTCATCATCGGCGGTATCGCCATCGGCGGCAGCATCGGTGCCTACATCGCCCGCTCGATCCCGATGACTGCGATGCCGGAGCTCGTGGCTGCCTTCCATTCACTGGTCGGCCTGGCGGCGGTGTTCGTGGCTGCAGCAGCTCTCTATGCGCCCGAGGCCTTCGGGATTGCCGATACGTTCGGTCAGCTCCGCATGGGCAGCCTGATTGAGATGTCACTCGGCACTGCAATCGGCGCCATCACGTTCACGGGCAGCGTCATTGCTTTTGCCAAGCTGTCCGGCCGTATGTCCGGCAAGCCGATCTTGCTGCCGGCGCGGCATGCCATCAATCTCGGCCTCGGCGTGCTGCTGATCGTGCTGATCGCCGGGTTCGCCCAATCCGGCGGCTCGGCGTGGCTGTTCTGGCTCATTGCGATCGCCGCGCTCGTCTTCGGCGTGCTGATCATCATCCCGATCGGCGGCGCGGACATGCCCGTCGTCGTGTCGATGCTGAACTCCTATTCGGGCTGGGCTGCCGCCGGCATCGGCTTCACACTCGGCAACATCGCGCTGATCATCACCGGGGCACTGGTCGGCTCCTCGGGCGCGATCCTGTCCTACATCATGTGCAAGGGCATGAACCGCTCGTTCATCTCCGTCATCCTTGGCGGGTTCGGCGGCGAGGTTGCAGGCCCGGCGGCGGGAGCGGAGCAGCGTCCGGTCAAACAAGGCTCGGCGGAAGACGCGGCCTTCATGCTGAAGAACGCGAGCAAGGTCATCATCGTGCCCGGCTACGGCATGGCGGTCGCGCAGGCCCAGCATGCGCTTCGCGAAATGGCTGATGCCCTGAAGAAGGCGGGCGTCGAGGTGAAGTACGCGATCCACCCCGTTGCCGGCCGTATGCCTGGACACATGAACGTGCTGCTGGCCGAGGCGAACGTGCCCTACGACGAGGTTTTCGAGCTGGAGGACATCAATCACGAGTTCAGCCAGGCCGACGTCGCGTACGTGATCGGCGCCAATGACGTCACCAACCCGGCCGCCAAGGAGGACCCGTCCTCGCCGATCTACGGCATGCCGGTGCTCGAGGTCTGGAAGGCGGGCACGGTGATCTTCAACAAGCGCTCCCTGTCGTCAGGCTACGCCGGCATCGACAACACGCTGTTCTATCGCGACAACACGATGATGCTGTTCGGCGACGCGAAGAAGATGACCGAGGAGATCGTCAAAGCGCTGGAGCACTGAACAACACAAACTGTGGCTCGATTACCGCCGGCTTTCCCCCGCGTTGTGTGATCCCTCACCGGAAATCGCTGTCCTGCCATGGCTTTGCAGGCCGCGATGGTTTAACACTTCGCCACGCCGTCACGAAGGGGCGAGGGGTCGATGAATGACTATGGCCATGCCCATCCGCTGAACCGGATGGAAACCGCCGGACGCGTCAATGGCCGCGTCGGCGCCCTTCTCATCATTGCAGCCATGCTGCTGATCAACGCCGTAGTGCTTGCCGCCTGGTGGGCAGGTCACTCGGTGGTGCTCAGCAAGGAGCACAGCCTTCTCGAGGAAACCCAGCTCATCATCCTGATACCGGCGTTCGTCCTCTTTTGGCTTGGCTGGCGGTATGGCCATGACGCCGAGAAAACGGCCTCCGGTGCCCTCGCGATGCTGGTTGCGGCGGCGTTCGTCCGCGAACTCGACGTCAAGACGCTCGGTGGTCCCGACTGGTTCAGGTGGCTCTCGCATCACGGTCTGCAGGAGATTCTGCTGGTCGCCATGACGTTGCCGATCCTCTGGTATCTCGCGCGTCGCAGGCATCACTGGTGGGGGCTGATCCGCTTGGCGCTCGCCCCGGCTGCCATACCGCTCTACATCGCCGGCATTCTGCTGGTCGTTGCCGTTGAATTCGATCGGGACATCGCCGTCAATGCGGAGCTCCGGTTCTGGGAGGAGTTCTTCGAGCTCAACGGCTATCTTCTCCTGGTGCTCACCGGCTGGAACCACTGGTCGATAGTCCGCAACCACATGGCCCCGGCGGCCTGATACTCGACTGCGCGTGGGCACAACGATCCAGGACCTTGATGGCGTATTCGGCAGTTAAGCTCGCGCTGATCCTTGCGCTTGCGTACGGGCTGATCCTGCTCGTCGCCAACGTCGTGCAGCGCAAGCTGATGTACGACCCCTCCGCCGAGCGCGTTGCCCCGGCTGAGGTGGGCCTGGCGAACGTGGAGGAGCGGATGATCGAAACGCCTGACGGCGAGCGTGTCGTGGCCTGGTACGGGCGTGCTGCTCCGGGTGAGCCCACCATCCTCTACTTCCACGGCAACGGCGGTAATCTCGCGCTCCGCTCCGAGCGCATCCGCAACTATCTTAATCGCGGCCGAGGCATGCTCATGATGAGCTACCGCGGATACAGCGGCTCGACCGGCCGCCCATCCGAGCAGGCGAACATCGCGGATGCGCGGCTTGCCTACGAGCTGCTGATCGCGGAAGGGGTCGCCCCGGCCGACATCATCATCTACGGAGAGTCGCTTGGAACGGGCGTTGCCGCCAGGATCGCATCCGAAAAGCCGATCGGTGGCCTGATCCTCGATTCGCCGTTCACGTCAGCCGTCGACGTCGGCGCCTGGCACTATCCGTATTTGCCCGTGCGATTGCTGATGACGGATCGCTACGAGGTGAAATCCCTGATCGGACAGGTGCGCGCGCCGGTGCTCGTGGTGCACGGCGAGCTGGACCGCGTCGTACCCTACGAAATGGGGCAAGCGGTGTTCGAGGCCGCCAACGAGCCCAAGAAGCTCGTTTCACTCCCCTTCGCCGGCCACAACAATCATGCGCTGCATGGCTCGTTCGATGCCATTCAGGAGTGGATCGACCAGATTCGGTCCCGCGCAGACTGACGCGGAACAAAGCGGCCTGCCTCCGCCCCTCCGGAAGCCGATTTCAGATCGGGACTCCATTCTGGCGGAACGATAGCGCTGCGAAACGAGAGGAGAAGCGAAGGTGCCCGCTCGTCGAATACCGGAGCCGGGCACGATAGGGCAACTCCCCGGCGCGAGTGCCCCGCTCCGAAGATTTTCAACCCTTCACCAGGGAGGAGCACCGGAAGAGCTTTTCCGAGTTCAGGCGAAAACGCCAACAGCAGAGCCTCCGGGGAGGTGTTTTCCCGATCGGACGGCCAAGGGGCTGCAACAGCCGCCACCGGCTGCCCCCCCTCGCCCAGACCCTCTCCCCCATCGGGGAGATGGGGCGCGGCCTTGGCCTGGCGTGCTTCTGCCCAAAAACGAAAAAGCTCTAAAACTGAAAAAGGAAAGGACTTCAGATGTGCCCGCGGGCAGCCTTCGACTTGCCCTTGCCAGGCAGCAGACCCTCACGCTGCGCGCGCTTACGAGCAAGCTTACGGGCGCGACGCACAGCCTCCGCCTTCTCGCGGGCCTTTCTCTCGGAGGGCTTCTCGTAATAGTTCCGGAGCTTCATCTCCCGGAAAATACCCTCGCGCTGCATCTTCTTCTTGAGCGCCTTGAGGGCTTGATCGACGTTGTTGTCGCGAACGAGTACCTGCACGCGGTTCCTATCCTCGTCTGTCCAATAGTCCTGGCCTCTAACCACGAGCAACCACACCCACTTGGCCGCACCAAGGGGTGGTCACCTCGCTAGTTGTTGCACTCGATATAGCAAACACGCCTCGTCAAGTCCATGGGGAGGTTCGACGTCAGCACATTGCAGCGATGCTCAAGTCTTGGGGCGAAGCCGGTTCACGTGACCCATCTTGCGGCCGTTGCGCGGCTCGCGCTTACCGTAGAGATGCAACAGAGCGCCCGGCTCTGCGACAATCTCCGCCCAGGATTGAACGTCCCTGCCAATGAGGTTGATCATCTCGGCATCGGAGTGGCGATCCGGCGTTCCCAGCGGCCAGCATGCGACTGCGCGGATATGATTCTCGAACTGGTCGATCGCGCAGGCATCCATGGTCCAGTGGCCGCTGTTGTGCACTCTCGGGGCGATCTCGTTGACGCAGAGCGGCGTATCGGAACCCTGGCCCATGTAGAACATTTCGACGGCGAGCACGCCCACGTAGTCGAGCGCCTCGGCGATGCGCCGGGCCATATCGCGCGCCAGATCAGCCTCCGCCGGGCGGAGCGGTGACGGCACGACGGAGCGGCGGAGAATGCCGCCGGAATGGGTGTTCTGCGGTATGTCATAGAAGGCTGTGCGCCCGTCGCAACCACGGACCACCAGGACGGAGACCTCGCAGGCGAACGACAGGCGCTGCTCCAGGATCGCGGGTGCGTGGCCGATCGCGGCGAGCGCCGCTGCCGGATCGTCCCCCGGCGCGAGGCTGACCTGCCCCTTGCCGTCGTATCCGAGCCGTCGTGTTTTCAAGATGGCGGGCGAAGCGAATTCCTCCAATCGAGCCGCGAGATCGCGCGCATCATCGACCTGGGCGAACGGGGCGACCGGCACACCGAGGCCCGAGATGAACCGTTTTTCCACCAGCCTATCCTGCGCGACCTCGAGCGCGCGCGGCCCCGGTCGCACGGGAACCACTTTCGCGAGGTGGTGGGCGGCATCAACCGGGACGTTCTCGAATTCGTACGTCACCGCATCCACGGTCGCAGCGAACGCGGACAGCCGATCGAGGTCGGTGTAATCGCCGACCGTATGCAGGGCCGAGACGTCGAAGGCAGGACACTTGGGCTCGTTGCAATAAACATGCGTGCGCAGCCCCAGCTTGGCTGCAGCCATCGCCAGCATCCGACCCAGCTGCCCGCCGCCCAAAATACCTATAGTGCTGCCCGGCGGCAGGGGCTCGGGACGCCTCGCCGGCTCAGGCATCTTCCGGCGCCTCTGCCACGGCCGCGGTCTGGCGTGCGCGATGTTCCTCGACGCGGGCCGCGAGTGTAGGATCATTGAGCGCGAGAATCTGCGCAGCGAGAAGGCCAGCGTTCTCGGCACCCGCACCGCCGATCGCCAGCGTTCCAACCGGAATGCCTGCCGGCATCTGCACGATGGAGTAGAGGCTGTCCTGCCCCTTGAGCGCACGGCTTTCGATCGGCACGCCAAGCACCGGCAGTGGCGTGAGCGAAGCCACCATGCCTGGCAGGTGCGCCGCTCCGCCGGCTCCGGCAATGATTACCTTGAGGCCGCGATCCTTGGCCGACCTTGCGTAGGCAAACAGCCTGTCCGGCGTGCGATGGGCCGATACGATCCTGGTCTCGAACGGCACTCCAAGCCGCTCCAGCGCTTCGGCGGCGCGCCGCATGGTCGGCCAGTCGGACTGACTGCCCATGATAATGCCGACCGCCGGCGCCGTCTGGCTGTTCGCGCTCATGTCCGAATCATCAGGCGCTTCGCCCTGCTCTCCTGAAAAGAGGGGCAAATAGCTGACCCGGCCGCCCGTTGACAAGTGTCATGGCGCCGCTTGCAACCGCGCCGTCCCGATCAGGCGATAATATCCGGCAGGAGCCGGTCCTCGAGCGCCGTGATCCGGTCCTTGAGTTGTAGCTTCTTTTTCTTCAGCCGCGTGATCTGCAGCTGGTCGGCGTGCGCCTGCGCCTCGAGGGCAGCAATCTGCGTATCGAGCTCCCGGTGCTCGGCGCGGAGCCTGATCAACTGCTCGCGGATGTCACGTTCGTCCTGCTGCTGCATGGCCGAATTCGGTGCACCGGATCCTGATCTTCGAACCCGGGGGCAATATCTTCGGGAACGCGCATGCTGGCAATAGTGCCGCAAACAAATCTAAACAACATTTTGTAAATGTTTCATGTTAGGACAAACCGCTAAGTCCATGATTGTGCTTGCGCATTGATTGTAGAAACACTCGTTGATTCGACAACATCCACCAATTCTGGCAAGCTTATACCGTCTAAACTCGATCGGAGGGCAAGATGTCGGCATCCCCACATCTCGCTGAACTGAGGGAGAAGCATCGGTTGCTTGAGCAGAAGATCGAGGAAGAGCTGTCCAGACCCGCGGTGGATTCCATCAGGGTCAACAGCTTGAAGCTGGAGAAACTCAGGCTGAAGGACGAAATCGCTCGCCTGAGCCGGAGGCAAAGCTAAAGCCCGAGCCGGCTCCAGGGGCGGCCTGACCCATCGGGCCGCGGCGCGGCCCACGTTTCGGCCGAGCAGGCGTTGCGGCCGGAACGGGTAATTTGCGCGCCAAACTGACTTGGTGGAAGGCACACTGCCACAAACCTTGAAGGTTTTTTTCCAAACTTGCGGCAAAGCTGCTATTTCGCCCAGCTCAGGTGCCTACGACGAGCGGGGCGGTGAGCCGGCGCAGCGCCGCGACGACGCTCAATGCGGTGACCATACCCGTCCGCGGATTTTCAGCCGATGGGATGTTCTCGATCGTCATCGTCAGATTGGACGAGTCCGACTTGACCAGAATCGTATGTGTGTTGTGGGTCACTGTCGGGTCTGCCCATAGCTCGACCTCGGTCCTGTCGGGCCCGATGCCCGCGAGAGACAGCGCCACCGATACATTGAGGTTGGCTGGGAAGCCCTTCGCGGCCTCGCGTGCGCTGCCGGAATAGACCATCAGCGGCTCGGAAAGGCCTTCCAGCGAGATCCCTTTCTCGACCAGCAGCGGCGCACCGGCAAGACCGGCCGGCGGCTTCCGGGTGATGAGCCGGACGGACTGCACGTTGCCTTCGGCGACCGCACGGACTGCATCAAGCCCGAGGATCGCGCCGCTCGGCACGACGATGCGCCCGCCCGTTTGCCGGGCGAGATCGACGAGATGCATGTGCCCGAGCAGCGCTCCGACCGACAGCGGCATCAGCGTACGGCCCGCCTGAAGCACCGGCTCTGCGACCGATACGAAATGCGCGGCTGGCACGCACTCCACGACCACGTCGGCCTCGTCCGCAAGCCGATCGAGTGGGACGAGCTTCGGCGGGTTGCGGAAGCTGGAGATGTTGCGCTCCGCCTTGGCTTGATCCCTCGCCGCAACTGCCGTGAGGGTGAGCCCCTCGACCTCGCCGGCATCCACACGACGGGCCACCTTCAGCCCGATGGCGCCAAGTCCCGCTATTGCCAGCCGGAGGTCTTCCATCCCTACCCTCAATTTTCACAAGGATTTCGCAAGCTCGCGCAATGCGAACTTCTGGATCTTGCCCGTCGACGTCTTGGGTATCGTCTGAAAAGCGACGTGCCGGGGACACTTGTAGCGCGCCAGATGCTTCCGGCACCACTCGATAATTTCCTCGGCGGTGGCCTCCGCGCCAGGCTTCAGCTCGACGAAGGCAAAGGGCGTTTCACCCCACTTCTCGTCAGGCTTGGCAACGACTGCAACAGCGGCGACCGCCGGGTGCTTGTAGATCGTGTCCTCGACCTCGATGGACGAGATGTTCTCGCCACCCGAGATGATGATGTCCTTGGAGCGATCCTTGAGCTGAATGTAGCCGTCAGGGTACAGCACGCCGAGGTCACCCGAGTGGAACCAGCCGCCCGCAAAGGCTTCCGCCGTCGCCTGCGGGTTCTTGAGATAGCCCTTCATGACGATGTTGCCGCGGAACATGACCTCGCCCAGCGTCTGGCCATCGGCAGGGACTTCGGTCATCGTCTTCGGGTCCATCACTTTGAGCCCTTCGAGCGTCGGGTAGCGCACACCCTGACGCGACTTCTGGGCCGCGCGCTCGGCCGCAGGAAGTCGATCCCAGTCGTCGTGCCAGTCATTGACGACAGCGGGCCCGTAGGTCTCGGTGAGGCCGTAGACGTGCGTGACATCGAAGCCTGCCTCTGCCATCGCCGCGAGAACGGACGCAGGCGGCGGTGCGGCCGCAGTCACGAACTGCACCTTGTGGGGCAGCGGCTGCCGCTCCTCAGGCGTCGCATTGAGCAGCGTCGACATGACGATCGGTGCGCCGCACAGGTGCGTGACCTTGTGCTCGGCGATCGCGTCGTACATCGCCTTGGCGCGGACCCAGCGCAGGCAGACGTGCGTGCCGGCTACGGCCGACAGAGTCCAGGGAAAGCACCAGCCGTTGCAGTGGAACATGGGCAGCGTCCAGAGATAGACCGGATGCCGTCCCATCCCCGCCGCGACGACGTTGGCGAAGCACATCAGATACGCGCCGCGGTGGTGATAGACGACGCCCTTCGGGTTACCCGTTGTCCCGGAGGTGTAGTTGAGCGTGATGGCATCCCACTCGTCGTCCGGCATACGCCAGGCGAACTCGGGATCGCCTGTGGACACGAACACCTCGTAATCCGTGCCGGCGAGCGGATCGCCTGGTTGGGGAAATTCCTTGTCGTCATACTCGATGATCAGCGGCCGGACTTTCGCCCGGTCGAGCGCGGCCCGAACGGTGGGTGCAAACTCCCGGTCCGCAATCAGCACCTTGGAGTCGGCATGGTCGAGTTGGAATGCGATCACGCCGGCGTCGAGCCGCGTGTTGATTGCGTGCAGCACGGCACCCGTCATCGGCACACCGTAGTGCGCCTCGAGCATCGGCGGCGTGTTGGCCAACACCACCGAAACCGTATCGCCCCGGCCGATGCCCTGCGCGGCCAGCGCAGAGGCGAGCTGACGCGAGCGCCCGTAGAGTTGCCGGTAGGTCGTCCTCTGCTTACCGTGGATCACCGCAAGGTGATCCGGGTGGACGGTCGCGGCCCGCTCGAGCAGCGTCAGCGGGGTCAACGGCTGGTAATTCGCGGGATTGCGGTCGAGGTGCTGGTCGTAAGCGGTCATGGCATGAAATGCGGATCGCAGGCTCCGGAAGGTTTCAGCGGACGCTACAGCAGCACCGAGATCGTCGCAATTCACCGATTGCGGCTTGGGCGTTTCAGCCGAGCCCATCCTCGGCCAGCAGCGCCTTGTTGATGGCGAGCGCCGCGCACGCCCCCTCTGCTGCAGCCACGATCAGCAGCTGCACGTCCCGCGAGGCATCACCTGCCACGTAGACCCCCGGGACACACGTTTGGCAGGACGGCCAACGTGCATTGAGGCCGCCTTTCGCCCCCTGCTCGACGCCGAGGTGCTGGAACAAGCTGGAGCGCTGGTGCTGGCCGATCGTGAAAAAGAGCGCCTGCCGCGGCAACGCATCCCCGTTGGCGAACACGATGCGCTCGAGCTGCGCGCCGGTGCCTTCCAGCCGCTTTATCTTTTCGGTGCGAATTGGGATCCCGTGCTTTTCAAGCTGAGCCCGCGTCTCAGCAGTCGGCGGCGCCCGACCATCCGTGCACAGCACGATGTCCTGGCTCCATTGCTTCATCATCAGCGCGAACTTTGCACCCTTGTTGCGACTGCCATAGACCGCGATCGCCTTGTCGCGGTGCTCCCAGCCATCACAGTAGGGGCAGTGGTGCACGGACTTGCCATAGAAGGCCTCGATGCCTTCGAGCGCCGGCAGCTCGTCTGCGATGCCGGTCGCAAGCAGAAGCTTGCGGGCCTGCATGCGTCCGTTGTTGGCGAGCAAGACCTCGAACCGGTCGCCTCGCGGCCAAGCCCCAGTGACTGTGTCGCCGATCAGCCGCACGCTCGGATACTGCCGCAGCTCCTGCCGGGCCGTCTCAAGAAGCTCCGCCGGCGGCATTCCATCGCGGCTCAGATAGCCGTGCAGCGCGTTGGAAGCCCAATTGCGCGGCTTGCCCGCATCGCAGACGAGCACGTCGCGGCGTGCACGGCCAAGCAGCAGGGCTGCGCTGAGGCCAGCCGCGCCGCCCCCCACGATGATGACATCGTAGCTTTCCATGGTACGCCAAAGCTATTGCGTGTTGCAGCGCAACGCCGTCTCAGAGGCGCGGTTCCGAGACCGTTTACGGCAGTCTCAGACGAGAGCCCGGAGTCCATCCCAGATCAGCTTGACCGAGATGACGAACAGGCAACCGTACAGGATCTTGTAGAAGGGCCCCTGGGGAACCCGCCGCGTCAGCCACACGCCGGCTCCCATGGCGAGCGGCGCGAGCGGCAACAGCACGGCCACGGTCTTCAGGTTCTCAGGGTTGAATTGCCCGAGCAGGAAATAGGGCGGCACCTTGATGAGATTGACGGCCGTGAACATCATGACCGCCGTTCCAGCGTAGACCGCGTTCGGTAAGCGCTGCGGCAGCATGTAGATCGCGAACGGCGGTCCGCCGGTGTGGCTGACGAAGCTGGTGAAGCCGGACACCGCTCCCCAGAACGTCCCCTTCACGAGGTCGGGGCCGGGCGCCACGGACCATGGCCTGAGCTTCAGCCAGTGGTCCAGGGTGAACAGGACGCCGATCACTCCGACCAACAGGCGGACGTGGGACTCGGTCACGTAGGCCGCCGTCGCCCAGCCGACAATGATGCCGCCGGTCGCGGCCGGCAGCAGGATCTTGAGATTCGGGCCGCTCCAGTCGCGCCGGTAGGCCCAGACGCCGATCCAGTCCATGGCGATGAGAATCGGCAACATGATGCCGGCGGCCTGAACCGGTGAGATCACCAGGGACATGAGGGGCACGGCCATGCCGCCAATGCCGCCGAGAAACCCGCCCTTCGACAAGCCAGTGAGAACGATCGCCGGAATTGCGACGGCGAAGAACCAGGGGTCGGTGATCATGTGGCCAGAAATGGTGGGAAGCGGCTGAGCGCGCGAGCGCGGGCCACCTTCTTACACCGTCTCCGGTACGGACGCCATCGCCGCCACGAACGCCGCCCGTACTCGATGACACCTGCCAGCGCCCGCCATCGTTAACCGCAGCGGAACGAACCGCATCGGCGGCAGGTTAGGCGGCTATCTCGTCAACCTCCTCTCAAATGGAAGGCCCCAGCAATGAAAATGATCGTGTCAGCGGCACTGTTGGGAACGATTGCGCTCGTTCTGCCAGCATCCGCACAGATGCAATCGCCGCAACAACGGCAACAGCAACCGCAGCCAATGGTGCAGCCTCGGCAGCCGCCGCAGGCACAGGGCCAGCAGGGCTCCACCGTACAGCAGCAGTTCCAGGCCCAGCAGCAAAATCCATGTGACCAGCTTATCCAGCACCTCCAGCAAGGGGCCCAGGGTGCTCCGGTTAGCCTGGAGCAGGCACGCCAGTACTCGACGCAGGGGAACCATCGGGCCTGCCAGCACGCCCTTCAGCAGATGCAGCAGGCGGCTCTGCAACAGCAGCAGCAGGGCCAGCAAGGTCAGCAGATGCAGCAAGGTCAGCAGGCACAGCAGCAGCCCGGACAACAAGAGCAGCAAGGGCAAGAGGGGCAGCAACAGTCTCGCATCATCGTGCAGCAACAAGCGCCAGAGGTGCAGGTCGCACCGGCGGCACCCCGCATCTGGGTCCAGCAGCCTCAGCCGCAGGTTACGGTGCAACAGCCACAGCCGCAGATTTTCGTTCGCATTCCAGCGCCGACCATAACGGTCCAGCAGCCGCAGCCGGAGGTTACCGTTCGAATGCCTGAGCCGCAGGTGCACGTGCAGATGCCGCAACCGCAGGTTCAGGTGCAGATGCCTGAGCCGCAGGTTGCCGTGACCGAGCCTCGGCAGCAGCCGCAAGTCCAGGTCCAGCCCGCACAGCCGCAGGTTCAGGTGCTGCCGCCGCAGGGCGGTATCCAGCCGACCATCGAGCGCGCCCAGCAGCCACAAGTGCACGTCGAGCAGATGGGTCAGCCTCGCATCGAGTACCAGCAGGCACAGGAGCAACCGCAGGTCCAGTTCGAGCAGGTCCCGTCTGGTCAGCAGGCGCAGCAAGCGGAAAGTCAGCCTGGACAGCAGCAATTCACTCAGCAGCCCCAGCAGCAGCAACAGGGCCACGCCGACCAGCAGCAGCTCGCCCAACAGCCTCAGCAGCAGCAACAAGCCGATCAGAGCCAACAAGCCCAGCAGGCACAGCAAGAACGAGAGGCACAGCAGCGGCAGGCTCAACAGCAGCAGGCCCAGCAGAGGCAGGCCCAACAGCAACAGCAGCAGATGCCCCAGAGGCAAACGATGGCTGCCAGTCAGCTCGTAGACAAAGTCATCTACGGTGCTCAGGGCGAGCAGCTCGGAACCATCAATGAGGTGCTCGCGGATCAATCAGGCCGGCAGTACATCGTCGTCGGGCGTGGCGGATTCCTCGGCCTCGGCGAAGACCAATTCATCGTACCCATGGAGCAGCTGCAGATGCGGGATGGCAATTTCTATGCCCCGCAGCTCAGCAAGCAGCAACTCCGGACGATGCAGCCCTACCGGATGGGAGACCAGAACTACACTATCGTTCAGAGGCAGCAGCAGGTGCAGGTCCCCCAGGCACAGTAAACCTCACCCCGAAGCTGACCAAGAGACAAGTGCCAGAGCCGGCGGAGCCACCTTCGCCGGCTCCTTGCTGCCCGGCACCGGGAGGAAGCCATTCGGCATGAGCCTAACCTCCTATTGCACTCGGCGCAGTTCAGCCGTTTCATAGCATCGGACGCACGTAGTGTGACGATCCAGAAACTCGCCTGAGGTCCCGGCATGTGTCTCAAGCGATTTTCTCGGGACGGGAGCGGCATGCGGAGTGAAGCTGAAATGAGCCGATATCATGAGGTCTACGCCAGCTGGAAGAAGGACCCCGAAGCCTTCTGGGGAGAGGCAGCGCGAGACATCGGCTGGTACAAGCTCTGGGATCGGGTCTTCGATCCCTACATGGACGAATATGGCCGCTGGTTTCCGGGCGCAGAGTGCAACACCGCATACAATTGCCTCGATCGCCACGTCGAGAGCGGCCGCGGCGAGCAGAAGGCTCTCATCTACGACAGCCCGGTCACGAACACGAAAAGAAGCTACACTTACGCCGAGCTCACGGATGAGGTTGCGACCTTCGCAGCCGCACTGAAAGACCTCGGCGTCGGCAAGGGCGACCGCGTCGTCATCTACATGCCGATGGTTCCGGAGGCGGCCATCGCCATGCTCGCCTGCGCCCGCATCGGTGCCATCCACTCGGTGGTTTTCGGCGGCTTTGCCGCCTCCGAGCTTGCCACCCGCATCAACGATGCCCAACCGGTCGCGGTCGTCTCGGCCTCCTGCGGCGTGGAGCCGAACCGCATCGTCCCCTACAAGCCGCTGCTCGACAAAGCGATCGAGCTCAGCGAGCACAAGCCGAAGCATTGCGTGATCCTGCAGCGGCCGATGCAGGACGCCCCCCTCGTGCCGGGCCGCGATCATGACTGGGCAGCCCTCGTTCGCGACGCCAAGGCGCGCGGACGCAAGGCGAGCTGCGTCTCTGTGGCCGCCACGGACCCGCTCTATATCCTCTACACATCCGGCACCACTGGCCAGCCCAAGGGCGTGGTGCGCGACAATGGCGGCCACATGGTTGCGCTGAAGTGGTCGATGAAGAACCACTACGGCGTCGAGCCGGGCGAGGTGTTCTGGGCAGCCTCCGATGTCGGGTGGGTCGTGGGGCACTCCTACATCGTCTACGCGCCCCTGCTGCATGGCTGCACGACCGTGCTTTACGAGGGCAAGCCGGTCGGAACTCCGGATGCGGGTGCATTCTGGCGGGTGATCTCCGAGTACCGCGTATCGGCCATGTTCACCGCGCCGACCGCCTTCCGCGCCATCAAGAAGGAAGACCCGCAGGGCGAGCACATCAAGAAGTATGACCTCAGCGCATTCCGGACGCTGTTTCTCGCGGGAGAGCGGGCCGACCCCGAGACGATCAAGTGGGCACAGGAGCGGCTCGGCGTGCCGGTGATCGACCACTGGTGGCAGACGGAGACGGGCTGGGCGATCTGCGGCAATCCGGTCGGGCTCGGAATGCTGCCGGTCAAGCCCGGCTCCCCCACAGTCGTGATGCCGGGCTACGAACTCTGCGTTCTCGACGACAAGGGCCAGCCACTGCCGCCAGGGCAGACCGGCACACTGGCCATAAAGCTGCCGCTGCCGCCCTCGTGCCTGCCGACGCTGTGGAACAACAACGAGCGGTTCCGAAAGAGCTATCTCTCGGAGTTTCCCGGCTACTACACCACCTCGGACGCAGGATATCAGGACGAGGATGGCTACTTCTTCGTGATGGCGCGCACGGACGACGTCATCAACGTCGCCGGACACCGCCTGTCCACGGGGCAGATGGAGGAGGTCGTCGCCCAGCACAAGGACGTCGCGGAGTGCGCCGTGATCGGCGTGTATGACGAGACCAAGGGGCAGGTCCCGGTCGGCTTCGTCGTGATCAATGCCGGCGTCGACCGCGATCCCGGCGAAATCGAAGCGGAGGTCATTCAGCTCGTGCGCGACACCATTGGGCCGGTCGCCGCCTTCAAGAACGTCATGGTGGTGAAGCGACTGCCGAAGACGCGTTCGGGCAAGATCCTTCGCGGGACGATGCGCCAGATCGCCGACGGCGAACCCTGGAAGACGCCGGCCACGATCGACGACCCGGCCATCCTGGACGAGATCAAGGAAGTGCTGGCGCAGCGCGGCGCCTTGAGACGGGCGCCCGCCGCAGCCGTCTAGCTCGCAGCATCACCTCGCCGGGAACTGGGGGCAACATCGGTTCCAAATGCTGGCTCATCGCGCCTGCAGCCAGCGAACCGGCCCTCGCCGGCGGCGTTCACCTCGGGATCAAGGAGGATGGGCGCGACCGTGCTCATCCTCCATCGCCGAAGAGGAGGGTGAGCGTGAAGCACTGGCTGGGATTGGAGCAGCGGACCGCCCTGGTGACGGGCGCCAGCTCCGGAATCGGCAGAGCGATCGCCGAAGAGTTCGGCAGGTGCGGGGTTGCCGTCGGCGTCAACTACCACTCGGGACGGGATGCCGCCCAAGAGGTCGTGAAATCGATCGAAAGCGAGGGCGGCAAGGTCATCGCCCTCGGCGGTGACGTCGCCGATCCCGAGGCCTGCCGGTCCATGGTCGATGCGCTCGTCGAGCGCTTTGGCCGTCTCGACATCCTTGTCGCAAACGCCGGCGTCCAGCGCGACGCACCGTTCACCGAGCTTTCGCTCAGCGATTGGCGGCGGGTCATCGACACGAACCTGACCGGAGCATTCCTGTGCGCGCAGGAGGCTGTCCGCCGCTTTCGCGCCCAGCCGCCGCTGCCGCAGGCTGCCGCGCGCGGCAACATCATCTTCATCAACTCGGTCCATCAGGTGATCCCGTGGGCGGGGCACGTGAACTACGCAGCAGCCAAGGGCGGAATGAAGCTGCTGATGGAGAGCCTGGCACAGGAAGTCGCGCACGAGAAAATCCGCGTGAACGCGATCGCCCCAGGCGCGATCAAGACTGCGATCAACCGCGATGCCTGGGCCGAGCAAGAAGCTCATGCCGCCCTGCTCGAGCTGATCCCCTACGGCCGCGTCGGCGAGCCTGAGGACGTGGCACGCGCCGCAGCGTGGCTCGCGTCCGACCTGTCGGACTATGTGGTCGGCGCGACACTCTTCATCGACGGCGGCATGACGCTCTATCCCGCGTTCCGGGAAGGCGGGTGATCACGCGATTGGACCCGGCGGCCGGCAGTTTTGCGCGGCAGCTCTGGCGAACTCCGTGCGCTCTCGGGCGTTGAGCAAGTGTTGGCGCCAAGCTCTTGGCCCAGCAAATCGATTCCTAGTCGGGCCGTTGGAGGAGAGCGAACAATGAAAGTGAGTGAGGTCATGCACCCAGGCGTGCACTGGGTGGAACCGGGTACGCCAATTTTGGAAATCGCCAAACTGATGCGAGATCAGGACATCGGCTCGCTTCCCGTCGGCGAGAACGACCGGCTGGTGGGCATGGTCACGGATCGCGATATTGTCTGCCGCGGACTTGCGGAGGGATTCGACTGCTCCACGATGACTGCGCGCGATGTGATGTCGAGCGGCATCATCTACTGCCGCGACAGCGAGGAGCTGGAAGATGCCGTTCGTATCATGGAGCAGCATGAAGTCCGGAGGCTGCCCGTGATCAATGACCAAAAGCGGATGGTCGGAATTCTGAGTCTCGGCGATATCTCTCACGCTGCTCCGCGTCAGGTTTCGGGCGAGGTCCTGCAGTCCGTGGCCACCCCGCACGCATAAGGCGCGTCTTAGTTTCCTGAGCGGCAGTGAGCGTGTCGCCGGAGGTCGGCGGCACGCTCTCTATTTCTTGCGCCAGCAAGGCGATCCTGCCGCTCGAAAACGTTAGACGCGAGCACATTTCTGCCGCGTTGTTGGACACCTTAAGCTCCCGTTCACCTCGGCGCGCGCGGGAGCTTGCCAAACCGCGGGTCTACCAATTCCGATGAATTATTACCGAAACGAGTACAATTCGCGTGCGATTTGAAGCATGTCTGGCCACGCGCAACCCGGCTGGCGCAGAGCACAGGAAAAGGCGCTGGCTGCAGAGCGAACCGCCAGCCTATTCTCGGTCCGCTGGATCGGACAGCAGCTTGGGCATGCCCACCGCCGTAATGTGACGGTGCTGGTTTGCGGATCGGCTGAGCCCGGCATCTCTGATGCGCGCGACCTCGGGCGGCCGCCAATCGATTTCTCATCGTACCGCCGGATCATCACCAACCATGGCGGGCGGATCCTCGAACTGTCCAGGCACGGTATATCGGCCTGCTGGGGCTTTCCCTTTTCCGGCGAGGAGGACGCGCGTCGCGCAGCGCGAGCTGCCCTTCTGATCATCGAGGAAAACTCCGGCGGCGCGCCGATTGCATGCGCGCTTCAAACGGGCATCGCAATCGCGGACGGCCAATGGTCGATTGAGCTTGCCAGCTCCGCCTTCGAGACCGCACAGCGACTCCTGATGGCGGGCGGACCAGCGTCTGTCGTCGTCAGCGGTGACATGCGCCCTCTGGTGGAGCGCTTCTTCGACCTTCAGCCGATCCAAACAGCCGATTGCGTCGCTTGGCGCATCGCTGGGGCCGAAGCAGCTTATTCCGAGGCCGGCCGGGTCACCGGCGCATTGATCGGGCACGTTGCCGAGCGCCGGCAACTCGACGAGGTGTGGCTGCGCGTCGTGGATGGTCAGCCACAGTGCGTCTCGATTTCAGGCGAAGCCGGCATCGGCAAATCGCGCCTGTTGCGATACCTCGAGTTGAAGGTCAAAGCCGCGGGCGGCTTTTGGCTCGAGTGCAGCTGCCTGCCCGAGGGCCGGCGTGTCCCCCTGCTCCCGCTACGACAGGCCATGCAGCGCCTATTGAACGCCGATGAGGCCGGGCTGAGGCAGTTCATCGACGGGCTGGAGCACTCCGATCGCAACCTGATTTCTTTCTTTCTCACGCACCGCGCCGAATTGCTTGCTGGCGAGCATGGCATGGAGCACTTGCCAGGCGAGCGGATCCTCACACTGATACTCGACTGGATCGCCGGATTGGCAGGAACAGGCCCCGTCGGACTGGCCTTCGAGGACATGCACTGGGCCGATCGATCCACCTGCGATTTTCTGGCGAAGGGGGCCGGACGGATCGCCAAGATGGGGCCGGTCTGCCTCGCCTTGACGTCCCGCGATCCCGGCGTGCGCGGCCTCCGGCCCACTCCGCATCTGCCGCACACAGCGATCCGGCTCGACAAATTGTCGGTGGCAGAGATCCAGCAGCTGCTGGCCTGCAATCCCTGCGGCTCGGCACTGCCTCCCGAGAAACGCAGGCAGATCGCCCTTCGCTCGGAGGGGATTCCCCTGTTCGCGATGGAGTTGGCGCGGCTTTGCACCGGCATGCGGGTCGGCGAGGATGATCTCGAGCTCCTGCTTCGGCCGGGGCCGCTCAATGCCATTCTGTCTGCCCGCCTCGACTCTCTTCGGAACTTGAAGCCGTTGGCCCAGGCCGCGGCCGTGATCGGGCGGGAGTTCGATCCCGGCATTCTGGCGCTGGTGCTGCAGATGGAACAAGCGCGCCTCGATGCGAGCCTCGACGAGCTGGTCATCTCGGGCATTCTGGAGCCCACCCCCGGTGCTGACACCCGGCGCACGCTCCGCTTCACCCACGTGCTGCTGCGAGATGCCGCTTATGCGTCCGTTCTCGAGGCAAGGCGGCGTGAGCTGCACGGGCGTATCGCGGATGTCCTGACGCATGATGCGCGGGTGGCGGAACAGGAGCCGGAGATCATAGCGGGGCACTTCTCCGCTGCAGGCGACCCGAAAGGAGCGTTCACGTGGTGGTACAGAGCTGGCGTGCGCGCTGCAGAGCTCTCCTCCACGCGGGCGGCCGTGCATCACCTCAGTCAGGCGCTGGCGGCCCGGCGGGCCAACCCGGATGCGGGCAGTCCACGGGAGGAAGTGGATATTCTGCGTCTCCTTGGCATTCAGCTCGCAGCGCTCAAGGGCAACGGAGCGCCCGAGGCGGTCAGCACGCTGGAACGATGCCTAAGTCTGTCGCGCAAGGTCCTCGGGCCGGAGGGCGACTTCGATGCACTCTGGGCGCTGCACTCCTGCCATCTGGTGCGCGGGGAGATCGGTCGTGCGCTCGGCATGGGCGACAAGCTGACGGCCTGCGCCGACCGGAGCGGCATCACCGAGCGGCGCCTGCGTGCCCATCGCATGCAGGGGCTAGCTAAGCTGCTGGGCGGCCTCATCGAAGAAGCCTTCGCCCATTACAGGATCGTGCTGGACCTCTACGACGAACACCGCCACGCCCCCCTCCGCCTGCGGCACGCGTCCGACCAGGGCGCCGTTGCCCTCGCCCAGCTCGCCTGGGGTGAGGCGATCGCCGGCCGGCTGGAGAGTTCCCGCCGTCATGCCGACGCGGCGCTGAGGCTGGCATCTCGGCTACAGCATCCCCACACCAGCGCGCATGTGACGTGCGTACTCGCTGCCCGGGCGCAGACACTCGGCGAGGAGCAGGCTGCCTCGGCTCTGGCGTTCGCCGGCAGAACGCTCGGCGAGCGGCACGAATTTCCCTACTGGATCGCCTGGGCGGACATCATCCTCGGCTGGACCGGTGGTGGCGGACGCGTGACGGGCGGGGCGGCAGGGACGGACATCGAGCGAATCGAGAGCGCGATTGCGGCCTACCGGCGCACAGGCGCCCTCCAGGCAGTGCCCTACGCTTTGCTGCTCGTTGCCGACAAGGCCCTCGCATGCGACCGCCCCCAGCGGGCCCTCAAGGCGGCCATGGAGGGTTGGCAGATCGCCTGGCAACAAGGACTGATGCTCTACGCATCAGAGCTGCTGAGAGTGCGCGCGTTGGCTGAAAAGAAACTCGGATCCGACCCGGCGCACATCGCCAATCTCGTCGATCGCGCGGTTCATCTCGCCGCCAGCCAGGGAGCCGAGACATTTTCCTCACGAGCTGCGGGATTTCGGATACACCCCGCGCCACAATGTCTCGATATGGTGCTGGAGGCACCAAAAATCTGATGCCGGACATCAAGTTCCGGAAATGGCGCAAGAATATGGCACGCCGCCTGGCGATAGCTCGCACACGAGCGCTGGCGGGAACTCCGACAGGCTCCCCGCGTCCTTAGTTTTATCCGCAGTTGCGCGGCATTCGGCCCTCCGGAATCAGTCTATGATCGTAACGGACGATATGATCGGGACTGCGACGTTCGCAGCAGGGTGTCGGACCTTGGCACTGGACGGGGTGCATCGACGATACCGATCGGAGCCGATCGACGCTTTGGCCGAACCAAAAAGCGCGAGCGTGCGTTTTATTGGCTGCGTCCATTTCGCGTTCAAAGCAAAGCTGAAAGCCGTTCATAATGAAGATCGGCCGCTGCGGTGCGGCACGATCGCTGCAGCGACGCACTTCCGCCGGAAGTTGGCGTCACTGTCCGTTACTTCAATGCGGGCTGAATGCAAAAATTTCGATATTCGCAGCGGCCGCAATCGAGACCCAGGTCGTTGGGTTAAAGTTCGTTGTGTTAGTATGCAAGGAAGCGGCGAGAAATGATCGCATTTGAAGCGGGCAATCACATTGCCAAAGGCCAGCAGGCAACCCACTTCAAATGAAAGGGTGATGGCTCGAAGGGTGGCTGTCACGACAGTGGTGAGATCGCGAGAGCGAGAACAAGCATGACCTCCGCAGACGAGATCTTCAGCATCTACGCGCAGAGCTACGATCGCCAGAAGCAGCATGAGATGCCGCTTCGGCAGTACCTCGAAGCCTGCCGCGACGATCCCATGCTGTATGCCGGCGCGGCTGAGCGCATGATGAAAGCGATCGGCGAGCCAAACATCGTCGACACGTCGAAGGACCCGCGCCTCGGTCGCGTGTTCCTCAACAGAACCATCAAAATTTATCCCGCTTTCAAGGACTTCTTCGGGCTGGAGGAGACCATCGAGCGGATCGTCGGCTTCTTCCGGCACGCCGCCCAGGGCCTGGAGGAACGTAAGCAGATTCTGTACCTGCTGGGCCCCGTCGGAGGCGGCAAGTCCTCGCTCGCGGAGCGGCTCAAGGAGCTGATGGAGCAATGCCCGGTCTACGTGCTCAAGGCGGGTGACGAGATCAGCCCGATTTTCGAGAGCCCGCTCGGCCTCTTCGACCCCGTGACCATGGGACCGGTGCTCGAGGAGAAGTATGGCATCCCCCAGCGCAAGCTGACGGGGCGCATGTCGCCGTGGGCGGTCAAGCGGTTGGACGAGTTCGGGGGCGACATCTCCAGGTTCAACGTCGTCAAGCTCTACCCGTCCCGGCTCCGCCAGATCTGCGTCGCCAAAACCGAGCCGGGGGACGAGAACAACCAGGACATCTCCTCGCTGGTCGGCAAGGTCGATATTCGGAAACTCGAGTTCCACGGGCAGAACGACGCCGACGCGTATTCCTACTCGGGCGGCCTGAACCGCACCACGCAAGGGCTCCTCGAGTTCGTCGAAATGTTCAAGGCGCCCATCAAGATGCTGCATCCGCTGCTGACGGCGACGCAGGACGGCACGTACGTCGGCACCGAGAACGTTGGCGCGCTCCCCTACCAGGGCATCATCATCGCCCACTCCAACGAAAGCGAGTGGCAGAGCTTCCGCTCGAACAAGAACAACGAGGCGTTCCTGGACCGTATCTGCGTCATCCAGGTGCCCTATTGCCTGCGCGTTTCAGAAGAGAAGAAAATTTACGAAAAGCTGCTCGCGCAGAGTGAAGTGTCCGATGCCCCATGCGCCCCTGGCACGCTGGACATGCTGGCACAGTTCTCGGTGCTCACCCGTCTCAAGGAGCACGAGAATTCCAGCCTGTTCTCGAAGATGCGGGTCTACGACGGCCAGAGCCTGAAGGACACCGATCCGCATGCGAAAACGATCCAGGAATATCGCGATGCCGCTGGCATGAACGAAGGCATGGACGGCACCTCCACCCGCTTTGCCTACAAGGTGCTGTCGGAAACCTTCAACTACGACACGCACGAAGTGGCGGCCGATCCCGTGCACCTGATGTTCGTGCTGGAGCAGGCGGTCCGGCGTGAGCAGCTGCCCGAGGAGACAGAGAACCGCTACATCGAGTTCATCAAGGAAGAGCTTGCGCCGCGCTACGCCGAATTCATCGGTAATGAAATCCAGAAGGCATACCTCGAATCTTATCACGATTTCGGGCAAAACCTGTTCGATCGGTACGTGGCCTATGCCGATGCCTGGATAGAGGATCAGGACTTCAAGGATCCTGACACCGGCCAGCTCATGAACCGGCAGCTCCTCGACCAGGAACTTTCAAAGATCGAGAAGCCGGCCGGCATCGCGAACCCGAAGGATTTCCGTTACGAGGTCGTGAAATTCTCGCTGCGGGCCCGTGCGAAGAACGGCGGGAAGAACCCGAACTGGACATCGTACGAGAAAATCCGAGAGGTCATCGAGAAGCGGATGTTCAGCCAGGTCGAGGACCTACTGCCGGTGATCAGCTTCGGCGCGAAGAAAGATGGCGAGACCGAGAAAAAGCACGAGGAATTCGTGAACCGCATGGTATCCCGCGGGTATACCCATCGGCAGGTTCGCCGGCTCGTCGAGTGGTACATGCGGGTCAAGAAGTCGGGGTGAGGAGGTCGAGAGCGGGGCATGCACATCGTCGACCGTCGTCTCAATCCCAAGGCCAAGAGTCTTGGGAACCGTCAGCGCTTTCTTCGTCGCGCGAAGGCTGAGATTCGTGAGGCCGTCCGCGACGCCCTGAGGCGCCGCAAGGTCTCCGAGGTCGATGGGGGCGAAAATATCCGCATCAGATCGAAGGGACTGCGTGAGCCGAGCTTCTCGCTCGGCTCGAACACGGGCGAGCGCGACTTCGTGCTCCCCGGCAACCGGGAGTACCAGGTCGGAGACGTCATCCGGAAACCGGAAGGCGGCGCCGGAGGCGGGGGCCAGAAAGGCAGCCCCGACGGGGAAGGCGAGGATGATTTCGTTTTCAGCCTGACGCGGGAGGAGTTCCTCGACCTCTTTTTCGACGACCTCAAGCTGCCGAACCTCGTCAAGGCGAAGCTGAAAGACCTGCGCTCGCCCGAGCCCGTGCGCGCCGGCCTCACCACCGAGGGTCCGCCGGCAAAGCTCAACCGGTTGCGCACGATGCGCAATAGCCTCGCCCGACGCATCGCCCTCAGGCGGCCGCGGCTGGCGGAGCTGAAGGAGCTCGAGGCGGAGATCGCGGCCGAGGAGGCGCGCGACGAGCCGGACGAGGATCGCCTCGCGCAGTTGCGTGCGCGGCTTTCCCGTCTGATGCACATGCGCAAGGTCGTTGCTTACATCGACCCCATCGACCTGCAGTACAATCGCCACGAGCGCCGGCCGAAGCCCAAGACGCAGGCAGTCATGTTCTGCCTCATGGACGTTTCGGCCTCCATGACGGAATCGCTGAAGGACTTGGCGAAGCGGTTCTTCATGCTGCTGCACCTGTTCCTCTCGCGGCACTACGCCGAGGTGGACGTGGTCTTCATCCGCCACACGACGACCGCGCAGGAGGTCGACGAGGAGACCTTTTTCCGGGATACCGAGTCGGGCGGCACCGTCATTTCCACCGCTCTCGAAGAGATGATGCGGGTCGTCTCCGAGCGCTATCCTCCCGACGACTGGAATATCTACGCCGCGCAGGCGTCGGATGGGCACAACTTCGATGACGACATGGAGCGCTGCATCACGATGCTGGAGCAGGACATCCTGCCCATCTGCCAGTACTTCGCCTACATCGAGGTGATGCCCGAAGCGCAAATCGCCCCGATGCAGAGCGTCGCCTGGGCAGGCTACAGCGAGGTCGCGGAGGCTCATCCGCACTTTGCAATGCGGCGCGTATCCTCCCCGGGTGAAATCTACCCCGTATTCCGCGAGCTGTTCTCGGGCTCCGCTTCCGGCAGCGAGGAGAGAGCCGCGAGATGACGACCGTGCTGACACGCAAGCCCCTTTTCGAGGGGGCGGAATGGAATTTCGAGCTGCTCAAGAAGGCCTACGACGCCATCGAGGAGATCGGCGTCGGCGAAATGGGGCTCAATATCTACACGAACCAGATCGAGGTGATCACGGCCGAGCAGATGCTCGATGCCTACGCCTCCATCGGCATGCCGAACATGTACCGGCACTGGTCGTTCGGGAAGCATTTCGCGCGGGAAGAAGTGCTTTACCGCAAGGGCGCCCGCGCGCTCGCCTACGAGCTGGTGATCAACTCCGATCCCTGCATCAACTACGTCATGGAAGAGAACACCATGACGATGCAGCTGCTCGTCATGGCGCATGCGGCCATGGGCCATAATCACTTCTTCAAGAACAACTACCTGTTCCAGCAGTGGACCGACGCCACCGCGATCCTCGACTACCTGCGCTTTGCCAAGGAGTACGTTGCCGAATGCGAGGAGAAGTACGGCCTCGAGAACGTCGAGGCTGTGCTCGACAGCGCGCATGCGCTGATGGCGCAGGGTATCAGCCGCCATCCCGTCCGCCGGCAGTCGCGCACCGACAAGCAGGAACGGGAGTTGAGGCGGCGGGAGCACGAGGAAGCCACGTACAACGAGCTTTGGCGAACCGTCCCGCGCTCGCAGCTCGATGAAAAGCCGGCAACGCCCGAAGCGAAGGAAGCCGAGGCTGAGAGCAACGCTCTGGGACTGCCGCAGGAGAATCTGCTCTATTTCCTCGAAAAGCACGCGCCCAAGCTCGATGACTGGAAGCGCGAGCTGCTGCGGATCGTCCGCATGCTCGCGCAGTACTTCTACCCCCAGCGTCAGACGAAGGTGATGAACGAGGGCTGCGCAACCTTCGTGCACTACGAGATCATGAGCCGGCTCTACGACAAGGGGCTCATCACCGAAGGCTCGATGCTCGAGTTCATGCACAGCCACTCGTCAGTGGTCTATCAGCCCCGGTTCGAGGACAAGCATTTCAACGGCTTCAATCCTTACGCACTGGGCTTCGCGATGATGCGCGATATCAAGCGCATCGCGGAGGAGCCGACGCCCGAGGACCGCGAGTGGTTTCCCGAAATCGCGGGCAATGGCGATGCCCTGGGGACTCTGAAGGAAGCGTGGGCGAATTTCCGCGACGACAGCTTCATCATGCAGTACCTGTCGCCGAAGCTCATTCGTGACTTCCGGCTGTTCCATATTCACGACAACACCGGATCGTCGTTCGTGGAGGTCAAGTCCATTCACGACGAGATGGGCTATCGGCGGGTCCGCAAGGTGCTGGCGGAGCAATACGATACCGCCGCGCGCGATCCTGACATCCAGGTCGTGAATGCCGACCTGTCCGGCGGACGCCGCCTCACGCTGCAGCACCGCGTGCGCCGCGGAGTTCTGCTCGACAAGGATCAGTGCGACCGCACCCTTCAGCACGTCGCGCATCTGTGGGGCTACCGGGTGAAGATGCTCGAGGTGGATGCAGAAACCGGGAAAGTGCTGAAAGAGCATGAGGCATTGCCTCTGCCTTGAACCGGTAGTCGGACGCCGTGCGCCCTGACCCTCGCACCACCGCCGACTTCTCTCAGATCACGACCTCGGCCATTGGCGCCGACGGCTGGCCCATAGGGCCTCCGCGCGGTACAATGAAGTTCAGACTTGGGAGGAACAAATGGCAGATCCGATCGTGTTCGCCGGCGAGGTCGAATGGTCCGGCGAGAATCCCGGCATATCTCTCAAGGAGGATCCGAACGGCCCCTTCGTCACGCTGGCGAGCTTCTTCCGCGTCGTGCTCTCACCTCACGGCCGCGGACACGCCCTTGTGCTGTTGCAGTCTCCGGGTGAGGCCAACCCGCCAGCCGATCGCACCAACTACTGTCTCTACGACAACGAGGCCCTCGCGAGATACCTGGTGAGCGGGTTCGTGTCGCATTTCGGCACGTTCAAGGGGCTCCCCGGACTGGACAACCTGACCTACCGTCGTCTGGACAAAGTCGAAACATCAGGCGACCCGACCAGCACATACACCGAGGCCGTCAAGGCGGGGGATCTCGACGTGCGGCTGACTTGGAGTGGGCTCGGCAAGCCGTTCTGCTTTGTACTTCCGCCAGACAAATCAGCGACCGGCAAGCATCACATGCCAAGCCTCTTCGTCGGCTGCAATGATGCGACCGTTACGGTCAACGGCCGCGTGCTGCCGGGCAAGCCGGTGCCACGCGAAATTGCCGGCCATACCATCACCACGGCTATGCTGGCGTTCTCAGAGACCTGGATCCGCGCGTAAGCTTCAGGTTCTCCAGTGGGGGAAGGGTCGCGGCGAGCGGGGAAAGTTGCAAGGGGACTCTGCCGGTGGCTACTGTTGCCACCCCCCACCCGGCCCTTCGGGCCGACCTTTCCCCATGGGAGAGGTGAAGCGGGTGCCTTGTGCCGCCGTTTTCACCTGAATTCGGAAAAGCTCTAGTCCGCGCGCCGCCTCCATCGGGTGTAGAGGAAGCGCTGAAGCGCGCCCCTGGGCGTGGTGTGATCCTTCTCGAAGGCGTCGAGGAGCTCGAACTCAGGCCCGAGCAGCGCTGCAAGCTCGGATTGGCTCGCCCGCTGCACCGCCAAGCCGCTGCAGCGCTCAGGTCCCGATGGGGCGAACCCGGAAATGATGACGAAGCCGCCGAGCTTGACCGCCGAGCGCACCGAAGCGGCATAGGCGGCCCTCTCTCCCGGCTCCCTCAGGAAATGCAGTGTGGCGCGGTCGTGCCAGAGGTCGACCTGAAAGTCCGGCCGCCAGTCGACGACGTCTGCGGCGATCATGCGAACCTTTTTGGCGAGTGGCCCAAGCCGCGCCTTCGTCTTCTCCAGCGCGCCTGCCGAAACATCCAGCACGGCGACGTTCGCAAAACCTTGCCTGAGCAGGGCGTCGGGCAGGCGAGAGTCGCCCGCGCCGACATCGAGAATGAGGGCATCGGACGGCAGCTGGCAGGCGCGGATCAACGAGAGCGAGGTCTCGGGGACCGCCTCGAACCAGCTCACCTGGTCCTCGGCGTTGCTCGAATAGACCCGCTCCCAATGCGACTGGTGCTCCACCGACATGCCCGGCCGTCCATCCTAAGGATCAGACCGCCGCTTCCGCGCCACCCTTCAACTTCACCGGAATAGTGAGATAGCGCACGCCGTTGTCCTCCGCCGGCGGGAATCGGCCCGCGCGGATGTTGACCTGGATGGACGGCAGCAGCAGTCTCGGAGCAGACAGCGTCGCGTCACGGGCGGTGCGCATCGCGACGAACGCGTCCTCGGTCACCCCACCCTTGAGGTGAACATTGTTCTCGCGCTGCTCCTTGACGGTCGTTTCCCAGGCGTAGGTGTCGCGGCCCGGCGCCTTGTAGTCATGGCACATGAACAGCCGCGTCTCGGGCGGAAGCGCAAGCAGCTTCTGGATCGACCTGTAGAGCTTGCGCGCATCCCCGCCCGGAAAGTCTGCCCGCGCCGTGCCGTAGTCCGGCATGAACAGCGTGTCTCCGACGAACACCGCGTCACCGATCTTGTAGGAGATGTCGGCAGGAGTATGCCCAGGGGTGTAGATTACCTCGACTTCGAGCTCACCGATGTGGAAGTCCTCTCCATCGGCGAACAGATGGTCGAAATCGCCGCCGTCCGGCTTGAGATCGGTCGCGTTGAAGACCGGGCGGAAAATGCGTTGCACCTCCTTGATGTGCTCGCCGATGCCGATCTTCGCGCCCGTC
>DASVDU010000295.1:0-12027 GCA_036380915.1 Hyphomicrobiaceae bacterium | reverse complement strand
ACGACCTTGAGTCTGCCGCCGCCCCAGCGCGTGCACGTCGGCGAGTAAATGAAAATCCGCTGGCCTCGCCCAGGGCTGGCCAGCGGATATCCTATGGCAGAAGATATCCTGCGTCAGAACACGAGAGTGAAACCGACGCCGCCGTAGGTTCCTTCGCCGCCCCTGGACGATTCCCCGCCTTCGTCGTCCACGAACTGATGACCGGCGTATACGGTGATCTCGCTCGAAATCGCCGGCGACAGCTCGAAGCGCAGCGTGGCGAATCCGCCGACCCGACGAGCATCGAAGCCTTCGCTGCCCACCGCGATGACCTCGGGGCCGATCACGAACCGTCCGGCGTTGTAGCCGATACGGCCCTGTGCCCAGTAGCTGTCGAAGGCCGTCGAGTATGAGCCGCTCAGGTTGAAGTAGAGCGGTGATTCATAAGCTGAGGCGAGATCAGCGGCCACCTTGAACCCTGTCTCGCTGCCCCTCACCTTGTTGGTCGGATCATCGGGCGTGAGATCATAGTCCTGGTATTCCACGCCCACGAAAGCACTGAAGGTGGCAAACGGGCGCTGCCACATGTAGCCGATCATCAGATCGCCCTGGATGCCATCGCCGTCGATTGTTTCGGCGCCACCATCGTATTCGAACATCGGCACGCCGGCGAACCCGCGCAGCACAACCCCATCGCGCCCGAGATCCCGATTGAGCGCGTAGATAACGCCGGAGTAGAAGTAGGATGAGTCCTTCGCCCAGTCCGAACCGGAGAAAGTCACCGTCGATTTCGGTGTCGATATTGGTTCCGGCTCAGAGTAGTCCTTCAGACTACCAGCGTATGCCCCACTCGCAAACGCAATGGCCCCGCTCAGCGCAGCAACAGCGCTGATGGCCCATCTCCCCTGCACCATCAGAATTCTCCCCCTTGGCAGTCTGCCGAGACTGACAATGCTCAGTTGCGGTTAATCGATCGTTGATGCAGTCTCCTCTTGATCCATACGCGCAGACACTTGCTTTAGGCTTGCCGCTGAGACGAGCCGATTACGCGAATCAAAATCGTATACAGATTAAGGACAGCCGAGCTCGGTGGAAAGGGAGATGTTTCGCAAGTGCTGCGATCCTCCAACCCGAATGAAGCCCATCCAGGACAAGGAGGCAGATTGACTGGTGTCGTGAGACCGCAGGTTCTTCTGATCTCGATCAATTTTCGCGGGGGAAGGTTGCCCGATCTGCCGTTCGAGAGTTGTTATGTAGCTGTTAGGTAAATGTGCATAGAGGCGGCGGGTTTGGCCACATCCCAGCCAAGCTGGCCAGATAGGCCGCTTATCAGACGAGCATTCGCTTCCGGTACTCCTCCCCGCCGGGCGCTGCCATGATTGCGCTCCGGCGTTTCCCACAATGCTGACATGCTGATCGTCCCCTTGCGGGCGGGGAACTGGCCGATTTGACCTTACTCGAGGAGAGGCACCGTGCACGGTGAGGATGCGGAAACTGCATGAACGAGATCGGCGATAGACCAGATCAGTCGCGCGCGAGCCGCTTGGGCGGACCGGCGTTGCCGACGTCCTTCGGCGAGTTCGTGGCACTGATGGCCCTGCTGATGGCGCTCACCGCGCTGTCGATCGATATCATGCTTCCGGCCCTGCCGCAGATCGGCAGCTTTTTCGGGCTGGCCGATGCGAATGACAGCCAGCTCGTCGTGACGAGCTACATGATCGGCTTTGCTGCCGGGCAGATCGTCTTCGGGCCGCTGTCCGACCGCTTTGGCCGCAAGTCCATGCTGATGGTGGGCCTCGTCATTTTCGCCGTCGGCTCCTTTGCCGCAGCCACCGTCGACAGCTTCTTGCTTCTCTTTCTCGCACGCACCGTGCAGGGCTTCGGGGCCGCGTCCTCGCGTGTCGTCTCCATTGCCGTCATCCGAGACCTCTTCAGCGGCTGGGAGATGGCGCGCGTCACCTCCCTTGTGATGATCGTCTTCATCACTGTTCCAGTGCTGGCGCCCAGTCTCGGCCAACTGCTGCTCTACCTTGGCGACTGGACCCTGATCTTCGAGTTTCTGCTCTGCGTCGGCATAGCCTGCCTCGTCTGGTCGGGCTACCGGCTGCCCGAGACGCACGCGACCAACGCGTCGCGGCGGCGGATCAAGCTCGCAACGGCGCTGCGCTGGACGTTCACGTCGCTGCAGACGGTCGGATACTCCGTTGCGATCGGGTTCGTGTTCGGCTGCCTGATGGCCTACATCAATAGCGCTCAGCAGGTTTTCGTCGACGTCTACGGCCTTGGCGCAGCTTTTCCGCTCGTCTTCGGGGCGGTCGCGGGCGTGCAGGCAATCGCTGCCTTTACCAATGCGCAGCTCGTCGAGCGGCACGGGATGCGGCGGGTCTCGCACACGGCGCTGGTCGCCTTCTGCGCAAGCGCGCTTCTGCTCATGATCCTGGCGCCATGGAAGCCACCGTTGCTGGTCTTTGCCGTTCTGGTGGCGGCCCTGTTCTTTGCCTTCGGGCTGATCATGCCGAATTTCAATGCCATTGCCATGCAGCCGATGGGGGCCGTCGCGGGTACGGCGTCATCCTTCGTGGGCTTCTATACGACCGCGGCCGGGGCCCTGCTCGGATGGGGGATCGGCGGATTTTTCGACGGGACGATCCAGCCGCTGGCAACCGGCTTCGCGGTGCTTAGCATCGCAGCCTTCCTGACGGTCCTGGCTGTAGAGGGTCCGCGGAACCTGTTTCGCGGCGAGTAATCTGTTCGATGCAATTTCCGCGCGCAAATCGGGACGACACGCCTCGATTTCCGAAAAAGCCATAATCGCCAATTAGAGCCACGCCGGAACTTGCACAGACCAGGGATGATCATGCGCACATCCTCTCCGGGCCGCCGGCGACTGGCGGCCTCGCTCATTGCTGCCGTTTCGCTGCTGCCGCTCACGACAGGTAGCCCCGGCGTGGCCGCCGGCGAAGGTGTGCATGGCTGCCTGATGAGCGAGGCGGATCAATTTTTCACCAGGCTCGCGGCGGCTATCGGCGCATCCGAGGTCGAAGCGGCGAGCATCGACGATGCCTACATCGAACGCGCGTCGCAGCCGATCTTGGCCAAGTGCGCCAACGAGGCAGACCCGTCCGCCGACGCAGGGGTCGCAGCCTTCCGGGCGCATATGGCCCGGTGGAGCTATCATCTCGACAGCAAGCTCTCCAGCATCAACGCGCGGGGCGCCCCGGACTGAGGAGCCACGGGACGCCGGTCAGGCGATTCCGTCCGGCCCAGCACCGCAGACGAGCGCGCAAATGTTGGCTTCGGGCGGGAGGTCGAGACGGCCTGATTGCAGGGCCGCGATCGCGGCGGCGCCGGACAGGTCAGCAGCGATGCCCATTTCGAACCACAACCAGCGTGCGGCCGCCCGCATTTCGTCGTCGCTCACCAGCACCACCTCGGCAACGTGCCGCCGGGCGATCTCGAAGACGCGCTCATCCGTTCGCTGCGCCGCCATCGTTGCAACGGACGTGGTGATCTCCGGCAACATCACCACGCGGCCCGCAGCAAGACTGGCCTGGAGCGTCGGGGCGCCTTGCGGCTCGACGCCGATGATACGAACCGATGGTCGAAGCGATTTGATGGCCGTCGCCATCCCAGCGATGAGGCCGCCGCCGCCGATGGCGATCAGGATCGCATCGAGGTCCGGCATGGAATCGACGATGTCGAGTCCCAGCGTGCCCTGGCCTGCAACGACGAGCGGGTCGGCGTAGGGGTGCACATAAAGCGCGCCCGATTGGCTGGCATGGGCCAGGGCTGCCTCGTTGGCCTCGTCGAAGACCTTGCCCCCGATCTCGATCCGAGCGCCCCAGCCCTTCAGCTTCTCGACCTTGGCCGGAGAGACGTTGCTTGGCAAAAACACCGTGGCGGGAACGCCGGTCACGTGCGCCGTTCGCGCCACCGCGAGCCCGTGGTTGCCGCCGGAGGCCGTGACCAGCCCGGCCTTCAGTTCCTCCGGCGCTGCGCCGAGCACCCGGTTCATGGCGCCTCGGGCCTTGAATGAGCCGGTGACTTGCAGGCACTCGAGCTTCAGCGACACGTTTTGGTACGGCAACGCCTGCTTGAGGGCTGCGGCCCGCAGCATCGGCGTACTGCGGATGTAGGGCCCGATCCGGTTGCGGGCAGCAATGACGTCGTCGAGCGAGATCAAGCAGATCACTCCAGCGTTGCAGGCACGGCGCCCACAGTGGGGCTGCCGGACGACCCCCGTCAACAGGCCGTCGGCGAGGGAATCATCGTCTCAGGAACGTCGGGCCGGGCTGCCGCGTCTTCAAATTACCGACTTCGGGTGCAAAGAACGGACTGGAGTGACACATGAACGACCGGGAGGATGAAGCAACTCGCCGGCTGGAGGATCTCGAGGCTCGCATCGAGAAGGCGCGCAAAGATCTCGAGCAGCACGATGTGATCACCGGCGAGCTCCGGCGGGAGTGGGACGACATGCTGCGCAGGCATGCGGAATTGCGCCGTAGGCTCCAGTCAGGCGAGGCGAAGAAGAGCGAGGCGGCTGCCACCCTGAATGAAGACATAGACGTGCTCCGGCACGCGTTCTTCCGCTGGGCTTCCCAGGTCGAGGAGCGCTTCAAGGGACCTCCCGACGTGCAGTGATAGCAGACGCAAGAGACGTGCAGACACAATAATGCGGCGTTCGCCCTTCGGCTGCTTCGGCCTGATATTCCGAATTGTTCGGACGCCCGCTCACCGGAAAGCGCGCTGCACGGATTGCAGAAGGGTCGGACTGTCGCGGACGCCCGTGTCCGCCAAACTCTTCCCCCCCGCGCGGCAGCGCGCCAAAGCGGCGCATTGCACCAGCGCCAGAACGATACCGCCATAGCAGAAATGTTGGCTTTTCCTACATCTGCCGGAAACCACTGCCGTGTTAGCGCTGGTCTCCACGAAGGAGACCGGAGCCGAAACGCTGGCGCAAGGAGAAGACTTAAAGTTGCCATCTGAGCTCCGGAATGAGGCGATAGATGCAACACGAGCTCTGCTGCTCCTTATCGGCTTAGAGGAGAGCCTTTCGATGAAGAGGACTTTCGTTGCGACACTGCTGTGCGGTGCCATGATGGTGCAACCCGCTTTAGCAGGCGTGGCGATGCCTGCTCCGGTGACTGCGGTGCCGGCTTCGGGTGCCGTCGTTCCGGCCGTTGCAGGGGATCAGTACGCGGGCGGAGCCGAAACGGCCAAGGTGATCGAGGTGCGTTACTGGCGGCATCGCCACCACCACCACCATCATCATCATGGTGGCGCAGGCGCCTTTGGCGCCGGGCTGGCGGTCGGGATCATCGGGGCGTTGATCGCCAAGGGGATCAGCGAATCCTCGGCGCGGGAGCGCTTCGACCGCTGCGCAAGGGACTTCCGCTCCTTCGATTACGAGACCGGCACGATCATCACGCGTTCCGGCGAAGAGCGGCTCTGCCCCTATCTGCGTTGAGCCCAATTCCGCAGCAATGCTATCGGGCCGCGGCGGCGCATCCCCGCTGCGGCCTGATCGATTCCTGAAACCGGACATCGATTGCGCGAGCGATGGCTGCAGACCTCTCATGGCCGCAACGACACTCCGCCTCAAGTTTAAGGACGAACGGGTTGTCGTGTGGCCGATAGGGCGCTATGCATGGGCAGGGAGGCGACCTCCACACCTTCGGAGGTAATCGCCAAGCAAGATCAAAGCGTAACGCGTGCAGGTAGTCCGCCGGGACTGCTCGCCGCTGTTTGTTTCCTTTGATCTGCGAACGAAATGGGAGGACGGCGGGCACGCAAGTGCGCGCCAGGTCGAGAGTATTGATGGCCAGTAGTACAGACGCGATCGCCCAATGCCGTCGGTCCAGCGGCTTCGTCATCGTTGCCATATGCTCGAGGAGCCGCGGTTCTGAGCGGCCGGGTTTGGCCCAACCGTGACTGCACAACTGGTTGCCGAGGCCGTGTCGGACAGGGACGCGGCACCCTCTCCCGCATCCGCACCCTGGCTTCTGGAGGTGGACAATCTGCACGTCCACTTCGTCACTTCGGCCGGGGTCGTGCGCGCGGTGGAGGGCCTTTCCTACAAGGTCAAGCCCGGCGAGGTGATGGCGCTGGTCGGCGAATCCGGCTGCGGAAAATCCGTTTCGGCTATGACCGTTATGCGGCTGCTGGCCAAGCCGGCAGGACGCATCGTCGCCGGCCGGATCATGTTCCAGGGCCGTGACCTGCTGAAGCTCAGCGAAGAGGAGATGCGCGCGATCCGCGGCCGGGAGATCTCCATGATCTTCCAGGAGCCGATGACCTCGCTCAATCCGGTGCTCACCATCGGCTTCCAGATCATGGAGCCGCTGATGATCCATCTCGGCATGAGCGAGGAGCAGGCGCGAGCCCGCGCGGCCGAGCTGATGCGTCAGGTCGGAATCCCCGATGGCGAGCGGCGGCTCGACCAGTACCCGCACCAGTTCTCCGGCGGCATGCGCCAGCGCGTGATGATCGCCATCGGGCTCGCCTGTAACCCGAAGCTCATCATCGCAGACGAGCCCACCACCGCGCTCGACGTGACCATCCAGGCGCAGATCCTGCAGCTCATGAAGGATCTGTCGCGCGAGCTTGGCATCGCCATGGTCATCATCACGCACAACCTCGGCGTGGTGGCGCGCTACGCAGATCGCGTGAATGTGATGTACGCGGCGCGCATGGTGGAGCAGGGGACGGCCGACGATGTCTTCGAGCGTCCGCGTCACCCTTACACCTACGGTTTGCTGCGTTCGGTGCCGCGGCTGGACAGGCCGCGCGAAGCCAAGCTGGAGACCATCGAAGGGCTGCCGCCGAACCTCGTTTCGCCACCCGAGGGTTGCCGGTTTGCACCGCGTTGCGCCGCTGCGATCGACGCCTGCAAGGCTAAGCAGCCGCCGCTCATCGAGGTCGAGGACGGCCATTTCTCCGCCTGCATCCGGGCGACCGAGCTCGCCGAGAAGGGGCCGCAAGCCATCGGGCTGTCCACCGCGATCGGCGCCGCCAAGCAGGACAAGGATCTTGGTGATGCCGAGCCGCTGGTCCGCATCGAGCGCCTCACGAAACATTTTGTCGTTTCGCAGGGCTCGAAGCTGTTCGGCCGGGAACCTTCGGTCGTGCGCGCGGTCAACGACGTCAGCTTTTCCATCGCGCCCGGGCAGACGCTGGGCCTCGTGGGTGAGTCGGGCTGCGGAAAGACGACGGTCGGCCGCCTCGTGCTGAAGCTCGAGGAGGCCACGTCCGGCGCGATCCTGTTCGAGGGCAAGGATCTGACCACGGCGGCTCACGACACCCTGCGCGATGTCCGCCGGCGTATCCAGGTCATCTTCCAGGATCCCTATTCGTCGCTCAACCCGCGCATGACCATCGGCCAGATCATTTCCGAGCCGCTCCTGGTCTACCGCATGGTTCCGAGCAGGAAGGCTGCGCGGGAACGCGTCGAAAATCTGCTGACCCAGGTCGGTCTCTATCCGTACATGGCCGACCGCTATCCGCACGAGCTTTCCGGAGGACAACGCCAGCGCGTCGGCATCGCGCGTGCGCTGGCGATGGAGCCGAAGTTCATCGTCTGCGACGAGCCGGTCTCAGCGCTCGATGTCTCGATCCAGGCACAGGTCATCAATCTCCTCGAGGAGTTGCAGGAGAAGTACGGGCTCACGTACCTCTTCATTGCTCACGACCTTGCCGTGGTGCGGCACATCTCGCACCGGATCGTGGTCATGTATCTTGGCCGGGTCATGGAGATCGCGGACCGCGACTCCCTCTACGAAAACCCGCTCCATCCCTATACGCAGGCGCTGCTCGAGGCCGTGCCGGTGCCTGATCCGAAGGCCGAACGAGCGCGCAAGCATACGATCTTGAGCGGTGAGGTGCCGAGCCCCCTCAACCCGCCATCCGGGTGCGTTTTCCGCACCCGTTGCCCAAGAGCGACCGCGGAATGTAAGGTCGCCATTCCGGAACTGCGCAAATTCGGGAAGGATCACTACGCCGCCTGCATCAACATCTAAACAGGTGCTGACTTTCACGTTCACCTTGGCTGGGAGGAACTGATGCCGAGAAAGCTCCTATTATCCGTGGCACTCACTACTGCGGTCGCTCTGTTGCCGGCGGTTGCCGATGCGCAGACGCCAAAAACTGGCGGTGAGTTGCGCTTTGCTGTGAGCGCCGAGCCGCCGGATTACGACTGCCACGCGGCAACCTCGTTCGCATTCATCCATCCGGTGCGCCCGCATTACAACACACTGCTCAAGTTCGATCCGGAGAATTACCCGAAGGTCGTCGGTGACCTTGCGGAGTCCTGGGAGCAGTCTGCGGATGGTCTAACGTACACTTTCAAACTGAAGAAGAACGTGAAGTTCCACGACGGCACGCCATTCACGTCGGAGGACGTCAAGGCAACGTATGAACGCATCCGCAATCCCCAGGGCGGCGCAAGATCGATCCGCAAGGCGGCTTACGCGGACATCGATTCCATCGAAACGCCGGACGAATACACCGTCGTTTTCAAGCTGAAGGAGCGGAACGCGTCGATGCTGACGAATTTCGCTTCGCCGTGGGACTGCATCTATAGCGCTGCGAAGCTGAAGGAGGACCCGAGGTTCCCGGAGCGGAACGTGCTCGGCACCGGGCCCTTCAAGTTCGTCGAGCATGCTGCCGGCTCGCACTGGATCGGTGAGCGGTTCGAGGACTACCACGTCGAGGGCCGGCCATATCTCGATAGTTACCGCGCTATCTTCATCACCAACACTGCGGCGCGCGTGAACGCGCTGCAGGCGGGCGAAGTGCTCGCCGAGTTCCGCGGCCATTCGCCGGCTGATCGCGATAAGCTTGTGAGCGCGCTGGGGGACAAGATCGAGGTGCACGAAAGCCCCTGGATCTGCAGCCTCGTCGTGACCTTCAACACGGAGAAGAAACCGTTCGACGACGCGCGCGTCCGCAGGGCGTTGTCTCTGGCGGTGGATCGCTGGCAGGGAGCCGAAGCTCTGTCCAAGATCGCCCTTGTGCGCCACGTTGGTGGTGTGCTGCGGCCCGGCTACGAGCTGGCCACGCCTCCGGAGGAGCTGGAGAAGCTTCCCGGGTTCTCGCGTGACATCAAGGCCTCCCGGGCAGAAGCCAAGAAGCTTCTGAAGGAGGCTGGCGTGAGCGACCTGAAGTTCAAGCTCATGAACCGCAACGTGCCGATGCCCTATACGCCGGTCGGTGTTTTCCTGATCGACCAGTGGCGGCAGATCGGTGTTTCCGTCGAGCATGACCAGCCGGAGACGAAGGCCTATATCGCCAATCTGCGTGGCGGTAACTACGAGGCGGGCCTCGACTTCAACTGCGACGCGGTCGACGATCCGAATTTGCAGCTCGCCAAGTATATCTCGTCCGACAGGTCGCCCATCAACTATTCGCGCGCCATAGACCGGAAGCTCGACGAGCTCTACGACGCGCAAAAGGGCGAGCTCGACGTCGAGAAGCGCAAGCAGATCCTGCGCGAGTTCGAGAAGCACGCTCTGACGGAGGCCTACACGATCCCGACCATCTGGTGGCACCGCATCGTGGTGACCTGGAAGCAGTTGAAGGGCTGGCACATGTCGCCAAGCCATTACCTGAACCAGGACCTTCAGGACGTCTGGCTCGATCAGTGACGGGTGGTCAGCAATAGAGCGGGCGGTCCGGCTCTATGCCGGACTGCCCGGTCCATCTTTTCGCCTTTGAGTTTTCGATCGGCTCGCGATGCTTCGCTACACCATCAACCGCCTGCTCCTGATGATACCGACCCTGCTGGGCGTGGCGGTTCTCGTCTTTCTGCTGCTACGCATGATGCCCGGCGATATCGTCGAGCTGCGATTCCTGATGGAAGGCGGGCAGGTGAGCCCGGAGGTGCTGGCGCAGGAACGCGCTCGCCTCGGTCTCGACCAGCCGCTATGGCAGCAGTTCATCGACTGGATGACGGGCCTCGCCGTCGGTGACTTCGGCGTCTCGATGTGGACGGGCCGTCCCGTCTGGGAGGAAATTTCAAGCCGGCTGGAGCTGTCCATGCAGGTGGCCATCATGGCGACCATCCTGGCGACGCTGATCGCCATTCCGCTGGGTACGCTCGCCGCGCTCTTCAAGGATACCTGGATCGACCGCATCATCCAGGTCTTCGCAATCGCGGGTCTCGCGGTACCGTCCTTCTGGCTCGGCATGCTGATGATCCTGGGCCTGTTGCTCACTTTCAATTGGATCCCGCCCTTGACCTTCACGCCGATCTACGAGGACCCCTGGACCAATCTTTCGCAGCTCATCTGGCCGGCGATGGCGGTCGGTTATCGATACTCGGCCGTCGCGACGCGCATGACCCGCTCGACGATTCTGGAGGTGCTGCAGGAGGACTACATCCGCACCGCGCGGGCCAAAGGCGTTTTCGAGCGGCTCGTCGTGGCCCGCCACGCGATGCGCAACGCCATGCTGCCGGTTGTCACCGTGATCGGCCTGGAGTTCGCGTTCCTGATCGGTGGCCTGGTCGTCACCGAGCAGGTCTTCAACCTCAATGGCATCGGCAAGCTGTTCGTCGAGACGGTGACGCGCGCCGACTACACCATGGTTCAGGCCCTGGTGATGCTGGTCGCGACGTTCTTCATCGTCATCAACTTCCTGGTCGATCTGCTCTACGCCGCACTCGATCCCCGCATCCGGTACCGCTGATATGGCCATTGCCGAAGAAACCCCGCAGATCACCTACAAGGTGCCGAAGAAGCGGCATCCGCTGCTGCAGTTCGCCTTCACGCAGCCGCTCGGTGCCGCCGGGCTCGTGTTCATCATCGCGCTCTTCATCGCCGGCATCTTCGCCGAATACGTCGCGCCGTACGATCCTCTGGCGCTCGACTACGGTGCCATGCTGGCACCGCCGTCATTGGATCATCCGATGGGGACAGATGCCTTTGGACGCGACGTATTCTCGCGCATCATCTATGGCGCGCGCACGGCATTGGCCGTTGGCTTCCTGTCCTCGCTGCTGGGGTCGGGCATCGGCGCCGTGATCGGCGTCGTCTCCGCTTACTTCGGCGGACGGATCGACATGTTGATCCAGCGCTTCATGGACATCCTGTTGTCCTTCCCCATCATCGTGCTGGCTCTCGCCGTCGTCGCCGTCCTGGGAAAATGGCCGGTCGGCGGGCTGGATCTCAACCTCATCGTCGCCATCGCCATCCCGATGGTGCCGAAGGTCGCGCGCGTGGTGAGGTCCGCCGCACTCGCCATCCGGGAGATGCCTTACGTGGATGCAGCCCGCGCGGCCGGCTACGGCCACGCTCGCATCATCTTCCGGCATATCGCGCCCAACGTGGTGGCGCCGTTCCTGATCATGTTCACGGCGTTCATCGCCCAGGCGATCCTGCTCGAGGCCTCGCTCTCGTTCCTGGGCCTGGGCGTGACCGAGCCGACGGCGGCATGGGGCCTGATGCTCTCCGGCAGCTCGGAGGAGTTCTATCAGCAGGCGCCCTGGATGATCATCTTTCCGGGCCTCGCCATCAGCTTCGCCGTGTTCGCGTTCAACCTGTTCGGCGATTCGCTGAGGGACTGGCTGGACCCGAAGATCAAGCTTTAGCTGCCATTTTGACAACGCTACGGGGCGCACTTTGCCTTCCGCTGCGGCCTCCAACTTTCGTTGGGGCCGTGGCGAATTGTTCTATGCGCTACTAACCACCTTGCTCAAAAAACGGTCATTGCTGTAAGGAAGCTCATCTTCCCGATGCACCAGCTCGGGGTTTTCTGTCGGGGGTTTGCACGCAGACTGAGTAGTCGGTCCATTGCGCCCGGGCGCAGTGCCTGGAACCACTTTGCTGCGTTCGCATATTGTCGAGGATTACGACGGTGTCTCCTTTGGACGATAAGCTAGGGCCGATCTTCACCGATGTTCTGCGGCGCAATGCCGGCGAGGTCGAGTTCCACCAGGCTGTGAGGGAGGTGCTCGAAAGCATCGGCCTCGTGATCGCCAAGCGCCCCGAATACGCCGATCAAGCATTGATCGAGCGGATCTGCGAGCCTGAGCGCCAGGTTATTTTCCGCGTT
>DASVDU010000294.1:0-4554 GCA_036380915.1 Hyphomicrobiaceae bacterium | reverse complement strand
TGCCTTTAGGCGAACCCGCGAACTTCTGATGACAGCGAACGACGACAGGCTTAAGCAGGGATTGCACTATTGTGATTCGTTGGTCCCGTAGCGCGCGGGAGCTAACGGAGCGATGGTGCACCAGTATCAAGTATTGGTGGGCGGCTGAGGACGGCGGGCATCGCACGCCCAAGGTCTTCGTCGCAGCGAATCCGGCTCGAAGCACGCGCGAGCTGGTCGCCGTGGCCGCAGGACGGCCTGAGCAACCGTTTTGCTTGTCACGTCATACGCATGAGAGAGCCGAAGCTGCCGCTGCTTCGGCTCTCGACATTTTCAGAGCGCGGTCCCACCTACCGCTGTTCGAATTCACGAAACCGAGACCGCCGGCGGTCTCGCGAACCAAAAATGAACCGCCTCAGGCACCCATAGCGGGAGGCGGTTTAGAAATATTCAGTGCCGAGCTTTTGCCCCGTTATTGATTGCCTGGGCTCGGCCGACTACCGGCTGCCCTGCCCCTACTGCTGAGGCTGCGTCGTCGTGGTGCCCGGGGTGCTGGGTGGAGTCGGCGCGACACCAGTTACACCACTGCTCCCCGTGGTTCCGTCGACGGCCGGGAAGTCGGCCAGAGTGTCCCTCGAACCTTTGAAGACGAGCTGCGTGCTTCCATCACGCGTGGCGATCTCGATGTTGGGCATCGGCACGGCGATGCGCTTCTCGCCCAATCCGAGCGGTTGCGCGGTGCTCAGAACAGCCATCACCTGCCCATCCCGAGCAATGAGAATGTCCTCGACCGTGCCGAGCGGCTCGCCCGCCTGACTGAAGACCGGCTGACGCATGTAGCTGTTCATCGGCCTGGCGTTCGATATGTCGGGCGTCCGGAGAGCAGTCGTCATATCGCCTACCCGCTGGTCGCCGCCGAGCATGTACCCGATGAGACCACCGATGAGGGCGGCCAGTGGCAAAGCCCAATAAGCCCAGCTCCAATCGCTGCGCGCAGGTTGCGCTCTCGGCGTTGGGGTAGGTGTTGGCCGCGCCGCCCGTTCTCCGGCAGTGCCTTCTCTGAAATCTTCTCGGGTGGCTCCCGAACCGGCAGCAGCCGCCTGCGGCGCGCCGACCTGATCGAAGAAGCCGCTGGAGTCGAGCATGCTCGAAAGCCCGGAGGGCATGGCCGCTTTGAAGTCACTGGCTTCGGAGCGCAACTGTTGCGCCAACCCTGAGGCATCGCCGCCCATTGTCTGCTGATGGCGCCCGAGCACCCCCATGATAACTGGCACCAGCAGTCCGACGAGGGAGCGCATGGATCCTTCAGTACTGCCGACGTATCGGGCGAGGCTCGACATCAACATGTTCGATGCGCCGCTACCGAGCAGCGAGGAGAGCAACGACTGACCCTGCTCGATTATCCCGTCGGGGTTCGACAGGCGAGAGCCAATGTCGTCGAGCATTCCTGCCGGCACTTTCGCAGTCGCGCCTGCCAGTCGCTGCGTGCCGCTCGTGCTGCCGGCGATTTGCGACAAGCCGGCGAGAATGGCTGGGATGCCGGCGGAGGCGGCGCTTTCCGCCAGCTTCGGATCAATACCTAACGCTGTGGCCATCCGCCCGATGAGTTGCGGGGTGACGAACCGTTGAGCCGCTGAAAGAAGGAGTCCCATGAGGCACCCTTTGTAAATTGCACCGCCACTTCCCCGTCATGCGGGCAACTCGGCGCTAATCAGCAGGTTCCATGAGACCCCAAGAGTTCCGGCAACTTAGCGCTTGATGAGATGCAGGTCGCTCGCGCTGCGTCAGCTCTCGAACCGTTTCGGGTCAGTGCCTCAAACCTTGCATTAAGGCAACTTCAAGTTGAAGCAAGCGCTTGTCTCACGCATTTGCGACAATGGGGGCGTCGCGTGACTTTTCGTGGAGGAAAGAATGAAGTGTTGGATCGCGGCTTTCGGGTGCGCGCTCGCCCTGGTGTTTGCCATGCCTTTGAGCCAAGAAGCACGGGCTGACGGCATTTATCGCCCCGTTCGCACGTACAGTCCGATTGCTTTTACCCGCAAAAGGTGCATCGCCCCGACCCGGGACGGAGCGCAGGTGAGCTGGATATGCAATGCCAGCGAGAAATGCTGCTACGACCCCGTATTCCGCAAGGGTAGCTGCTATCCTGCGGACCGCCGCTGCTTCTGACGGCGATTCCTGGCACGTCTTCGGCCGCGCCTGATCCCGCTCAGGGCGGCCGAAGCTCGCTAATGCCAGGCCATATGCCCCGGCCTCAGTACCAGCACCTTGTCCTGGGGCACGTCGAGATACGGCACTTCACGTGGGTCGATGCCGAGCAGATGACCGCGCAGGACGCGGCTGACGCCGCCGTGCGAGACCACCACAGCGTCGCCTTCTAGACTTTCGAGCCAGCCTGCAACGCGCTCCATCAGGTCGCGATAGCTTTCACCGTTTCGCGGGCGCCAGCCGAAGGGATCGGCGAGACGGGCCTGGTAGCCTTCCGGATCGCGATCCGGCAGCTCGGCCCAGGTGAGGCCTTCCCAGTGGCCGAAGTTCACCTCCATGAGGCGCGAATCGGTCCGGTAGCCTGGCCGGTCGAGGCCGATCGCCTCGCGCAGGATCTCCATCGTCTCTCGCGTGCGGGCCAGCGGGCTGGCGACGAAATCGAATGCTGCGATCTCGGAAACGAGCTTCTTCAGCACATGGCCGTTCCGCGCCGCCTGCCGGCGGCCGACGTCATTCAGGCAGATGTCGGTCTGGCCTTGCAGCCGCCGCGCTGCGTTCCAGTCCGTCTCGCCGTGGCGCACGAAATAGATTGTCCTCGCCCCCCGCATTCCCTCACACCTTCAGAACCAGCTTGCCTTGGTTCCCGCCCGTGTAGAGCAGGTTGAGCACGTCCGGGAATGCGTCGAGACCGCCCTCGCGCACGTCCTCGCGGATCTTGAGCTTGCCTTCCGCATGCCACTTGCCGAGGTCGCGGATGGCCTCATGGATGCGGTCGGCCCAGTCGAAAACGATGAGGCCTTGCATCTTCAGGCGCTGCGTCAGCACATATCTGAGGTTCCGCGGGCCAGGCGGTGGCGTCGTCGCGTTGTACGCGGAGATCAGTCCGCAGAGCGGGATGCGGCCAAAGGTGTTCATCAGCGGCAGGACGGCATCGAGAATCTCTCCGCCGACGTTCTCGAAGTAGACATCGACGCCCTGCGGGCACGCCGCCTTGAGGTCGGCCGCCAGATTGCCCGCCTTGTAGTCAACGGCAGCATCGAGCCCGAGTTCGTCGATCAGATATTGGCACTTCTGCGGCCCGCCTGCGATGCCGACGGCACGGCAACCTTTGAGCTTCGCGATTTGCGCAACAACCGAGCCGACGGCGCCCGACGCGGCCGATACCACGACGGTTTCACCCGGCTTCGGCTGGCCGACCTCGAGCAGGCCGAAATACGCAGTCCAGCCAGGCATCCCCAGTCCGCCGATCCAGCGCTGCAATGGAGCGAGGCTGGTGTCGACCTTGACCACCCGATCGCCCTTCGAGAGGGCATACTGCTGGACGCCGAACAATCCCTGGACGGCATCGCCCGGCTTGAAGTCCGGGTGGTTCGATGCCTCGACGTGCCCCACGGCGTAGCCGCGCATCACCGCGCCGACTGGCACCGGCTCGATGTAGGAGCGCCCTTCGGCGACCCACCCGCGCATCGCCGGGTCGAGAGAGACATATTCGATTTTCACCCGAAACTCGCCGGGGCCTGGTTCCGGAATTGGCCCATCCTCGATGGCGAAGACATCCCGCGTCAGCGGCCCTAGACCGGGGCGGCGTGCGAGCTTGACCTGGCGATTGGCGTTGGACATCGGCAACTCCCAATTCCATCGTGCTGGGGGCAATATAGGCTGGGTTTCGATTGGTGCACGCTTCTGCTCGATCCTGCCTGTAAAACACTGAGTTCGTCCGCCAGGTACTCCTTGTGCTGAAAGTATCAGGCGGTTAGCCTCTCTCGACGCAATTCGGGGGAGGCGATCATGCAGAACCGTTGGGGCGTGCTTGCGCTCCTGTTCGCGGTGCGCACGACCATGGCCGTCCAGTTCCAATCCGTCGCGGCCATGTCGCCCGTCATCATGCGCGAATTCGGCATCGGGCTCGCAGACATCGGGCTGCTGATCGGCCTCTATTTGGCTCCTGGCATGATCATCGCACTTCCCGGCGGGGAAATCGGGCGGCGGTTCGGTGACAAGCAGGTCGTCCTGTTCGGTCTCGCGCTGATGATCGGCGGCGGGGCGATGACCGCGCTGCTGCCCGAGTGGCGCTGGCAGGTCACCGGCCGGCTGATCTCCGGAACGGGCGGCGTGCTGCTCAACGTCCTGATGTCGAAGATGGTCACCGACTGGTTTGCCGGGAAGGAGATCGCAACGGCCATGGGCATATTCGTCAACTCCTGGCCGATCGGAATTGCGTTCGCGCTGTTCGTGCTGCCGTGGGTGGCCGTGAGCTGGGGGCTTGCTGAGAGCTATCTCTTCGTCCTGTTGATGGTGCTCGTCGCCTCTGTACTGCTGGCGCTGCTCTATCGCCCACCTCCGGTAGATGCGGTTGCGCCTGCGTCG
>DASVDU010000293.1:0-10408 GCA_036380915.1 Hyphomicrobiaceae bacterium | reverse complement strand
CCGGCCGAGAGCTTCAAATGCGTTGTGACCTACATCCCCCAAGGCAGTGTCACGCGGCTTCAGCAGAACCTGCGCTGCAAGAGCGCCAACTACAAGCTCGACGCGGCGACCCATCTCGAGTTGCGCGGGGATAAGGTTGTCGGGCGCTGGCAGGACAACATCTACGTCGGCCTCAAAGGCACGGTGGCCGGCGTTGTGAAGGAAGGAGGCTTCGACGTCGTGCTGAGCGGCCAGTTCTTCACGGCGAAGATGACGGTCGTTGGCTCGGGCTGCAAACAGTCGGTCACGGTGACGCCGGCCCGGGCCGATTACATCCGCGAGGTGTCGGCCTCTCTCAGCAAATGCTGAGCGATCGGGCCTGATTGCCCACCCGGAAGCGTTCGTCCAGCGCTTCCGCTGCCTTGGCGAACCCTACGCCGCAAGCAGCCGGTCCACCTCTCTGACGAGGTCTTTGAGGTGGAATGGCTTCGACAGGACACGCGTATCCTTGAACGCGCCCGGGTCCGTGTTCAGCGTCACGGCCGCGAACCCGGTGATGAACATGATCTTCAGCTCCGGATCGAGCTCACTCGCGCGGCGCGCCAGCTCGATGCCGTCCATCACCGGCATCACGATGTCCGTCAGCAGCAGCGTGAACGGCTCCTCCTTCAGCCGCTGATACGCATCAGCTCCATTGGCGAACGAGATGACGTCGTAGCCGGCCTTCGTCAGCGCCCGCTCGAGAAAGCCGCGCATCGACTCGTCGTCCTCGGCGAGCAGGATGCGTACGATCGGCAGACGCGAAGGTTTAGCTGGCATGGTTACGCGTTATGCTTTGCTAAGGAGCGCAGAATATGGGCGTCAAAGGCCACGTGCCAGCGGAATCTGGCGCGATTTGGGTAAACGAGGAATGAACCGACCACACTTCACACCAACCGATGAGACGCCAGGCAGAGCCGGGCCGAGGGTCTACGGAGCCGCACTGCCGATGGGGGCAATGCTACTTGCCTCATAGACACTGCGCCCCGGCTTGCGGCACAGTGAGCCTCAACTCTGATCACTTCATGGACCCATGTCCCAGCGCGAAAGAGCGTCTATCCTGGCGGAGCTGACACCGCCGTTCGTCGTCCGCGAGCCGGTCGAGCAGACGACGCCGTTCGTTTTCTGCTCACCCCACTCGGGCAACGTCTACCCCAGCGTCCTGTTGGAACGCTCGCGCCTCGACGCGCACACCCTGCGCAAGTCCGAAGACTGTTTCGTCGACGAGCTGTTCGGCGACGTTGCCACTCTTGGGGCGCCGCTGATTGCGGCCCGGTTCCCGCGCGCTTACCTCGACGTCAATCGCGAGCCTTACGAGCTTGACCCGGAGCTCTTCGAGGAGCCCCTGCCGCATTTCGCCAACACGCAGACGATGCGGGTCGTCGGCGGGCTCGGCACCCTGGCCCGGATCGTTGCCGACGGCGAGGAGATCTACGACGAGCCGCTGCCGTTATCGGCGGCCATCGAGCGCATCGAGAGGCTCTATAAGCCGTTTCATGCCCGGGTTGCACAGCTCCTGGAGCGGACCAGGCGCCGCTTCGGCATCGCCATTCTCGTCGATTGCCATTCGATGCCGTCGTCCTCGATCCACCAGCCCAGCGGATCGCGCCCCGACTTCGTGATCGGCGACCGCTTCGGCGCTTCATGTGATGCAAAGGTGACGCGCCTGTTCCGCGAGGTGATCACACAGCGCGGCTATCAAGTGCAGCTCAACCGGCCCTATGCCGGCGGATTCATCACCGAGCATTACGGGCAGCCATTCAAGGGCGTGCACGCTTTGCAGATCGAGATCAACCGGGGTCTCTACCTGAACGAGAGTCGGCTGACGAGAACGGCGAACTTTGGCCGGCTCAGACACGATCTCGTCCAGATGATCGCGCGCATCTTCTCGGAGCTGCCGCCCATCATCGCGCCGCGGGCCGCAGCCGAATAGGCGACCCGGGCTCACAGCGCGCGCAAAAAAAGAGGCCGTCCGGGTTACCGAACGGCCCAAGTCTAGGGAGGAAACGCCCAAAGGAGGGCTGTGAGCCCGGTGGAAGCACCGAACTCACGCGCATAAGTATGTGGTGTGGGTTAACTCGTTTCAAGTGCCAAGAACGGAACGAAACGTCGCAATTGATGGAACGCCCCAGGCCCTGACAATTCCGATACAGGATCAAAGCCTTCCTCAGCCGTCCCGACTTGCAAAAAAAGAGGCCGTCCGGGGTTCCGAACGGCCCAAGTCTAGGGAGGAAACGCCCAAGGAGGGCTGCGAAAGACGAGCGAAGTGCTCGCCCGCCGCACCGCAATAACTAGAGGTGCAGCGCACAAAAAACAACTGCGTTTTTTGCAGAGCAGCAACGACATAGGCGTGTACCTCTGTCGGCCTAGCGAATGCCGGAGATCTCGTCAAGGCCTGACAAAAAAGAAGGCCGCTCATTTCGGAACGGCCCAAGTCTAGGGAGGAATCGCCCAAGGTGGGCGTGAGCGTTGCGGAAATCCGCCGCAGGCTCACATCAACGGTATGCTGACATTCACGAGTCGTCTCAAGATGTCCGGCCGAAAAGCACGAAGATATTCTTGCGATTGTAACCCGCCGGCAACACACGCAATCGGCAATACCTCCGTTTTTCGACCTCGAGCCGATTGCACACGGCTGTTTTGACGGCTAGCAAGCAGCGATCTCGAGGTACGGCTAGCGGGGGCAACGATCATGAGCGCTCGATCAGAGATTGCAGACTACATCTCGACGGCACACGATTTCGCCGATCTCGCCGGCGCAGCCATCCTCCCGCACTTCCGCCGTCGCATCGCGATCGAGAACAAGGCGGCCGCTGGCGGCTTCGATCCGGTGACGGTCGCAGACCGGGCCGCGGAGCGCGCCATCAGCAGGGAACTTGCCAGGCGCTTCCCCGACCATGGACTGGAAGGCGAGGAGTACGGGCAGCGCAACCCGGATGCGCGGATGCGCTGGATTGTCGATCCCATCGACGGCACCCGCGCCTTCATTCTCGGCATGCCGCTGTGGGGCACGCTCATCGCGCTGATGGACGGGAGTGCGCCGGTCATCGGCATGATGGACCAGCCCTACACGCGCGAGCGCTTCTGGTCGGGGCAGCGCTCCAGCCATTTCCGCGGACCCGACGGGAAGGAGCGGCGGATCAAGACCCGGCCCTGCCCTTCCCTCGCCGAGGCGATGTTCACCACCACCGACCCACACTTGTTCTCGTCGCCCAAGGATCAGCGGGGGCTCAAGGCGATCAAGGAGCGGGTCCGCTCCGTGCGCTACGGCGGCGACTGCTATGCCTACTGCCTGCTCGCGGCCGGAATGATCGACATCGTCGTCGAGACCGGCCTCAAGTCCTACGACGTGGCGGCCCTCATTCCGATCATCGAGCGTGCCGGTGGGCGCATCACCACCTGGGAGGGTGGATCGGCGGCCAGCGGCGGACGCATCGTGGCGGCCGGCGATCCCCGAGTCCACGAGGAAGCCCTGTCACTGCTCGCCTGACCTCATCACTCATGTCCTGACCTCGCACGCTCAAGCGACCGGCTCGACGCCGAAGTAGGCGTCGAACGCAGCCCAGAAGCGGCCGCGGATGTCGTCGGCTTCCTGCAGGATTTCATGCCGGGCCAACGGAAGCATGACCGTGGTGCACAGCTTCACCCTGTTCGCAAACGCCTCCGTGGCGCGCGGATCGACGATCACATCCCGGCCGGCGATCCCTATCATGAGCGGCACCCTAATGCGCTCGGCGTAAGCCGGATCGTTGAGCATGTCCATCGAGCGGTAGGCGGCGTTGAGCCAGCCGATGGTCGGCGCGCCGAGGAGGAGTTGAGGGGCCGCTTCGATCAGCGCGCGATTGCGTGCGAAGCGGGCCTCGTCGGAGGTGAGCGGATTGCCCTCGAAAACTACCGGATCGGCGGGGTCATCAGAGCCACCGCGGACGTAGGCCCGGCCGAAGCCGCAAATCGTGCCCAGGGCGGCATAGATGCGGGCAAGACGCTGCGAGGTGCCGACCTTGCTGTCGTGAAAGCGCAGCATCGGCGCCAGCACCGTGATCCGCTCGAAGGGACAGCCGGGTTGGCTGGCGACCCTGAGCAGGATGTGGCCGCCCATCGAATGCGCCAAGGCATAGTACGGTGCCGGGCATTGTGGCTGCACCACCTGCTCCATGAAGCAGGCGAGGTCCTTGTCGTACTCGGCGAAGCTGCGCACCCACCCCTTGCGCTGATTGTGCAGCGGCCGGTAGGAGCCCCCCTGCCCGCGCCAGTCCATGACGGTCACGGCGAAGCCGCGCCGGCGCAGGTCGGCGACGACCTCGAAATACTTCTCGATGAACTCGCTGCGTCCGGTGAATACCGAGACCGTGCCGCGCGCCTGCCCCCGCGTGGGCTCCCAGCGGGCGAAGCGCATGGGATTGCCGTCGTAGCCTTCGTAGGCTCCAACGATCGCCCCGCTGGGCACGGGATTTCTTGCGATGGCTACCAGTTCCATGCCGTTCGGCTGCCTTCCCAGAGCCCCGATTCCGATCTTCGCCAGAGTTGGCGGCCCAGTCGGATCGAGAAATTCGCCCGCGTCCTGCCGCGAGCGTAGGCGAATTTCCCGATCGCGCTAGGCTTCACCAATGAGCGGCAAGAAGGCAAGTTCAATCGCAGGGCGGCAATCCTCGACCAGCGGCAAACGCGCCTCCAAGCACTGCCGGAGGCGCTTCGTAGCCGCCGGTTCAGAAGGTGGGGTAACCTTTCCGCCGCGATGACCAGGAATGCGCATGGGCATGCTCGACGCGCTCCGCGCGCACCACCTCGCCATCACAGCGGTCGACCTCGAGCCGGTAAAGCGAGCCGTTCGGCCGCCGCGCAGTGAGAAAGGCCTTCCGTTTCCCGAACTCGAAGTCGTGCAGGTCGGACCAGCCGTCCTCGATCAGCGCGCGCCGGATCTCGTGTCGCGGCAGGCACGCCGGGGGCAGATAGGCCTTCCGCGGGCGGTACTCATCGAATTCCGGCGGAGGCGGTAATGGCTCGAGGTACTCGCCGCGCCACTTACCGTGAGCCGGTGGGTCATACCCCTCGTCGTAGCAACCGTAGTCACGCTCGGCACACGGCTTCGCAAATGGCGGCGCGTAGGGCGGCTTGGGGTCACGGTAGATATCCGCATATCTCGGATCGTCGTAGGGAGATTCCGAGTATCCGTAATCGGACGGCGGACCGAGGTCGGCCGCCGAAGCTGCTGGAATAGCTGCCAAAGGTAACGCGGCGACAAGGCCGGCGGTCAGCAATCGCAAGGACATCACTGATCCTCCCGGAAACTCCGTGAGACCCCCACTGGAGCGCAGCATCGCGGCGCGAAGATGAACGGGAGATGAAGGCGTTGTTTACCTTTAGCAGCGCCACGGCAGCTTCGAGTGCGAAGGGCTTGAAAGTCGGAGGGCACGCACCAAGTCATCCGTGGTGTCCATGCCTACGAGGATGGTCACCGCTTCAGCGCCTGGGCCACTTGGCCAGGCAGACCACATGTCGCTTGTCAGGAGGACTTGTGATGCGACTCGACTTTGCTCCCCTTTACCGTTCCACCATCGGCTTTGATCGTCTCGTCCAGCTTTTGGACAGCGTGTCGGGCTTCAGCGACGAGGCCGTCAGCTATCCCCCTTACAATATCGAGCGGACGGGCGAGAACGAATACCGGATCACGATGGCCGTCGCAGGCTTCCGCTCCGACGAGATCAATGTCGAGGTGAAAGACGCCGCCTTGACGATCCGCGGCGAGAAGAAGCCCGAGGAGAAACAGCGCGAGTACCTGCACCGCGGCATCGCGCAGCGCAGTTTCGAGCGCCGCTTCCAGCTCGCCGATTACGTCGAGGTCACCGGAGCGAGCCTGACCGACGGGCTGCTGCACATCGAGCTCGTGCGTAACCTGCCCGAGCAGATGCGCCCGCGGGTCATTCCGATCGGGACGCCCGAGCGGGCCATCGAGGCCGACGTAAGCAAGGCCTGATCCCAAACACGGTCTGATGCAAAGGGAGCGGGTGCTTCTCCGGAAGCGCCCGCTTCCCGTTTCTGGTGGCCACGAGAACTGGCGGTTACGTCGCAACGAACGCGATCGGCAAGCAGCGTCCAGCCGGGACTTTTGACGCAAGAACCAGACCCGGGTCATCCTGGTTTGGGAGCGAAAGCAGCTTCAGGCGCTGCATGCACGTCGCATGCAGAAAATTGGCGATGCTCCGAAAGGGGCGCTTGTGCGGCAATCTGAAATCTGCTTATGTGTTGCGAAAGGTCAGCAATCCTGTCCTTTATGAGAAGCTGGCCCAAGACCCCGCTAGAGGCGACAGTGCTTACGGTTCGGTTCGATCAGGCGATGGCAATGGTGCGGACGCAGTCCGGCACCGTGCGCGCGGTCGCAAACCGAAAACGCATCTCGACCGCCACGGGAACCCGAAAACGGACCCGTACGCGAGACTGAGCGTCTCGATTTCCGGCAGATGACGAGCGGGCCGTCTGTGCCCCCGCAATCCAGCCCCGAGCCGTCACACAATCGACGAGTCCCTTGTGATAAACTCGAGCCCCGGGGGGTCCCCGGTTGAGAGGCCGACCCATGACCGAGAGCCGCTTCAACCTTGACGCGTTGAACGACAGGTTCGATGACGACGAGGCCCCGAAAGGTCTGTTCGATCCGGCACGCGAGCACGATGCCTGCGGGGTCGGGTTCATCGTCGATCTCAAATCCCGCGCCAGTCATGGGATCATCGAGGATGCGCTCAGCATCCTGGAGAACCTCGAGCACCGCGGGGCCGTGGGCGCCGATCCCATCGCGGGTGATGGCGCGGGCATTCTGATCCAGATTCCGCACGCGTTCCTCGCCGAGGAGTGCGCAAAGCTCGGCTTCAAGCTGCCGCCGCCCGGGCATTATGCCGTCGGGCACATCTTCATGCCGCGCGATGAGAGGCTGCGCCGCCACTGCGAGACCGTGTGGGCGCGCATTGTACGCGAGGAAGGCCTTCAGCTCATTGGCTGGCGCGACGTGCCCATCGACAACTCCTGCCTGTCGGACGGCGTGAAAGCGACGGAACCCGTGCACCGTCAGGTATTCATTGCGCGGCCGAAGGCAATCAGGGACGACGATGCCTTCGAGCGGCGGCTGTACATTGTCCGCAAGGTCGTCTCGAACGCGATCTACGATGCTTACAAGGCCCGCGACATCGGCCATTACACCGTGTCGCTGTCGAGCCGCACCCTCGTCTACAAGGGCATGTTCCTGTCCTATCAGCTCAAGGCCTACTACAAGGACCTGTCGGACAGGCGGATGGCGTCGGCCCTGGCCCTCGTCCACCAGCGGTTCTCGACCAACACCTTCCCATCCTGGAAGCTGGCGCACCCCTACCGCATGGTCGCGCACAACGGCGAGATCAACACGTTGCGCGGCAACGTGAACTGGATGGCCGCGCGGCAGGCCTCCGTGTCCTCGCCGCTGTTCGGCAACGATATCAGCAAGCTCTGGCCGATTTCCTACGAGGGCCAGTCGGACACGGCCTGCTTCGACAACGCGCTCGAATTCCTGGTGATGGGTGGCTACAGCCTCGCCCACGCCGCCATGATGCTGATCCCGGAGGCGTGGGCCGGCAATCCGCTGATGGATTCGCGCCGCCGCGCCTTCTACGAGTACCACGCCTGCCTCATGGAGCCGTGGGACGGCCCCGCCGCCATGGCCTTCACCGATGGCCGGCAGATCGGCGCCACGCTCGACCGCAACGGGCTGAGACCTGCGCGCTACCTTGTCACCAAGGACGACCGGGTGATCATGTCGTCCGAGTCCGGCGTGCTGCCGATCCCCGAGGACCAGATCATCGCCAAGTGGCGGCTGCAGCCGGGCAAGATGCTGCTCATCGATCTGGAGCAGGGCCGCATTATTTCCGACGACGAGCTGAAGTCCGAGCTTGCTGCTCGCAATCCTTATGAGCAATGGCTGCGGCGCACACAGATCCAGGTCAGCGACCTGCCGCAGCCGAAGATGCCGAAGAGGCGGAAGTCCAACATCGACCTGCTCGATTTGCAGCAGGCGTTCGGCTACACGCAGGAAAGCCTCAAGTTCCTGATGGCCCCCATGGCCCAGACCGGCCAGGAAGCCGTCGGCTCGATGGGCACGGATACGCCGATCTCGGCGCTGTCCAACAAGCCCAAGCTGCTGCACACCTACTTCAAGCAGAACTTCGCGCAGGTGACGAACCCGCCGATCGACTCGATCCGCGAGGAGCTCGTCATGAGCCTCGTCTCGTTCATTGGGCCGCGCCCGAACCTGCTCGACCTGGAGGGCACCTCGAAGCTGAAGCGGCTCGAGGTGGGCCAGCCGATCCTCACGAACGACGAGCTGGAGCGCATTCGCCAGATCGGCGACGTGCCGGACAACCATTTCACGTCCATCACCATCGACATCACGTATCCGCAGGAGCAAGGCGCTGCCGGCATGGGCCCTGCGCTCGACGTGATCTGTGCCGAGGCCGAGGAAGCGGTCCGTTCCGGCGATTACAACATCATCATCCTGTCGGATCGCGCGACCGGGCCGGACCGCATTCCCGTGCCGTCCCTGCTGGCCACCTCTGCCGTGCACCATCACCTGATCCGGCAAGGTCTGCGGACGTCCGTTGGCCTCGTGGTCGAAACGGGCGAAGCGCACGAGGTCCACCAGTATGCGGTGCTGGCCGGCTACGGTGCGGAGGCGATCAACCCTTACCTCGCCTTCGACACCATCGAGCAGCTTGCGAGCGAACTCGGCGAGGACCTGTCGCCCAAGGAGGCGGTCAAGCGCTATATCAAAGCGATCGACAAGGGCCTGCTGAAGGTCATGTCGAAGATGGGCATCTCGACTTACCAGTCCTACTGCGGCGCCCAGATTTTCGATGCGGTGGGTCTCAAGTCGAGCTTCGTGAAAAAGTTCTTCACTGGCACGCACACCACGATCGAAGGCGTCGGCCTGCGCCAGATCGCACGGGAAACGGTCGAGCGGCACCGGCAGGCTTTCGGTGACGTGCCGACCTTGCAGAATGCGCTCGATGTCGGCGGCGAGTATGCCTACCGCGTCCGTGGCGAGGCGCACGTGTGGCGGCCGACGGTCGTCGCCGACCTGCAGCACGCGGTGCGCGGCAACCTGCCGGAGAAGTACCGCTCCTATGCAAAGCAGATCAACGAGCAGTCCGAACAGCTCATGACGATACGCGGGCTGTTCCGCATCAAGTCTGCCGCCGAGCTCGGCCGCAAGCCGGTGCCGCTCGAAGAGGTCGAGCCCGCGGCCAGCATCGTGAAGCGCTTCTCGACGGGTGCCATGAGCTTCGGCTCCATCAGCCGCGAGGCGCACACGACGCTCGCCATCGCCATGAACCGTATCGGCGGGAAGTCGAATACCGGCGAAGGCGGCGAGGAGGCCGACCGCTACAAGCCGCTGCCCAACGGCGATTCCATGCGCTCGGCGATCAAGCAGGTGGCCTCGGGGCGGTTCGGCGTGACGACGGAGTACCTCGTCAATTCGGACGTCATGCAGATCAAGATGGCACAGGGCGCCAAGCCCGGCGAGGGCGGCCAGCTTCCCGGCCACAAGGTGGACGCGACGATCGCCAAGGTGCGTCACTCGACGCCGGGCGTCGGCCTCATTTCACCGCCGCCGCACCATGACATCTACTCGATCGAAGACCTGGCGCAGCTCATCTTCGATCTGAAGAACGTCAATCCGAACGCCGCTGTCTCCGTGAAGCTCGTCTCCGAGGTGGGCGTCGGCACGGTCGCGGCTGGCGTCGCCAAGGCGCGCGCCGATCACGTCACCATCTCCGGTTTCGAGGGCGGCACCGGCGCGTCACCGCTCACCTCCATCAAGCACGCGGGCTCGCCGTGGGAGATCGGGCTCGCAGAGACGCATCAAACGCTCGTTGCGAACCGCCTGCGGGGCCGTATCGCGGTGCAGGTCGACGGCGGGATCCGCACGGGTCGGGACGTGCTGGTTGGCGCCCTGCTCGGCGCGGATGAGTTCGGCTTCGCGACTGCGCCGCTGATCTCCCTCGGCTGTATCATGATGCGCAAGTGCCACCTGAACACCTGCCCGACGGGCATCGCCACGCAGGATCCCGTGCTGCGCGCCAAGTTCAGGGGCAAGCCCGAGCACGTCATCAACTTCTTCTTCTTCGTCGCCGAGGAGGTGCGCGAGTACATGGCGGCGCTCGGCTTCCGGACCTTCAACGAGATGATCGGGCAGTCCGACGTGCTCGACAAGGATCGCGCCATCCGGCACTGGAAGGCGCGCGGCCTCGATTTCTCGAAGCTGTTCCACAAGCCGGAGGTCGACAGCAGCGTCGCAATCTATAACAGCGAGCGCCAGGATCACGGCCTCGACAAGGTGCTCGACCGGAAACTCATCGAGCTGGCGAAGCCC
>DASVDU010000292.1:0-20951 GCA_036380915.1 Hyphomicrobiaceae bacterium | reverse complement strand
TCCGGCTCCGAGGTGGAACGGAACCCGCGGCCCCAATCCTCCCGGGTGTAGGTAAGCCCGATCTCCTCGGCCGTCCATAGCACCTTGCGGACGTTGATGGAGTTCGTCCGTCCGTAGATCTTCAGCATGACTTGCTTCTCCTCGACTGAGAGTTTCGGGCTCAGGGCAGCAGGATGGTCGAGCCGGTCGTCTTGCGCGACTCCAGATCGCGATGCGCCTGTGCGGCGTCCTTCAGCGCATACGTCTGGTTGACGTTGATCTTCACAATGCCGCGGCTCACCACATCGAACAGATCGTTGGCGGTCGCCACCAGATCCTCACGCGTTGCCGTGTAGGTGGCGAGCGTCGGCCGGGTCGCGTAGAGCGAGCCCTTCGCCGAAAGCATGAGGATGTCGAACGGCGGAACGGCGCCCGACGCGTTACCGAAGCTGACCCACAAACCGCGCGGCTTCAGGCAGTCCAATGAGCCCGGGAAGGTGTCCTTGCCGACAGAGTCATAGACGACGTCAACGCCCTTGCCGTTCGTGAGCTCCTTGGTTCGCGCGACGAAATCCTCGGTCCGGTAGTTGATCGTGTAGGTAGCGCCATGGTCCTGGGCGAGCTTGCATTTCTCGGGCGATCCGGCTGTCCCGATGATGGTGGCGCCGAGGTGTTTTGCCCACTGACAGGCGATGAGACCGATACCGCCGGCAGCAGCATGCAGCAGCATGGTCGTCTGCGGGCCGACTTTATAGGTTTCCTTGAGCAGGTAGCGGACGGTCATGCCCTGTAGCATCATGGCCGCCGCCGTCTGATCGTCGATGCCGTCCGGGATTTTCACGACGCGATCGGCAGGGATGAGCCGCTCCTCCGTGTAGGCGCCCATCGGGCTCGCATAAGCCACCCGGTCGCCGACCTTGAGGTCGGTCACGCCGGGGCCGACGGCCGTCACCTCACCGGCACCTTCCGTTCCGATCACCGCCGGAAGGCTGATCTTGTAGAGGCCCGAGCGGTGATAGGTGTCGATGTAATTGAGTCCGATAGCGCGATGCTTCAGGCGTACCTGGCCCTCGCCGGGCTCGCCGACCTCGATCTCCTCCCAAGTCATGACCTCGGGGCCGCCATGCTGGTGAATCCGGATTGCGTGCACCATGAGCAGTTTCCTCTTGAGATAAAGGGCCGTGAACTGCGCGTCGGAAATCTTGCGCGGGGCCGGCGATGCTGTATCGAATGCGCAAAGACCACGCCACACCGCCGCCATCCCTGCCTTCTATGGGCTTGGCGGGATCTTCACAAGGGGCGAACCATGATCCGCAGGCGAGCCGCGCGGCGGGCGACATCCAGGCTGACTTGCGCCCTGATGGGAATGGCGGCTGCGGCGTGCAGCGCCGGCTTCAATTCCGCGTCACAGGTGGGCATGGGGTGCGTGGACGATTCCAGTCACTGCATCGAGCAGCGCCGCATCGCGCTCAATGCCATCATGTCGGACAGGAGCCGCGCCTGGGTACGCGAGCCGCCAACATCGGAAGCGTATGCCTCGGGCGTGCGACTCTTCGCATTCAAAACGCGCAAGGCGGAGCTCTCGTGCGATGAGCTGGCCATCGGCCGCCGCGAAGCGGAGAACGCCCCGGCAGTGCTTCGCGGGCCTGGAGCCTCGCATCTGACGCCGGCGCAGGTTTCCCGTGGCCTCATGCTCGGCGCCGAGGTCTCGCGTGAGCTTGCGGCCGAAATGAAGCGGCGCTGCAGAGCTTAGACCTTGAAACCCCAGCCAGCATGACGTGCCCACGATGACAGCTCCGATCCGCAGGCCGGCCGCAAAACAGGACTGGGTGGCGCTGGCGACGCGCGCCTTTCGCTCCGGTGACCTCAAGGGCGCAAGAGCTGCTTACATCGAGGCGCTGCGTCATGACCGACGCAATCCGCAGTTGCACTTCGAGCAGGCGGCCGTGCTGGCGGCCCTGGGTGAGATCGAGGAGTCGGTCGTTCATCTGACCCAAGCCCTGCGCTTCAAACCGCAGCATGAGGAAGCGGCGAAGCGCCTGTCGCGCCTTCTGGCCCGGTTCGCGATCACGGATGCGAGCCGCCTCGAGCCGTTCGGGCTCAAGGCAGCGCTCGGAATCAGCGGGGTCGACACGCAGCCGATTGCCGAGGCCGCGCTGAAGTATCTCGTCGCGGTGACGCCGGAGCTGGCCAGGGCACTGGAAGCTGTAAGCGACGGTCATGCGGATGAGACAGCGCGGAAGTTGATCCTCAATCGCACTGCGGACGTGCTGAGGTCGGATCTGCTGCTATCGGCGCTGCAGGCCGGTGTCGTCATGGAAGCGGGGCTCGAGCGGCTGTTGACGGCGCTGCGGCGCATTTTGCTGCTCGAGGTGCCGGCGGAGCGCTTCGAGGATCGCACGCTCTGTGGCTTTGCCCTGGGGCTGCTCGCACAAGCCTGGAACAACGATCACGTGTGGGCGGAATCGCAGGCCGAGACCGAAGCCCTCGCCCGGATGGAAATCGACACCGCCGCTCTGCTGAAGGGCGACCTGGAAATGGCGCGGCGGTTGCTGCTGGTCGCGCTCTACCGCCCGCTCGAGACCATTCTGTCCTCGTTGAACGCGGAGGACTACGGCGATGTGAAGCCCAAGCCGCTGCGCGAGGTGGTACAGAAAGAGCTTGAGCGCCGCGCGGAGGAAAAGCACGCCGCAGAACGCATTCCCCGGCTCGCGCCACTGACGGACGAAACCTCCCGCCGCGTCGCGCGCCAGTACGAGTCGAGCCCTTATCCGCGCTGGCAGAGCCTCCATGTCTCGCAACCCGGAGCGATGAAGGCGACGCTGTCGCGCTACTTCGAGCCGCAGCGCCTGGCGTTCATGGACGGGGAATTCGATGTCCTGATCGCGGGCGCAGGGACAGGAAAGCAGGCCCTGCAGTCCGCTTTCGCCTACGGCCCAAAGGCGCGGCTGCTTGCGACAGACCTTTCGGCCCCGAGCCTCGGCTATGCGCACTGCGCGGCCAAACGGTATGGGGTGGACAATATCGAGTTCATGGTGGCCGACATTCTCGATCTCGATCGCCTCGACCGCCAGTTCGACATCATCGAGTGCGTCGGCGTCCTGCATCATATGGCCGATCCATGGGCCGGCTGGCGCAAGCTCGTTTCGCGGCTGAAGCCAAGCGGGCTGATGTACGTCGGGCTCTACAGCGCGACCGCGCGCGCGAACTTCGGCATTTTGCGCGAGCAGCCCGATTATCCCGGACCCGACTGCGATGATGCGACGGCACGGGCCTGGCGAGCGCAGCTCCTCGACCGTCCCGCGGGCTCACCTGGCACCGAGCTTGTTGTTTCGCGGGACTTCTATACCTTGCACGAGTTCCGAGACTTGGCCCTCCACGCCTCCGAGCAGCACGTGACGCTCGACGAGATCAGCCGCTTCCTTGACGAGAACGGGCTCGCCTTTCGCGGCTTCACGCTCGATCCGCTCGTCCTGGCGGCGTTCGCCAGAAAGTATCCCGAAAGCCAGTGGCCGGGATCGCTGGCCGATTGGCAGGCGTTTGAACGCGACCGGCCCCAGGTTTTCGAGGCGATGTATCGCTTCTGGTGCGATCGCGCGCCGGCGGGGTGACAGGCCTGCGCGCAGAAACGGCACTTGCGTCGGGCGGCAAAGGAACCTAGCTGAGCACAAGTTGGAGGGGTGGGACAGGGCACCAGACGATGGATCTTACGCAGTATGTGGAGCCGACGGTCGCGTTCATTCGCGCGAACCAGATCTGGGCCGGTCCGATCGTCTTCCTGCTCGCATTCGGTGAAAGCGTCGCGTTCCTGTCACTCGTGCTCCCCTCGACGGTTTTCCTGGTTGCCATCGGGGGCCTTCTCGGCGCCAGTGGTATTCCCTTCTGGCCGGTCTGGCTTGCTGCCGGGATTGGCGGCTCGCTGGGCTATGCCATTTCCTACTGGATCGGTCTCTATTTCAAGGATTCCATTCACAAGGTCTGGCCATTCAAACGATACCCGCAGATGATCCCGAAGGGGCAGCGATTCTTCGACAGATACGGCGTCTTCGGCGTGTTCCTCGGCCACTTCTTCGGCCCGATCCGTGCAGTCATTCCGGTCGTGGCCGGCATGTACGCCATGCGCCAGCTCCCGTTTCAGATCGCGAACGTGAGCTCCGCTTTCCTCTGGGCCACCGGCGTTCTGGCGCCCAGCACCTTTGGCGCGAGATGGCTGATGGGGGCGTGACCCGAATGCATACGGGTTGGCGTCATTTCGATGTAGTAGCAGTTTATAAGCCGACAGGCTCCGTCCAGTCGTTCGAATAGTCGAAGCATCTTCAATCAGTGGTATCCCCAAGTGCTAAGCTTTTTTGCGGCCGGCGGCTGGACCGAGTACCTGCTCACTTTTGCCAGCGAGCATGCGCGGTTCATCGCGCTGCTGGTCTTCGTTTTGGGCTTCACCGAGAGCATCGTACTGATTTCGCTGTTCGTTCCATCATCGGTTTTGTTCTTGGGCATCGGCGCCATCCACAGCGCTGCCGGCGGCGAGTTCTGGCCCATTTGGGTCGCCGGGGCGACGGGCGCATGGGCTGGAGACTGCGTCTCGTACGCTCTGGGGCGCTACTTCAAGGACGATGCCGGTAAGGTCTGGCCCATGCGCAAGTTCCCCGGCTTCATCCCCAAGGGGCAAATGTTCTGCGAGCGATGGGGCGTTCTCGGCATCGTGCTGGGCAAGTTCATTGGCGGGTTGCGGCCATTCGTTCCCGTCGTCGCGGGTATGCTGAGCATGCCGTGGGCCCTGTTCCTACCCTCGAGTGGGCTATCCTGCCTGATCTGGGCGGGCGCCTTCCTGGCGCCCGGATATGGCATTAGCTTCATTGTCAACTAAGGTGTCGGGGCTTGTTGCCCGGAGAACTGGCGCAGAATGCGTGAAGAGCAGGCTGCGGGATGCATTCGTGGAGGAGCCCATGTCCGCAAGATCGCTGAGAAACACATTGGCCCGTAAGAAGCAGGCCAGCCGCAAGATCGCCCGGCCGAAGGTCACGCGCATTCAGGGCAATACGGCGGGAGTCCGCAAGCGTCTCAAGAAGGAGGCGGGAAAGGCCCGCAGCGCATCGGCTCCGGCCAGCTGAGGCGCAAGCTTTCCCCACCAAGCAGGCAGGCTGGACCGCGCTGGTGCGAGGAGCCCGTTTCGAGTGGGACGGCAAGCATCTGCCAGAGCCGGTGAGCCGCGTCACGCTGCGGCCCAAGGGCGGCATGCCTCTTAAGGTCAGCCTGCTTTGAAGTAGCCTTCAGCGGCTGGCGACGGCCGCGGCGGCGGAGGCCATGACGGCTCCCGTGAAGCGGTTGAGGAGCCGCATGGCTCGTGTGTTGGCGATGAGTTTTCGTGTGCGGACTGCGAGCAGTACGTAGCTGCTGAACACGATGGCCAGCACGGCCAGTGTCACGATCGACAGCTCGAGCCAGCCCAGCCAGCTTACGCGTGCCATCTCGATGATGGTCGGCAGCAGAGCCAGGTAGAAGATCATCACCTTCGGATTGCCCATCGTCACCGCCAGGCCCCCGAGGAACAGGCGCAGCGGCTTTGCGTCGGACCGATCGACCTTCACTTCCAGCGCGTCGGCCGGGCCTGTCCACAGCTTCCAGGCCAGATAGAGTAGGTAGGCGGCACCAAGATATTTGATGACGAGGAATACGCCTCCGAAGGTCTGCGCAATCGCCGCCAGTCCCAGCACAGCGCATGACAGCCAGATCAGATCGCCAAGGGCCATGCCGGCAGTGAATGCAAAGGCGCCCTGCATGCCGCGTCCGAGCACGCGGGCGACGATGGCGGCGACACCCGGGCCAGGGGACGCGGCGGCAACCAGCAGTGCCCCGGCGAATATCAAGAGCGAGCTGAGGTCCATGAGAGGTCAGAGCGAGCAATGAGATCCTTGCTCCCATACCAGTTTCGGCGGGGCCTGGGAATAGAGCAGCGGCTTGCCGCACACCCTGACACCAGGAGCCCTGGCGCGCCGCGGGCTTCGTGCCTCACCGCAAGGGGTTTTCAATCCGGCCGCAAGCGCTTAGATGCCTCGGGTGTCGAGACCGGGGTTCTCCCGGCCGGCCTTCCCGGACAGGATTGGACTTCATGGGCTTCAAATGCGGCATCGTGGGCCTGCCGAACGTCGGCAAGTCTACACTCTTCAACGCGCTGACGCAGACGGCGGCTGCCGAGGCGGCCAACTATCCGTTCTGCACGATCGAGCCGAACGTGGGCGAGGTCGGCGTGCCTGACCCGCGGCTCGATACGCTCGCGCGGATCGGCAAGAGCGCCCAGAAAGTGCCGACGCGGCTGACGTTCGTCGACATCGCGGGTCTTGTCCGTGGCGCTTCGAAGGGAGAGGGGCTCGGCAACCAGTTCCTGGCGCACATCCGCGAGGTCGACGCGGTCGCCTATGTTCTGCGCTGCTTCGAGGATCCCGACGTCACGCACGTCGAGGGCCGCATCGATCCGTTGGCCGATGCAGAGGTGGTCGAGACCGAGCTGATGCTGGCCGACCTCGAAAGCCTGGAGCGGCGGCGCATCCCGCTCGAAAAGAAAGCCAAGTCCGGGGAAAAGGAGGCCAAGGCGCAGCTTGCGATCATCGACAAGGCTCTCGCGCTGCTGCGCGAAGGCAAGCCCGCCCGGCTGGCCGCGCTGACGCCTGAGGAGGAGCCGCTCTACCGGCAGCTCCAGCTGTTGACCGCTAAACCCGTGCTTTACGTCTGCAACGTCGACGAGGCATCGGCGGCGACCGGCAATGCCTACTCGCGCCAGGTGGAGGAGCGCGCCAGGCAGGAATGCGCAGGTTGCGTCATCATCTCCGCCAAGATCGAGGCGGAGCTCGCGAGCCTTTCGCCGGAGGATCGGGAGGTCTATCTCGCCGAGCTTGGGCTGAAGGAGCCCGGGCTCAACCGGCTGATCCGGGAGGGTTACCGGCTGCTGGGGCTGGTCACCTATTTCACCGTCGGGCCCAAGGAGGCGCGGGCCTGGACCGTTCCCGAGGGGACGAAGGCGCCGCAGGCCGCAGGTGTCATTCACACCGACTTCGAGAAGGGTTTCATTCGCGCCGAAACGATCGCCTACGACGACTACGTGGCCTACGGCGGCGAGGTCGGCGCGCGAGAGGCCGGCAAGATGCGGCTCGAAGGTAAGGATTACGTCGTCAAGGATGGCGACGTGTTGCACTTCCGCTTCGCGACTTGAGCCAGGGTCGGGCGGCTCTTCGCCTTCGCAAGGTCCCGCACGCAAGGCCCTGAACGCAAACCGCCCTCCTCGCATCGGGAGGAGGGCGGAACCGTGACACCTTTTGGGGGGAGAGTGGCGTAACGGCCTAGAGTGTCCGGTTGGTGCCCTCGACAGGGTCCGCTTCAACCTTCTTTTCAGGCAGCGGCGGCACCGTTTCGGTCTTGACCTCTGTGGCCGCCGGGGCCTTGCTCTCACCCGACTTGGCGATCTCGGTCGGGGTAGCCCACACGCCGACGCCGACCTCACCCTCAGACCAGCGGACCAGATTGGCGACCGTCATGCCCCGCATGAACGGGTTGGCCTTGATCACCGCTGAAGGCAGCAGCTTCGTCAGCTTGGTGCTCGGGCTTGCGCGCAGCACCTTCACGGCGGCGTTGGGCCCAAGCAGATGGCTCAACCGGAGGTGAGCGAAGGTCGGTTTCACGCCGTTCTCGCGAAGGTGCTTCGCATTGTCGTTGTTGAAGGCGATGGCAGCCCGGCGGGCGAACTCCATGTCGGTTCTGAGCGCCAGGATCTCGGACTGGCTCATCCCCTCGACTTCGTCGGAGAAATGCCGATCGACCACTTCGATGAACGTCGAGTTGATGAACTGATAAGGACCCAGAGCCGACGAGCGCGGGTTCTTCGCGTGAGCCTTACCGGCCGACTCCGCCATCATCAGCTTGTGCAAGTATTCGTCAATTGCCGACTGGGTTTCCTTGGCCTCGTTTTTCGTCTCCGGCTCGGCCTGGTCGTTCGGCTGCTCAGTTGGAATAGATGTTGGATTACTGAGCTTCGGAAAGGCGTACGTCGGAGTAATTGCGGCCATGGATAAGATGATCACGGAAGCTGCCCCCGAACATCCCCACCGTCGAATGGTTGACCACTGACGTAATGCTTTAGTGTTACTGAACACGTGAAGCCCCTTTTCTTACTTCTGCATCACGTTGCTCATCGAACACTGGAGATTGGCGAGTTTATGGCGCGAATGAGCCTATCTGGTGGTCGGTTTGCGGCGTTCCGGCGCGGCGAATCCCGGCAAAATCGCGCGCGGCATCTTTCCCCCGTGGCCGCTCGCCGCTATCAGACGGGCAAGTCTTGACAGCATCGGAGTGGGTTGAGGCGCATGAGCAGAGGCGATCCAACCACCGCAGGCTCCCTTCATTGGGAGGACGTAATCGTCGGCCAGACCGTCGCCTTCGGCCGCAAGCGGGTCACGAAGGACGAGATCATCGGCTTCGCGCGGGCCTTCGATCCGCAACCCTTTCACATCGACGAGGCGGCGGCGGAGGCCTCGATGATTGGCCGCCTGTGTGCGTCAGGATGGCACTCCTGTGCCATGCTGATGCGCATGCTGGTGGATGACGTGCTGGCGAATGCCGCGGGGCTCGGCTCGCCCGGTCTGGACGAGGTGAAATGGCTGAAGCCCGTCTTTCCAGGAGACGAGCTGACTGCGCGCTATACCTGCACGTCCAAGCGGGTGCTGAAATCGCGCCCCGGCGTGGGGATCTGCCAGATGCTGTTCGAGATGCTCAACCAGAACGGCGAGGTGGTCATGACCTGGGATGTGGCGCAACTCTTCCGTCTGCGTGCGCCGGAGGTGGCCCAATGAGCGGCTATTTCGAGGATATCGAGATCGGCGCTACCGTCCATCTCGGCTCATATACTTTCACGCGGGAGGCAATCATCGATTTCGCCCGCAAATATGACCCGCAGCCCTTCCACTTGGACGAGGAGGCGGCGCGCCACACGCTCTTCGGTGGGCTGTGCGCGAGCGGCTGGCACACGAGCGCCATCTGGCTGCGGCACCTCATTGATCACCGGAACCGCGAGGCGGACCTCATGAGGTTTCAGGGTCAGCGGCCGCCGCGCTACGGCCCGTCCCCGGGCTTCGAGAAGCTGCGCTGGCTGAAACCGGTGTATGTCGGCGACACGCTCACCTTCACCACGCGTGCGAAGGAGAAGATCGACTCGCGCTCCCGGCCGGATGTCGGGCTGGTTCTGTCGGACAACGAAGCCGTCAACCAGAACAACGAGCTCGTCTTCTCGGTCGTCAGCAAGGTTTTCGTCGAGCGGCGCAGGCCATTCGAAGGTTGATTGCAGTCAAAGCGGCTCCAATGTCTCTGGGGTGGGCTGTCGCCATCAGGTAAGGACCTCGCCCCATGCTGCGTTATCTTGTCGCGTACGTCTCACGCGAGGGGCAGACCGAAAAGGTCGCCCACTTCGTCGCCCGCCGCCTCGAGGATGATGGCGCGCTGGTGCGGCTCGTCGACATCAAGGCGCACGAGACGGAAGCCGGCGTTGACGACTGCGACGCGATGGTGATCGCCGGGTCGGTGCACCGTGGCCAGTTCGACGGCGAGCTGTCCTCCTTCATCATGCGGCACGGGGAGGCTTTGCGGCGTTGCCCTTCGGCCTTTCTGCCGGTCAGCCTGTCTGCTGCCTCGCATGAAGAGAGCGAGCGATCAGCAATCGACGAGATTGCGCAACGGTTCGTTGCCGAGCACGGTTGGATGCCCGACATCGTCTGTCACGTGGCCGGTGCGGTCCACGACAGGAGGCTCAACCCGTTCGAGCGCTTGATCCTCCATGCCATCGTCGACTCGAAAGGCGTCGAGCGCCACCCTTCTGGTGATACGGAGCTGACGGACTGGGGCAGCCTGAAGCGGTTCGTCCGCGAGTTTGAAGCGCTGGTGGGATCGAAGGTGCAAGCGCACCCAAACGAGACTTGAACTCCACACAGGCGTGTGCGAGCCCTGGCACCCAAGCTCAGACATCGCGAGTACGCCGCCTTGAACCTCCCCATTCCGCTCACCGTGCTGACCGGCTATCTCGGCTCCGGCAAGACGACCCTCCTCAAGGCAATGCTGAAACGGCCGGAGCTTGGCGGCACCGCGGTGATCGTCAATGAGTTCGGCGAGGTCGGCCTCGACGATGCGCTGATCGAGGCCGTCCAGGAGGATACGGTCCTGCTGCCGTCGGGGTGCGTGTGCTGCGCTGTACGCGGCGATCTCATCAATGCCCTCGTGAAGCTGCACGATGATATGATGCGCGGCGCCATCCCCGACCTGACGCGCGTCGTGCTGGAAACGACAGGGCTCGCTGATCCGGCGCCGATCGCGCAGACGCTGGTCAACGATCGGGACCTCTTTCGCATCTACCGCCTCGACGGCATCATCACGACGGTCGATGCGCAGCACGGCCTCGATCAGCTCGACAGGACCTTCGAAAGCGCCCGCCAGATCGCGATGGCGGATCGCGTCGTGCTCACCAAGACCGACCTCGTCGATGCTGATGGGATCACCCAATTGACGGCGCAGGTGCGGGTTCTCAATCCTGCCGCGCCCGTCCTGCAGGCAGTGAAAGGCGCTATCGAGCCGTCTCAAATCTTCGATCTCAACGCTTATGAAATTCGCGACGGCACTGATGTCAGTCGCTGGCTGGCGGCAGATCGCTATGCAACTCACGATGAGGGCTGCGATCATCCGCACGATAACCATGACCATGACCACGACCACGATCACGGCCATCTGCACGGGATCCGCTCGTTCTGCCTGACATTCAACGAACCGCTGGAGGCCAGCAAGCTCGAAGCCCTCATCGAGCTTCTGCGTGCGACGCAGGGGAGCAAGCTGCTGCGGATCAAGGGACTACTGAACGTACGGGAGGCGGACCAGCCGTTCGTCATCCATGGCGTGCAGCATGTGTTCTATCCCGTCGAAATGCTGGAACGCTGGCCTACGGACGACCGCCGTTCACGGATCGTCTTCATTACGCGCGATCTGGAGGAAGCCGCCGTCCGCGAGCACTTCGCGCCGCTGAACCCGGCGGCTTAGGTTGCCCCGTCAGTCCTCGCCCAATTTGGTAAGGGGAAAAGCTGCCTCTCCCATCAATGCACAGCGCAATCTAGAAGTACGCAATCAGCCGTCCCGCGGCGGCGATGCAGAACCAGAGTGCGAGCGATGTGACGGCCGCAACGCGGAAGCGCGGCGGCAGAGGTGTCATTGCCGGCGTTTTTATCAGCACGGCGGGCAACGTGCGCTGCACGATCAGGGCATTGAGGATGGCGAGTGCAATCAGGCCCATTTTGGTCTGAAACACCGGATTCATGACCACGTGGCTGGCCTCGGCCGTGAACAGCACGAGCCCAGTCAACACCATGATGGTCAGGGCCAGCATTGAGATACGTCGCGCGGGGACGATCACGGCGGCAGGTACCGTCTCGCGGAATGCCCCAAGCAGGCGCAGATCCATCACGGCGACCGACGCCGCCAGCACGGTCAGCGCCAGGATGTGTGTGACGTTGGCGATGGGATAGATCCACACCGATTGCCGGATCGCCGCTCCCACGCCTGATTGCTCCAGCGCTATGAAAATGGCTGGCGCTTCGGGCAGCATCTAGCGCATCTCGATCGTCTTGCCGTCGACCGTGATCCGTTCGGCCCGCATCTCGTCAGGATCGCGGGTCGAGACGTAACCGACTGCCGTGATCGTCTTTCCGGGCGCCAACAACTCCTGCTCCGCACCGCGGCTGCGCATGCGTGAGACGGGGGCGAGGGTCAGAGTCCACGTCTTGTCCTTGCCCTGGACTGTCAGCGTCACGTGCGGATTGGCGTATTGCGAGGTGAGGATTCTGCCTTCGACGGTGACCAGCTTGCTCGCATCATAGCTACCCCATCCGTGATGCGCCGCGGCGGGCACGAGGAGGGAGAGGAGGAGAGCGGCGGCAAGACCAACTCGACTGAGCATGGGCATGTCTCCATACGGCTGCGGTCATCAAAGGCCATCGGACGCCACGGTCAAGTCAACTGGGCGCGAGAATGGAAACGCGCTATGCGTCTTTGCGCTCAGGGTAGAGCGAGAGCAGCCCTTCGCGTGAAGCCGGGGCGACGCCACGCTCCGTGATGAAGCCGGTGACAAGCCGCGCGGGCGTCACATCGAAGGCCGGATTTCCCGCAGGTGAGCCTGGTGCAGCGATCTCGACGGTCACGACCGATCCGTCTGGCAGGCGGCCCGGCATCTTGAGGACCTCGTCCTCAGAGCGCTCCTCGATGGGAATGGAAAGGCCATCATCGAGCGTCCAGTCGATCGTCGAATGCGGCAGGGCCACGTAAAAGGGCACGCCATTGTCCTTGGCTGCGAGCGCCTTCAGATACGTGCCGATCTTATTGGCGACATCGCCGTTCGCGGTCACACGATCGGTCCCCACGATGCAAATGTCGACCTTGCCGGACTGCATCAGGTGCCCGCCCGCGTTGTCGACGATGATGGCGTGCGGCACGCCGTGGCTGCCGAGCTCATAGGCCGTGAGCGACGCGCCCTGATTGCGCGGCCGCGTTTCGTCGACCCACACGTGGACGGGGATGCCCGCATCGTGCGCCTGATAGATCGGTGAGGTGGCTGTGCCCCAGTCCACGCACGCAAGCCAGCCGGCATTGCAGTGCGTGAGCACGTTGACGCTCTCGCCGGGCTTTTTCCTCGCGGCGATATCCTTGATGAGCGCGAGGCCGTTGACGCCGATACGACGACAGGTCTCGACGTCCTCGTCGGCCAGGGCGGCGGCGCATTTGTAAGCAGCCTCGACCCGCTTTTCGCGCGGCAGGTTACGGACGGCGGCGCGCACCTGCTCCAGTGCCCAGCGCAAGTTGATCGCCGTCGGTCGTTGCCGGGCAAGGTGTTCGATCGCGCGCTCCATCGCCTCGTCGGAGGCGTCCTCGCGGAGCGCGAGGCAGAGGCCATAGGCAGCAGTGACACCGATCAGCGGCGCGCCGCGCACCTGCATGGTCAGGATGGCGCGCGCGGCATCCTCACAAGACGTGAGCGTGACCGTCTCGAACCGATGCGGCAGCTTCGTCTGATCGATGATCTCGACCGACCATCCATCTGGGTTCAGCCATATGGTCCGGTAGTGCCGCCCGCCGATCTTCATCCCGACCCGTCCGCTCGTTATCCGGGTTTTCGAATCCAGCCGAGCCAAAACGCACTCCGCCAGTGGTTGGAACGCATCGGCTCTCGACTCAGGTCGTCATCCCGGTGCTGGTCCCGGGATCCAGCTCGACGCTTACTCCGGCGTTCGTGGCTGGTATGATCCCAGGCACACGGCCCAGGATGACGGCCCAGCTCACATTAACGCGATCAGCTGAAGCTGCCCGGCGTCGATCCCATCGGAATGTGGAGGTTGTCGTGGAGACCGCAAGAGGTGCACGACAGCGCATACCATTCGGCATGCGGCCGGGCGGAGCGATCCTCGACCGAAAACCCGGGATTGCCGCAAACCGGGCAGGGCACGGCGGAGTCCGGCTTCAGGCGGACGGCGTTCACGGCGGCCAATGCCTCGCGAATCCTGCCCGGCGGCAGGCTGTTTCCATTCATCTCGCTCATTCAGTGTCCTTCGAAGGCGACCAGCGCGTGACACTTCACGCCGCTGGCTTCCAATTTGCTGAGACCGCCGAGCTCCGGCAGGTCGATGACGAAAGCGGCGCCGACCACCTCGCCGCCTGAGCGGCGGACGAGCTTCGCGGCAGCATCGGCAGTGCCGCCGGTGGCAATCAGGTCGTCGATGATGAGAATGCGCTCACCTTGGCGGATCGCATCCTCGTGAATTTCGATCGCGTCTACGCCGTACTCGAGCGTGTATTCCTGTCCGATGGTCTTCCACGGCAGCTTGCCCTTCTTCCGAATGGGGATGAATCCGCACCCGAGCCGGTCCGCTACGGCGCCGCCGAGAATGAAGCCGCGGGCCTCGATACCTGCCACCGCGTCGACCTTCTGCGCTTCGAACGGCTTGGCGAGCGCGATGATCGCCCGCTCGAAACCATCGGCATCGCGCATCAGCGTGGTGACGTCACGGAACATGATCCCGGGCTTGGGATAATCCGGGATGGTCCGGATCAGCTGCTTCAGCTCGTCCACCGTTACCTCCTCGATGCCCTATTGGCGGCGCAAATCGTCATTATCGGTTCTCTGACGGTAGGGAGTAGCGCGAGGGCGCGGTGCCACGTTGCCGGGGATGGTGGCCGATTGTCCGCTCGCAAGCCGGCGGTACGAGGTAATTGCATATGGCCATTTCTGACCCTCCTTTTTCGATCCCCGTCGCGGATGGCGGCCCGGATGACCTGCCCCGCACGTTGCGCCGGGAGCGCGAAGCCCGCGAGCGCCAAGCACGAGAGCGGCAGGCCCGCGAAATGCGGGAGCGCGCTGCCGCAATGGCCTACCACGGATTCGGCCCGCATGTGTCGGAAGGAACAAGCGCACCTCCGGGCACCATTACCCGGCTCGATCTTCCATTCCTTCACCTGACGGCCTTCTTCCTGAAGGCGGTATTTGCCGCGGTGCCGGCGCTTATCGTGCTCGGTTTGCTGCTCTGGGGCGTAGGGCACGTGTTGCTGAATTGGTTCCCCGATCTCGTGAAGATGCAGATCCTTATTCTGTTTCCACCCGGCTAGGCAACCCGGGCGCGCAATTTTGCCAGCTCTGATTCTGGCGCCCTTATCGCGCGTTCTATGAGCGGCTGCCTTGCTTCGTGCCCATATGATCTCCGCCCGATACATGTTAACGTGCCGGACGACTTCGAACCCAGCCGGGAGGTGTAAGATGTCCGATGCCGTATATCCCCCATCGACGCCGCAGTTGGTTCAAAAGCGCCGGCAACTCGCCCCTGATACGGAGGCGGCCTTCCGTGCCTTCAGCCAGCAGGTCTTCTCAGACGGCGCCCTTCCAGCCAAGATGAAGCAAATCATCGCCGTAGCCGTCGCCCACGTCACGCAGTGCCCGTACTGCATCAAGGGCCACACCAAGGCGGCGCTCCGTCACGGCGCGACGGAGCAGGAAATCATGGAAGCGATCTGGGTCGCGTCCGAGATGCGTGCGGGCGGGGCCTATGCGCACTCGCTCGTCGCACTCGCCGAGATGGAAAAAGTGGCTGAGGGCAAGTCCGAGTAGGCCACGGCGCTAGGCCTGCGGTTTGAGGATTCGGCCCGCTACCGCGTCGAGCTTGGCGACGAGTTCCGGATCGCGCGCTTCCGGCGCGGTGATGACCGCCACCTCGAGCGCCCGGTCGGAGCCGATCGGGCATGGCTTGTGCTCGCGCGGGAATGAGGCGGTGAGGCGGGCAAGCATGCGCTGGGCCGTCTCCGTGTTCGCCTTCATGACCTCGAGCACGGCGGCGACGTCGACGGCCTCGTGTCCGTCGTGCCAGCAGTCGTAATCCGTGACCATGGCGACGGTGGCGTAGCACATCTCGGCCTCGCGGGCGAGCTTGGCCTCCGGCATGTTGGTCATGCCGATCACGTCGCAGCCCCAGGAACGATAGAGGTTCGATTCGGCGCGGGTCGAGAACTGCGGGCCCTCCATGACGAGGTAGGTGCCGCCGCGACGGTAATCGATCTGCTCTGCTTTCAGCGCCGACTCGATTTCATCCACCAGGCCAGGGCTGACTGGGTCGGCCATGGAGACGTGTGCGACAAGGCCATTGCCGAAGAAGCTCTTCTCGCGTGCGAACGTACGGTCGATGAACTGGTCGACGAGCACGAATTTGCCCGGCGGCAGATCCTCGCGCAGGGAACCGCATGCCGATACCGAGACCAGATCGGTGACGCCGGTTCGCTTCAAGGCATCGATGTTGGCGCGGTAGTTGATGCCGGATGGCGCACGCGGATGACCGCGGCCGTGGCGGGGTAGGAAACGGATCGGCAGGCCGTCGACCTCGGCGAACAGAATTTCGTCGGATGGCTCGCCCCAAGGGCTGGAAACCTTCTCCCAATGCGGGTTCTTGATGTTCGGCAGATGATAGAGCCCGCTGCCGCCGATGATGCCGAGAATTGCCCGCGTCATGATCCCATGCCTCGTGATGCTGCGCCTGGCCCGAAATGCTTGTCCCTGGCCAGCCCTGAACAGAAAAGGCCCCGCTGAGGAGGCCCTTTCAAGTCAATTCCAGGCGAGTGCCTAGCCTTTAGCCTAGTGCTCCAGCCTTGACCAGAGCCGCTTCTTGCCGACGTAGAGCAGGCCCGCGGTGACGATGAGGTAGAGGATCACCACCCAGCCGATCCGTTTGCGCTCCTCGAGACGCGGGTCAGCCGTCCAGGAAAGGAATGCCGCCACGTCGCGCGCATAGTTGTCGACCGTCGAGGGGGTGCCGTCCTGGTATTCCACCTGACCGTCGCCCCCGGCAAACGGATTTGCCATCGCGATCTGGTGCCCCGGGAAAGCGACGTTGTAGTTCATGCCCTCCATGACCTGCACGCCGGCCGGAGGATCCTCGTAGCCGGTCAGCAGAGAATAAATGTAATCGGCCCCGCCTTCCTGATAGCCGACGGCGATGTCACGCAGCATCAGGAAGGGATGGATGTACCAAGGAGCAACGTTCTCCGTATTCCGCGCGCGGGCCATCAGCGAGAGGTCTGGCGGGTAGGCGCCGTTGTGGATCGAGCGCGCCTCCTTCTCGTTGGCGTAGAGCTTGGGCAGCGGATCCGAAAGGAGCCCCGGGCGCTTGAACATGGCGCCCGTGTCATCCGGCCCGTCCTCGACCTCGGCTGCCGCAGCCAGGGCCTTGACGGCATCCTCCGGGAACTCCGGACCGCCCGGCTGGGCGAGGTTGCGGTAGGATATGCGTCTCAGCTCGTGGCAGCTCGCGCAGACCTCGGTATAGACCTGGAACCCGCGCTGCAGCTGCGCCTTGTCGAAGGTGCCGAAGAAGCCGCTGAACGGCCAGCTCTGCCGCTCGATCTGGACGGCTTCGGCGGCCGGGGTGGCCTGGGCCGTGATGGCCAGCAGACCCGCCGCCATCAGCACCTGCAGAGATTTCCTCATGGTGGTCATTCTTTTCACCTCGCCTCCCCGAGCCTTACCGCTTCTCGGCCGCAGCAGTCGCCGAAGCGGGCGAAACCGCACTTACCCCATTGCCCTTCTTGCCAAGAACGGCTTCGCTGATCGAGCGGGGCATCTTTGATGGCGTTTCGATCACACCGATGATCGGCATGACGATCAGGAAGTGCGCGAAGTAGTAGAAAGTGAACACCCGGGCCCAGGTCACATACGTGCCCTCAGCCGGCTTGGAGCCGAGATAGCCCAGCGCGAGGCAGGTGAATACGAACAGCCAGAAGAACCAGCGATAAAGCGGCCGGTACTTGGTCGAACGCACGCGCGAGGTGTCGAGCCAGGGAATAAACGCCAGGATGGCGATGGCGCCGAACATGGCCACCACGCCGCCGAGCTTCGACGGGATCGCGCGCAGGATCGCGTAGAACGGCAGGAAGTACCACTCCGGCACGATGTGCGGCGGCGTCACCAGCGGATTCGCTTGATTGTAGTTGTCCGCGTGGCCGAGGTAGTCCGGCACGAAGAACACGAACCAAGCGAACAGGATCGCGAACACCGCCATGCCGACGAAGTCCTTGGCGACCGCGTACGGGCTCATCGGCACGGTTTCGGACTTGGTCTGCGGCTCGATGCCGGTCGGATTGTTCTGGCCAGCCACGTGGAGGGCCCAGATGTGCAGGACGACGAGGCCGGCAAGCACGAAGGGCAGCAGATAGTGCAGGCTGTAGAAGCGGTTGAGCGTAACGCCCGACACAGCGTAGCCGCCCCACAGCCATTGCACGATGCTCTCACCAACCAGTGGGATGGCGGAGAAGAAGTTGGTGATGACGGTGGCGCCCCAGAAGCTCATCTGGCCCCAAGGGAGCGTGTAGCCGAGGAAGGCAGTGGCCATCATCACGAGGTAGATGATGACGCCGATGATCCACAGCACCTCACGCGGCGCTTTGTACGAGCCATAATAAAGGCCGCGGAAAAGGTGAACATAGACGGCCAGGAAGAACATCGATGCGCCGACGGCGTGCAGGTTGCGGATCAGCCAGCCGTAGTTCACATCGCGGCGGATGCGCTCAACGGAATCGAAGGCCTCGGTCGCGCTCGGGATGTAGTGCATGGCCAGCACGACGCCAGTCAGGATCTGCAGGCCCAGCACGACGGTGAGGATGCCCCCGAACGTCCAGAGATAGTTCAGGTTGCGCGGCGTCGGATAATCCACGAACTGCGCATGCATCATGCGCATGATGGGCAGACGTTCATCCAGCCATTTCTCTGCGCTGGACTTCGGCTCGTAGGTCGACTGATGCGTAGTCATGGCGTTCGTAATCCTCAGCCGATCCTGATCTTCGTATCGGAAACGAACTCGTAGGTGGGCACCTCGAGATTACGCGGCGCCGGGCCTTTGCGGATGCGCCCCGAAGTGTCGTAGTGGGAGCCGTGGCAGGGGCAGAACCAGCCGTCGTAATCTCCCTTCACGTCATTGAGGCTCTGGCCCTTGGGGATGCAGCCCAGGTGGGTGCAGATGCCAACGAGCACGAGCCAGTTCTCGTGGCCCTTCTTCACGCGGGCATTGTCGGGCTCGGGGTCGGGAAGGTCGTTCACGGGCGTGGCAACGGCCTTCTGGATCTCTTCGGGGGTGCGGTTGCGGATGAACACCGGCTTGCCGCGCCACATGACCGTAATCGCCTGCCCTTCCTTAACCGGCGTCAGGTCGACCTCGACAGAGGCGAGCGCCTGAGTGGATGCATCAGGGTTCATCTGAGCGATGAACGGCCACAGCGCCATGGCGCCGCCGACGGCCGCGAAGGCACTCCCCGCGATCGTCAGAAAATCCCGACGCGTTGGCTCCTCGGCGTGTGAGCTCAATTGAGCCTCCCTTCTCCGAAATGTCTCGAACTCGCAGCGATCCGAGCACCGTCTTGGATTTGGCCCGCACCACCACTCGCCCGCGGCGGCCAGAAAACCGGATCCGCGCTCGTGACGTGACGGTTTCGACCGTCGCAACCTATAAGTCGGCAAATCCCCCGCTCAGAACGGCGCTTTTTGCCACGCTGACCTTTTGGCACCGTTTGTTCATGGTCTCAAGGCGCCGGGGCCCTGCGGCAAAGAGGCAATTTGGCGCATACCGTTCAAGCGCGGCCGGAGGACTACAGACGGGGTTTCCGGGAGCAGGCTCATGCGGCTGGCCCTCTATCAGCCTGACATTCCGCAGAACACCGGCACGATCCTTCGGCTATCGGCGTGCATGAATGTCGCAGTCGACGTCATCGGTCCGGCAGGGTTCGACCTTTCGGATCGCATGCTGCGGCGGGCTGCCCTCGATTACCTGCACTACGTCGATCTCACGCGCCACGTAAGCTGGGAGGAGTACGTTGCATCGCGTCGCAAGGCGACTTCGCCAGGCCGCCTCATCCTGCTCAGCGCCCGCGGCGAGCATCCCTACACAAAGTTCAGGTTCGCCTCCGACGACACCCTCCTGTTAGGACGCGAGAGCGCGGGCGTGCCGGAGAGTGTGCGCGCCTTGGCCGATGCGAGTGTGCGCATTCCCATGCGAACCGGTCTGCGCTCGCTCAATGTCGCCGTATCGGCTGCCATGGTGCTGGGCGAAGCCTTGCGGCAGACGCAGCTCTTTCCGGAGTGAACGATGCTCAGGGGCACCCCAGGGCATCGGCGAGGCCAAGGAAGCTGTCGGCGACGACATCCCACGCGCGGTCCGCCGTGAAGTCCTTCACCTGATGCGGCCCGTACTCCGTCGGCCGCGCAACGAATGCCGTGGCGTAGCCCAGGGCTGCCGCAGCGGCGAGGTCGTCGTTATGGGCTGCGACCAGCATCATCTGCTCAGGTCTCAGCCCGAGGATTTCCGCCGTGCGGAGATAGGCTTGCGGCAGCGGCTTATAGGCGCGAGCCACCTCTGCACCGAGAATCACGTCCCACGGCAAGCCGGCATTCTTAGCCATCCACGTCAGCAGGCCGACGTTACCGTTCGACAGCGTTCCGATCACGTAGCGCGACTTGAGCCGCTGCAGTCCTGGCACGCTGTCCGGCCACGGCGCGAGGCGATGCCAGACCTTGTTGAGGTGGTCCTTCTCGGCCTCGTCGAGCTCCGTGATGCCGAACTTGGTGAGCAGCTTCTCCAGGCTCTCCCGATGCAGCACGTCGAGAATCGTCCAGGGTCGGCGTCCGGAGCGCACCTCCTCCATCGAGGGCTGATAAAGCCCACGCCACTCATCGGTGAAGGCGGCCCAGTCGGCGGAGATGCCCTTCCTGGCGCCGAAGGCTTCGAGCTCACGGATGATGCTCGTTCGCCAATCGACCACGGTGCCGAATACGTCGAACACGAGCGCCTTCACCTGCGAGACATCGCCCATCTCAGAGCCCCCACTTTCCTGTTTGCGCCCGGTGCCGCAACGCGTGGTCGGCCAGCACGATGGCCACCATGGCCTCGCCCACCGGCACGGCACGGATGCCGACGCACGGGTCGTGCCGGCCCTTGGTCATGATCTCGGTCTCGTTGCCGAAGCGGTCGATGGTTTTGCGGGGTCTGAGAATCGAGGACGTGGGCTTGACCGCGAAGCGGCAGACGATCGGCTGACCCGTCGAGATGCCGCCGAGAATGCCGCCGGCGTGGTTCGACGAGAATACCGGTCGGCCGTCGGGGCCGATGCGCATTTCATCGGCGTTCTCCTCACCGGTCAATTGGGCCGCAGCCATGCCCGCACCGATTTCCACTCCCTTCACCGCATTGATGCTCATCAGCGCCGAGGCGAGGTCCTGGTCGAGCTTGCCGTAGATCGGCGCGCCGAGGCCCGGCGGCACCCCTTCGGCAACCACCTCGATGACTGCGCCCACGGAGGATCCCGATTTCCGGATCTGATCGAGATAGGACGCCCACGTTTGCACCACGCCATGGTCCGGGCAGAAGAACGGATTGCTG
>DASVDU010000291.1:0-30427 GCA_036380915.1 Hyphomicrobiaceae bacterium | reverse complement strand
TGTCCTCGCCATCCTGCTCACCGCCTATATCGTGTTGGGCTCGGTGATGGACGAGCTCGCCATGATTCTGCTCACCCTTCCGGTGTTCTTCCCGGTGGTGTCGGCGCTCGATTTCGGGCTGCCCGCAGAAGAGGTGGCGATCTGGTTCGGCATCCTCGTGCTGATCGTGGTGGGCGTCGGACTAGTCGCGCCGCCGATCGGCCTCAACGTGTTCGTGGTGAGCGCGCTGGCGAAGGACGTCTCCATCATATCGATTTACCGGCGGGTGCTGCCCTTCCTGGCAATGGACGTCGTGCGCCTCGTCCTGGTCACGGCATTCCCTGCGCTCGCACTCGTCCTCGTGCGCCTGCTCAACTGAGCGGACTGGCTTGTTGGCGTGGATGACAGGCCAAATATCTCGGGATGGGCTTGAATTATCGACTCAAGCGTTCGCTGATCCAGGGCAGCCCCAGGATCGGGCAATCGGGATTGAAAGTCATGGACCACGAAAACCTCGAAAGACTGCGTGCCAAGTACGGCGGTGCGGCCGCTGGTGACGTGCACGACCCCGAGTTCAAGAAGGTCGTCGACATTCTCTTTTCCGGTGCCGACCGGCGCGCGAAGCCCTACGAGGGCGTCTCCACCTTCCTCGATGCGCCGCTCGCGCTCGACGCTCCCGAGCAGGCGGATTTCGGCGGGCTCGATATCGCGCTGATCGGGGTGCCGATGGACCTCGGCGTCACCAATCGGCCGGGCGCCCGGCACGGTCCACGGGCGGTGCGTCAGGTCGAGCGGATCGGGCCCTACCACGAGTTCCACCGGGTTGTGCCGGCTAGCCTCGCGAAGATCGCCGATGTCGGCGACGTGCCGTTCCGCAGCCGCTACAGCCTCGCTGACAGCCACGAGGACATCGCCGCGTTCTACGAGAAGGTTTGCAGGGCCGGCGTGGCTCCGGTGTCGGTCGGCGGCGACCACTCGATCGTTTTGCCGATACTCAAAGAGCTCGGGCGCGACCGCCCGCTCGGCCTCATCCACATTGACGCCCATTGCGACACGGGCGGGCCGTTCGAAGGCTCGAAATTCACCCACGCCGGACCATTCCGCGAGGCCGTGCTGGCAGGCGTGCTCGATCCGCAGCGCACGATCCAGATCGGGATCCGCGGCAATGCCGAATATCTTTGGGAGTTTTCCTACGACAGCGGCATGACGGTGATCCACGCCCACGAGTTCATGCAGCTCGGCGTCGAATCGACCATTGCGCGCATGCGTGAGGTCGTGGGCAGCGGACCCGTCTACATCTCATTCGACATCGATAGCATCGAGCCTGGTATCGCGCCCGGGACCGGTACGCCCGAGGTCGGTGGACTGACGCCACGGGAGGTCATGGCCCTGATCCGCGGCGCTGCCGGTCTCGACATCGTCGGGGGTGACGTTGTCGAGGTGGCGCCCGCCTACGATCCGACCACGGCAACGGCGCAGATCGCCGCTCAGATGCTGTTCGAGATCGTCACCGTGACGGCGATGGCGAGGGCCCGATCACGGGCAGCTTAGGAGGAGCGCGGATGCTCTCCTATAGCGCGCAATCAACAGATTCTTCGCGCAGAACGTGTGGGAAAGTTGGTCAGCATGGATTCGTTCCTGTAGCTTCCGGCAGGGGGCAAGGAGGGAAACGAGATCATGTCAGGACCAAAGCCCCATATCCCACTCGACCGGAACGGTGAACGGCTTCTCATCCACATTGCCGATCCCGCCCAGACTGTACCGACGCCGCCGGTCCCGTTGCCTGATGCCGAAGGGCTGAGCCTTCTGCTGACGGCTGCCGAAAAGCACGGCGTTCTCCCCACGGCCATCCGCGCGTTGGGCAAGCTCATTGAGGCTCCGTCGGATGCGCCGGGCGCAGAGGCGAGCAAGGCAGCTTGCGAGGTGCTGGAGCAGGCCCGCCTCAAGCTCGCTTATCAGACCGGCTTCCAGATCCTGATGTCGCATCACGCGCGTCGAATCATGGCGGCATTCACGGCTGCCGGCATTCAGGGCGCCGTCGTCAAGGGGGCGGCTTTTGCCCAGCGGCTCTACCCTGACTCGGCGCTCAGGACCTTCACGGACGTCGACGTCCTGATCTGCGAACCGCACCGGCGCAAGACCCTCGATGTCATGCCGGCGTTGGGCTTCGAGCTGTTCGAGTTCGAGGACCGCAAGGGCAAGGACTACCACGAGCAGAAATGGCTGCTCGCCGGCAAGCAGGACCTGATGATCGAGGTCCACAGCAACCTCGTTCATTCACCGAAGCTTCGCGGTGCGATGTCGATCGGCTACGAGGACGTGCTCGAAGCCGGCGGCGGCAACTGCTCCGACGCGACGGCGCTGCTGTTCGTGGCTGCGACCCACGGTGCCATCGGACACCAGTTCGATCGGCTGCAGCATCTCGTCGATGTCATGCAGGCGGCGCGAGGTGCTGCCGGCCCTGTCGATCTGGACCGGCTGGCGCGCGTTTCGCATCGCTGTGGCGTCAGGCTCGCCATCGCGGGCGCATTGGAGCTTGCCGGCAAGACCTTCAACGAGCCGCGCTGCCTTATGTTGGCAAAGCAGCTCGTGCCCTCGGCTCTTTCCCGCCTCCCCGGTCAACTCCTGTCACCGGAGCTCGTCGTCCGTGGACAGAGTTTCAATCGCGCCCGCGGCTCCTGGCGCAGAAACCTGTTCCGTCAGGCGCTGAGGATCGCCTGACCGGCGCCACCGAGCTCGGCAGCGACCATCTCGCCCAGGGTGGAAAGGTCGCTGCCGACGTTGAGTTGATAAGCGGGGGTGGTGGCGACGAGGCCAATGAACTTCTGAAAACGCGAAAGCTCCTCGTGCAGCACACCCTCGGGCGAGCGGGTGACATTGTCGGTTGCGAAATGCATGAACAGGTCGGCCTTGCGCATGGGCCTGAGGCGATGCGGACCTGTGACGCGCTCACCCAGCAGAACCAGCGCGCAAAGTGGGTAGGCGCGCCCGGGAATGACTTCTATCACTGACTTCAGCCCTTCGATGCTGACGCTCTGCTCACCCTCCGGTGTCCATTTGGAGCCCAAGAGCCCGCCGATGGCCGGCAGCATCTGCGCCGTGCGCTGATGAACCTTGGGTGGCCGGGGAAGGCCCCAGACGTTCGTTCGACCCCTCGATCCGCTACCGGCAGCGAGAACCGTCGCATCGTCCGTCAGGAGTCCGAAGCCCTGTAGGGCCAATGCAAGCGATGTCGTCGTCTTCCCGGCGCCGCTGGGTGCGAACAGCACGAGCGCCTCGTTGCGGTCGGGCAGGCGAAGAGCAGCCGCGTGCACAAGTGTTTGCCCGGTAGCAAAAAGTGCGGCATGGATCGCGTAGATCGCAGCCGTCCCGCCAACGAGGTTTTCATCGCCGGCCGCAACGCGGAACCGTGCGATGCGGTCTGGAATGGAATATTCCATGGAGAGCCGGTCGGGGATGATCAGGCTCCGGTTGTCGACGCCGGCATATAGCCGCGAGGTTGGCGCTTCAGGCAGCGGACCTTCGAACAGGAGCCGGGCAGATGCAGGCTCGGACATTGGCGATCCACGTTCCACGATGAACGTGAACGCCGCAGGGCCTCGCGGGTCGGTTTGGAGCTCGTCGAGATAAATCAGAAGGGGCCGCAAGAGCTCCGGATCCGCCGCATCGATGCGCAGAAGGGAGCCGTTGAGATCGAACCAGCTTATCATCCGAGATCCATCAAGCAGCAGTTGCGGAAGCAGAGCGCGGCGCGGAGGGCATCAGGCGGTCGCCGGCGTAGATGAGGATTTCGACCATGCCGGGGCTCGGCGGATTGAGCAGGGTTTTCTCGTCCAGCACCACCCAGCAGTGGGCGGACAGCGCATCGCGCATCACGCTCTCGCGATCGACGCCGAAATGAAGTGAGGGATCGTATCCGGCGAGGCGCAGAAAGCGCACGGCCAGCAGGCCCTCGCGCAGGCAGGGGCGATCACGCATGACCCACGGCCGACGGGTCGCCTTCTTGACGCGGCGGACGATGTAGTCCGCCGCAAGCCCTCGATAAGGCGTCGTTTCACGCGGCTTGGTCAGCGCGAGGAGCGCTGACAGTTTACGGCCCCCCCAGGCTAGAAAGGGAACCAGCCGCGCCCAGCACCAGAGCGCAATCCTGAACCGAATTCGCCGGAGCACCGATCGGCCCTCACTGAATGCGAACGATGCCTTCCTGTTGCAATGCTTCCGCGAGGGATGCGAGGTCGTTGCGCAATTCGTCATGCGATACGTCGAATGTGCTGAGAAGGCTGCGCACGACGTCGCCGAAGCTGCGTTGTCCGTCCACAGCGGCGAGGAAGGCGGATGTCGTATCGTTGCAAGTGAAGAGCTGCCCGGAGTCGATGATCAAAACGACTGCGCCTTCTCCCTCGCCGAGAGGCTGGTATGAAACATTCTCTGAGAGTGCCAGCACGCTGGAATCCTGAACCACAGCAACGCTCCTTCAATGTTGCCCGAATCCGGTGTGGAACAATATCGACAACAACCAGAGATTGCTACGGTGGTTGGATGGGCCAGGGTTTCCGTTGTGCAGAACATGTGGACTGCAGGCCACTCCAATTCCCTCAGAAGAGCTGACTGAGCGTTCGCGGAGCACTGAGGAACCGGCCTGACTGAAGGCTCCGAAACGAGCGGTCGAACGAGGGTTCCTCAAGCTGCGGAGGCCTTGTGGCTGAGTAGATTTCGCGTCAGTCGGAGCAATGCTCGTCCGGGAGGTCGGTCGGTGTCCGAGGCTATCGAGCGCCGAAGCAGTCGCCCTCCAGGTTTTGCAAATCCACAGCTTCTTGAGGCCTTGCCATCACACACCGTTGACTGATCTGCCGGGTTGATGCTGTCAGAAGTGATGCGCAACTAAAAGTTGTCTCGTTGCGCGCCACGCACCGGTCACGATATGCAACTCGACCTCGTTCCTCCGACCGCGCGTATCATCGATGTACGCTCGGGGCGCGCGCTCGATTACGCGGCTTTCCGCAGGGCGGTAGGCGCGCGCGCCGCAGTGTTGCGCGAAGCCGTTCTCAGAGGCGACACCGTCGCGATGTGCCATCGCGACGGCATGGTTCTGCTGGTGGACCTGTTCGCAGTATGGCAGACCGGAGCCGCCGCACTCGTGCTGTCGCCATCTCTGACGGCCTCCGAGCGCAGCCGTATCGCCGCCTGGGCCAAGCCAGCCTGCTGGATTGGACAACCGGTTTCTCCCGAAGGAATTCCCCGCATCGCACCCGAGTTAGAAGATTGGGCCGACACACAGGCTGGTTTTTGTCCCTCCGCTCAGATCGGCCCCTCGAGTAACGATGCGGCGCTGATCCTGCTCACGTCCGGCAGCACGGGGATGCCCAAAGGCGTCGTACTCGGCCACCGCGCTCTTTCTATTCGACTGAGTGGCAACATTCGCCAAATCGGAAAGCCCACGCTCGCTCGCACACTTGTTCCGCTGCCACTGCATTTTGGGCACGGACTGATAGGAAATGCGCTATCAGCTCTTTTCGCGGGCGGTGATGTCCTCCTCTGGCCGGAGCCCGGTGTGAACGGCCTGGCGCATCTTGGCGCGGTGCTGGATGAGCATGCAGTCACATTCATGAGCTCCGTTCCGTCCATGTGGCGCATGGCTTTGAAATTGTCGCCGCCGCCGCGCCAGAAAATGCTGAAGCGCGTGCACGTTGGCTCCGAACCGCTGCCGGCGAAGCTGTGGCAAGATATCTGCGATTGGGCCGGCACCCGAAAAGTCTATAACATGTACGGCATGACAGAGGCGGCGAATTGGATTTCCGGCGCCAGCGTGGAAGACGCGGGGTTCATTGAGGGCGCTGTCGGAAAGCCGTGGACGGGGGAATGGCGCATCCTGCGCGAGGACGGCTGTCTTGCGGAAAGCGGCCACGGCGAAATTCTTCTCCATGATCCCGCGTTGATGAATGGCTACGCCAACGATCCCGAGGCCACGGCCGCGGCGTTCCACGGGAGCTGGTTTCGTACCGGAGATATCGGCGAGTTGGATTCGGACGGAACCCTGCGAATTGTGGGTAGACGAAAAAATCAAATCAATCGTGGTGGGATCAAAATTGCAGCGGAGGAAGTCGAACTCATTCTCGAGCAGCACCCGGATGTGCAGCAGACATGTGCTTTCGCGCTGCCCGATGTTGTTTCCGGAGAGATCGTGGCTGCCGCCGTCGTGCTGAAGAACGGGAGCAATACAAGTCAGGCGGCGCTGCAGGCCTGGTGCGCGGAGCGCCTGCGGCAGGAGGCGGTGCCGTCCCGCATCATTTTCCTGGCCGATATACCTCGCAACGATCGCGGCAAGAAGGTTCGAAACGCGGTTCGCGAGTTCGCCTGGGCCGAGCTGGGGCGGAGTCCATGACCACCGAATGGAAAGTCGGCCGGCCGGTACGGCTGGAAACATCCAGATTCCAGATTTCGAGCCTGACGCCGCTCCAGGCACTTTGGCACACATACCCTTGGACCTTCGATTCTGAGGTCATGCATTCGTTTGGTCTGCCGGCGGGGACATGGACGAGGCGCTCCTGGTACCGCCGATTCCGCAAGTCGAACAATCGGCGCAAATTCGTCCTGGGGATCAGAGCAAAACACGACAACGAGCTGATCGGGCTCGAGATTGCTAACGTCAATTCGGCCGGGGTGGCGGCGCTCTCCGTGTTGATCGGCCACAGGGACTGGTGGGGCAAGGGTGTGGTCCAGGAGGTGCGCAGCGCCGTGATCGATTTCCTTTTCGATCAGGTCGGATGCTCGCGCGTATGGGGGACGCCCTCGTCTCGCAATTTTCCGTCGATTTTCAATTATCAAAAGTTGGGATTCACCTGTGAGGGAATCCTTCGCCAGCATGGCCTGGATCCCGCCACGAAACAGCACGTGGATTTCGTGATTTTCTCCATGCTGCGTCGTGATTGGAAAAGGAAGTGCGGTGAAAGGGTTGCGGCATGACACTGCTCGATGAAGCACGGATGATCGTTGCAAGCGCGCTCGAGCGGCCCCTCGAGGATGTCGCGCCCGACGATGCATTGGAGTCGGCGCCGGGCTGGGACAGCCTCGGACACATGCGCATCATTCTCGGCCTCGAGGCGAGGCTCGTCCGTATGCTGGAGGCGCATGAGATTGTCGGAATCAAGAGCGTTTCAGACATCGCAGCGCTGCTGCAGCGCCAGAGTACGACCGGCAATTGAGCCGATGTAAGCTTCTGTAGGATGCGGCGGGAAATCTGGCTACTTGCCAGGCTGGAGAAGAGGGATGCCTCAACGCAAGGTGCAGGATGCAGCCATAACAATCGTCGTACCGGTGAAGGACGAGGAAGAGGCGATCATCCCATTTATTATTGCACTTGACAGGGCCGTGGCGGGATGCCCAGCGCGTTTTTCATTTCTCTTCATTGATGACGGATCAATTGACCGTACTATCTCCATGCTTCGTGAATTGCGGGAGCGGGACCCGCGAGTGGGATACCTGAAGCTCAGTCGGAGTTTCGGAAAAGAGGCGGCGATGACGGCGGGCCTCGATGCTGCAAAGGGCGATGCCGTAATCGTCATGGACGTCGATCTGCAGGACCCACCCGAGCTCATTCCTGAGTTCGTTCGTTTGTGGTCCGCCGGCTTCGATACCGTTTACGGCGCGCGGTCGAGCCGCTCCGCGGACGGATTTCTGAAACGAAATACTGCAGAGTGGTTCTATTGGCTTTTCAACAAAACGGCTGAAACGAAGATTCCGCCGAACGCTGGCGATTTCCGTCTCATGGATCGCTGCGTGGTGAACGCACTGGTCAGGATGCGGGAAACCAATCGTTTCATGAAAGGGATGTTCGCCTGGCCCGGATTTTCGTCCACCTGCGTAGAGTATGTGCGTCCGGAGCGGTTCGCAGGCACAACGAAGTTCAACTTCCGCAAGCTATGGCGATTTGCAATAGATGGAATCGTAAGTTATAGCACCGTGCCGCTGCGGATCTGGACCTACATCGGTGCGTTGATCGCCCTGCTGTCGTTTATGTATCTTGGCAAGGTCGTCCTGGCGAAGATGATCTGGGGCACTGTAGTGCCAGGGTATTCGTCGCTGATGACGGCGATCCTGTTTTTCGGGGGCGTGCAGCTCATCTCCATCGGAATTATGGGGGAGTACCTTGGTCGCCTTTATATGGAGACCAAGCGCCGCCCCTTATACATCATCGAGGAATGCGCCGCTGATGTTGCGTCGGCGAATACGACTGACTTAATGTGTGCTGACCTAGTTTAAGTGTAAGATGGATGGTGGCGACTGGATAGCCAATCTTTGCACAAAGTTCTTTTAAGATGCCTAAATTGGACATCAATTCACGACGCCTTGTGATCTTCTCGGGGGCACTTGCTTTTGTCATTATATCTAAGATTTTAATTTTCTACCCCTCGTTGCAGACGGACGACATCGCAAGACTTTTTGACGATACGCCGTATTTCTATTTTCAGCAAAGTCGTTTTGCCGAAGCGGCGCTTTCGGCGATTCTAGCGCAATCCGGCAACGCGATGATCGACATCTATCCCGGGGCTGCGGTGCTGTACTTCGTGCTGCTCTGCGCACTTGTCGCGCTCGTTGTCGACCGCTTAACCCCGCAAGATATTCACTTCGTAATGCCGTTGCTCGCTACAGGGCTGATCGTCTCCTCGCCTTTCAGCACGACATTACTGATGTTCCGTTCGGCCATTCCTGCGCAGGTACTCGGGTTGACTGGAGTGATCCTGTTCATCCGCCCGATTCTCTACCCCACCTCACCGGCGCGGGATCTAATTATATCTGCTTTCGGCGTTGTGCTCGCGCTGTCGTCGTATCAGCCCTATATCTCGCTGTTATCGGTGGTATTGGTTTTCTGCCTCGCCTCGGGGATGTCTGGCGGGACCGTTTGCGGGCGGTTGGGTCTACGGGAGGGCGTAATGGCCTTCCTGCTGGGTGCAATCTCTTACGGAACGTTAATGGTTTTGGTTCCGCGACTGTTAGGGACTCCGCCTGCTGCCGCCATGCGGGGCGGCCTTATCGGCCCAGAGGAATTGATTCCTCGCATTCGCATGCTGATCGACAGCCTGTCGATCCCTTACGGCGCCGATGATCCAATGACCCGGGGCGGCTATCTGTGGTGCGTCGGCCTTTGTCTGCTCTGTGCTGCACTCGTGCAGGCAGTCCAAATTCGGGACCAGCCAATATCCGTTGTGGCGACCCGCCTTCTAATGGGAACAGGTATTCTGCTGGTCTGCTCTGTCACCGCCGTCGCTCCGCTGCTACTGTTCAATACGGTTTGGATTGATTCCCGGACCCAGTTCGCTGGAGCCTTCGCCGTCGCCTTCGCAGTGCTTTACTGGGCCGCAGCGGCGCCGAGGCCGATGCAGATGGTGCTGGCCGCACTCTTGACTGGGATTACTCTGTTTGGTTCTGCTGCCAGCAACCGAATGGTCATCGATCAGATTACTCTAAATCGACTCGACATCAGGACCGCCACTGAAATTGCTCGCCGTGCCGACGATGAGGCAGGAGGGCGCCATGCAGGGCAGTTCGTCCTACATGATCCGCCTTATAGTTATGGCATCATCGAGCGTTCGTCCTTAAGGGACAGGAACAAATCAGCACTCAGCGCCCCATGGTCCGCGCCTGCAGTGTTCAGCTTAGCTACAGGCAAGCTCCACGCGGTGGAGATCAGCCGCGATGACGGCTTCTGCACGGCCTGGCCCCGGTGGCCCGCAAAGGATGCGGTGAGAATATTGGGCAATACAGCGCATGTCTGCTTCTGAGGCGGGAGCAGGCGAACTTTGAAGCGCCGCGGACGCAGGAAAGCATTATTGGCCGGGTCCGCATTTTTGACCCGACCGCACATCAGCCGATCCCTCTGATTTCGCCAGCAGTCGTCAAAGTTGTTGATAGTGGGGGACGTGGAGCGCTCCCCCGGCGCCGAAGCGTTGACGCGGCCAGAGCATGAATGAGAGACTACAACCAGAAGTAGAGTGACTAAGAAACTGATGCCAGAGCCGCTGGGCGCTTGCGCGCCCGGTGGCTGTCCCCGCGCCCGCAGTGGAGGTTGGCTTTGAACTCGAACTTATGCGGTGGCCATTCTCATGCGGGGGCGGAAAATCTTGCCCCCTACCGCCCGCAGTCGTCCGGACGCCTTGGTCAACTGCAATTCGAGAAAGCCGGTAATACAGTTCAGCTCGTAGAAAAATCGCGACGCCATGAGTGAGTTGATGCATGCGATCCACGCCGATCGAGTAGGCACGGCGCAACCGCGAATTGCTGTGATCATTCCCGTCTATCGTCAACCACAGTTCCTCATCGAATCCGTTTATTCAGTGCTAAATCAGACCTTACCAGGCGTGGTAGGGGTCATCGTCAACGACGGTTGCCCTTATGAGACCAGCCATCGACTGGCAAGCTCGCTGGCAGCGCTGCATCCGGAGCGAATTCATTACATTTATCAGCGCAATCGCGGGCTGGCCGCTGCTAGAAACCGCGGCATTCGGTATTCTCTTGCCAGATGGCCGGAAATCGCAGCGATTTTCCCCCTCGACTGCGATAATGTTCTCGATTCCGAGGCACTGGAGAAACTCTACGCGATGCTTCTCGCGAACCGCGATGCGGGCTGGGTTTATCCCTATTTGGAGCGGTTTGGAGCGTCGACGGCCGTATGGCGCAATGCTCCGTCGCCTACGATCACGAGAATGCTGTTTGAGAACCAGTGTGATGCGGGCAGCTTGATCTCAAGGCGCGTGTTCGAGAGCGGCATCTATTATGATGAGACCATGAGGGAGGGTTATGAGGACTGGGAGTTTTTCCTCCGAGCCCTCGAACACGGGTTCCGAGGCGTATCGGCCGGGGCTGTCGGATTTCGATATCGGACTCGCCGGGCATCCATGCTTACCGAAGCGGCGGCGAAGCATGAACACCTTGTCCGGCAGCTGCATGCGCGTCATCCAAACGTCATCGAGCCGCGCCGGAGAACAGAACTGGAGAATGCGGAATTACCCCGCTTCGTGCTTCTGGATATCGAAACAGGGCGCAAGCTGATGTTCACGGACCCGGAACATGCTTGCGAGCATAATGGGCATCGTCATCTGTCTCGGTACGTACCTCCATATTCGATTATTGGCTCATGGTCTGCCTTCGAGGCGATCAAAAAAATGGGATTGGGTCCGGGTCTGCTCATGTTCGTCCAGCACGCTGCGCAGCGCCGCAACGTAAAGATCGTCCTCAAGGGAGGCGAGCTACCGATAGCGTTCCGAACATATCATAGGAAGCGCGACGACACAGCGTTCGCCTTGTTTTGTGGCGACACCCGCCGTCTCGTGAAGAAGAGCGGCCTCAGGCGGTTTCCCGTTATGGTCATCGAGATCGCGTCATGCAATTTCAGCAAAACTTGCGGCCGACAATTCGGAATCAGCGACGTGGCAGAGACTGTGTCCCAGTTTGGAATACGCGAGCTCATAGAACAGGAGTGGCGAGATGAAAACGATTCCGCGCGCTTGGCCCGGCAGGTCATCAAGCAGCGTCCGGCCAGGGTTTTCATGCGGGATCTCCACTCTGATCTGTCAAGGTCCACCTTTCCAATTGGTCCATCCACCGGGAAAGACATTCTGATAGCGGCCCCGTGGATCAAGCTGGGAGGCGTGGATCAATGCATCTTCAAATTGAGTGGCGCCATCCGAGAGCTGGAGCCTACGAGTCGGTTACATCTCCTGCTCAGCGAGCAGGGTGAGGTGGAAATCCCAAGTATACTCAATCAGGGATTGTTCGATACCATAACGTCGCTCGGGGGGCTGGGACGGCCAAGCAAGGCTCAGATCGCGGCGTCGATGATGCGAAGCATGGATCTGGTGATAAACGCGCATTCCCTGGCAGGCTACGATGCTGCAGCCTCGAGATGCGTGAGCGGCGCCGCGTCATCATTGCCGCCGATGATTTCTTACCTGCACGTGTATGACCTCGATAAGGGTGGCTATCCGGTCGGGTATCCGTTCATGGCAGCTGGTCTCGAGCCGTTCATAGCCAAGTACGCCGTCATATCGGAAAAGATGAAATATCTGCTGATCAACTCTGGCGTTCCACCTGAGAAGGTTTTTCTGGCGCGCAATGCACCGGTGGTGAGCCCAGGTCTCGAGCGCGGGATGGAATTGGCAGCACAGAAAGCGGCGCGCATCAACAGCGGCGAGCCGCTGCGGCTCCTCTATGCAGGCCGCTTGGATTACCAAAAAGGGGGTACCAGGCTGTCACGGATAGCGCATCTTCTGTCGGCGGCGGGGTTGAAATTTAAGCTAAGGGTCGTCGGAAAAGCCACAGCCGGCTTTCCTCACGAATTCGTCGATCTGCCACCGGGTATCGCGGAGTTTCATCCGCCCGAGTATGACTACGAGCGGCTCGCGGAATGTTACTCCGAAGCGGATGTCTTGCTCCTTCCTTCGCGATGGGAGGGGGTACCGCTGGCGATGCTCGACGCCATGGCCCACGCCTGCATCGTGATCGCCACCGACGTCGGGGCTATCGGCGAGGTGCTGGAGAGCGGCCGCAACGGCTATCTCATTGCGAATGGCGAAGACGGAGCCGTAGCGGAAATGGCTGCTCGAAGAATCATCGAGATTGCAAGCTCCGGCGGGAAGACGCGCAAGCTTCGAGAAGCTGCCGTTGAAACGGCCGCGGCTTTCAGCTGGCAGGACACGGCGAGACAGATTCTCATGGAAGGTGGCGTCCATGGCTTTAGTTGACAGTCGGGCGGCAGACATCTCGTTGTATGTCGAGGCGTCTCGATCTGGAGTGTTGCTCGAGGCCGATTGCTTGGTGTTTCTCGTCGGAGGCTTCACCTTCGACTCCAGTCCAGCAGCGAATGAGCAGGCGCTGATCCTCGGTCAATTTTATCGTGACTGGGGCATCAGCGCCGTGCCTGTCGTGGTGAGGTGGGGAATGGAGCTGGAAGCCGTCGATGGCGCCCGAGGTCAAGCTGGTCCAAATGCTACGCTGTACGTCATGCCCTCAGGGGAGGGTAATGGCCCTGACGTCGGACGTGTTCCATTCGTCGCGCCTTCGAAGGGAATAGCCATTCACTTGGCAGGGCCTCATCTCTTCACCTCAATGTCTGCAGACCGCGCTTCGATAGTATTGGACCTTCTTCTCGATATGGTCGCGGACAGAGACCCAACCTATGCTGCTGCCCTGTATGGAACGTGCTTGGAAACGCCGCTTCACGGTCTTTCGGAGTATTGGAAGGGAATTCTCGGATCTGCTTGCTATTTGAGCCGGTGCGGCGGGGAAGCGCTTGAAATTCCGGACGGCGCGACCGGAATTTCATCGTATGGCGATCTGCGGCTCCTTCCTGCAACGGCCCTGGCGGACATGGGGTTGCGGACGGGAGGGGAGCCAGACGTTTGCCCCCGCTGGGGATTGTCCATCGACGATATGCGCCATATTGTGCGCATCCATCAATTGATGGCTGAGGCGGCAGCGAAAGCCCAGCTTTCTCAGATCAGGGATACATTCCACGATACGTTGTCCCAGTTGAGCGAGCTGACAGGCCGATATCGCGAGCTCGAGGAAGCCCTTACCGCTTCGAAGCAACGTGCTGCCGAGTTTCGAGTACGAGAACGGAAATCTGTTCTGAAGAGAGCTAAAGCGTCGCTCCGTAAGCGTCTCGCGGCCTGGCGTGTCCCGCCGAGGCAAGCAGAAGGAGTACTCTCAGTCCAACAGGGGATGGATCCTGCGGAATGGATGAGGGGCGATCAGGTGCGACGGCCGTGAGCGAGACCGCATTATGCAAGCCTCAGGGTTCCGTTCTCCCTCACTGCGATCCCTTGTTCGACATCCGCGAATGCTGCACCTTCGAAGTATTCTCGGAACAAAGTCTCGACAAGGGTGTCCATATTCGCGCGGCTGCGTGAGAATGCGGCGAGATGATATTTCGCTTCCGCACGAAGACTTGCCACGAGGTCTCGGACAGTCCATTGTGTGGCGAGCCAATCGGGCCAAGGGCTTTCTCGGATGAAAGCCTCGTAGAGTCGGAAGGCGTCGAGGTTTTCGAACAATCGCTTCGACCTGCCGAAGCGCTTCCAGGGTTTCGACCGTCCGGCATAATGCACGATCACCGGCTGGATCAATCTCCTCAAAGTCTGTTCTTTCGGTCGGAAATTCCAGATGGGCGAGAGTTCGGTGATTGCGCCGTCGAGGACGGCATTGAGGGCGTCCTCCTCAAGATAAAAGCAGATTGGCCCGTTCTGCATGATGAACTCGAGCGCGCGGGTCGTAAGATCGTCGCGAACCCATTTTTCCGTGTCGATCAACATCACGCCCGCATTGAAGTAGCGGTACGGGTAGGTCATTCCCAGCGCTTCGAAATGTGACCGCCACCAATCCCAAACCTCCAGGCGTTCCGCAGCAGGCACCCGGCCTGCCGGCACAGCCGCCACGGCCGTATCGGCCATATCGAGCTCGAAGAGGACGCCCACATCGTCGTGGATCGTCAGATCGGCATCAAGGTGTAGGATCCGTCTGTATTGGCCAGCTACAGACACTGGCACGAGAAGGCGCATGAGGGCGGCTCGTGAAAGGCGCCGCTGCAAGATTTTGACATCCTGCAATTGCGAAAGATCGAGATCGTCCCGGAGACTTATTCCTCGTCCCGCAGCCCACTGCCGGAAATCGTCGGCGGCGTCCCCCGGAGGCGTGAATATCATGACATCGAAGTTCTGCACGCCGGAGCTGGCTGCCCTCCTGACGCTATCCGCGACGAACAAGGCGGGGACGAGCATATTCTTATCGGCACAGAGACAGACCGCGTTGGGTGCACCAACCATGATGTTCGCTCACTGGCCAAGTGGGACAAGCACAGGACACCAGCAGAAAGTCGGGGCTGGTGGATCAATGTTAAGTAGTGTGTAAACGAATCTACTAGTGCGGATTGAGTCGCCTGTCGATGCATCGCTGCTGCGGAGCTCGCTGGTGTCCACAGCGGGGCGTTGAGCCTTGCCCCAACAGATCGCGTGCCCTGGAGCAGAATGCGCATCTACGGCACGAAGTGATGTCTGTCGCGGGGATTCTTGTGGTGGCGTTTTCGGCCGAGCCATGTCACGCAGCCAGCGTATGTCGTAGCAAACGCATCGTGCAGGGCGGCCCCGGTTTCGATGTGTGACCCTCTTGCTACAGAAACGCCGAAACCAACACCAACCCTCAAAAACAACCAAGGATTGCAATAGAGCGCCTCTTCAACCAATGAGGAGACTCGGATATGAGTGCAATTGCTTCAACCGGAAATCAGGAGGCACGAATGAAGCGTAATTACGAGAAGCCCGTTCTCACCAAGCGGGAGCAGCTTGCCACCATCACGGCTGACGGCCGTTTTGTCAGCCCGTTCTTCGACGGCTATCTGAGGTAAGTTCGCACTGAACTCCAGAATAACGCTGTCTTTGCAACAGCGGCTCAATCGACGCTTGGCGCCTTCTCTTGTATGAGCCGTGGGGGCGCTTATTTTTTAGTTCGCGTCCTGCAGGGTTATTAACCCTGCAGATCGAACGCCAAGCCCACGTAGTTCTCCGCCAGTGAGAGTTGGGCCGCTCGCGATCTCCGGAGATAGTAGAACTCCGCCTCTTGCAGCTTGCGGGTGAAGCTGTCCGCGTCCGGGAAGCGGTGCAGCAGCGACGTCATCCACCACGAAAACCGTTCCGCCTTCCAGACGCGGGCGAGGCACGCGGCGGAGTAGGAGTCGATCAGATCCGTTCGGCTCTGCTTGTAGTAGGCAGTCAACGCGCGGGCGAGGACGCGCACGTCGGCAGCGGCAAGGTTCAGACCCTTGGCTCCCGTCGGCGGCACGATGTGGGCGGCATCGCCGGCAAGGAACAGGCGGCCGAAACGCATGGGCTCGGCCACGAAGCTGCGCAGCGGCGCAATGCTCTTCTCGATCGAGGGTGCTGAGGTGACGCGATCGGCAGCTTCGGGACCGAGCCGGCGCTTGAGCTCCGTCCAGAAGCGGTCGTCGGACCAGTCCTCGAGACGCACGTCGAGCGCGCACTGGATGTAATAGCGGCTGCGCGTGGGCGAGCGCATGCTGGCGAGCGCGAAGCCGTCGGGGTGACTCGCGTAGATCAGCTCCTCCGAGCACGGCGGAACATCGGCCAGCACCCCCAGCCAGCCGAAGGCGTAGGCTCGCGCGTAGGTTTTGAGGACAGAGGCGGGGATCATCGTGCGGCTGATGCCGTGGAAGCCGTCGCAGCCGGCGATGAAATCGCAGATCAGCACCTCCTGCTGTTCGTTTCGACGGAAAATGATCTGTGGTTTGTCGGTTTCGAGATGGCTGCAACCCACGGCCTCGGCTTCGTAGATCGTTGTTCCGCCTTCCGCCTCACGTGCCGCCATCAGGTCGCGCGTCATCTCCGTCTGGCCGTACACCACGACCGGGTTGCCGGTGAGGCCGTCGAGATCGATCCGGAGAGACCGACCGTCGAAGTTGATCTGAAGTCCGTGGTGGACGAGGCCCTCACGCTGCATGCGGTCGGCGCAATCGGCTTCCTTCAGCAGCTCGACCGTGCCGCGCTCCAGCACGCCGGCACGAACGCGCCCGAGCACGTGTGCCGCGCTGCGCCGTTCGAGGACGACGCTTTCGATGCCCTGCCGTGAGAGCAGCCGTGCCAGCAGCAATCCGGCCGGCCCGGCGCCGATGATTCCTACCTGGGTGCGCACTCCTGCCCTCGAGATCAGGTTAATGTTTTCCGGCAGAGTGACGCTTTTTCGGGCAGGGGAAAAGGGGCTGTTCGCTGCTGTGAGGGTGAGGAGAGCGGCCGTGCTCCCTTCCTGAGCTCAGCGAATTGGCCCAGGCTCTCGCCATGGCCGGTGCGCGCGCGGGGAGGCCATATTCTGGCGAGAATATCCCGTCAACAGACGTTCGAGCGCGCGGGTGCCCCGCAACCGCAATCATTCTCCATGCCCACGCCACAATTAACAGTTCATTAACAACCTTGGGCGTAACCGGTCCCAGCGCGGGACAGTCGGCAATTTTCCTTTGACCGACAAACGAAAGTTTCGTCCGGGGGTGGCGTTCGTATGAGTCCGGATCCTCTGAGATCGGCCGGTCGGCATCTGCTTTCAGAGCAGCGGTTCGTCTCGACGCGGATCACCACACCTGGCGCCACCACGCTCGACCTTCTGAACAGTTCGCATCTTGCGCGAGGCGTCATCACTCGCCCGACGACGCAAATCGCGGTCGCGTTGCGAGGCGCCGGACTGCGCCAGACAAGAGAGGCGGAGCAGAAATGAGCAACATCCGGGTACTGCCTCAGCCACCAGCGTCCGATGAGCCCAAATCGGCGGAACCAGAGTCCACCGTGGAGCAGGAGTCCGAGCCTGTTTCGCCCCACAACCAGCCCGAGGAGCCGGTCGGGGCGCCGCTCGAGGAGATCAGGGTCGATCTCCTGCGCCATGGCGAGCGGCTTGCCGGACTGCTCGCCGATCCCGGTGCCGCGTTCGTGCGCGATGCCATGCGGGTTTTGGAGCATCAGATCTGCCGGATCGCGGTTATCGGCCAGGTGAAGTCGCGCCAGAGCGCGTTCATTGGTGCGCTGATCGAGCGTCCGGACCTGCTGCCGGCCGAGGTCAGCCCCTGGGCGACGGCCGTGGTTCGGCTGCACTTCGGCTCCGCAGCCGCCCCTGAGCACACCGAAGCCGAGTTCCAGCTTTTCGACAAGGAGGACTGGCAGCAGCTTGCCGCCGGCGCCGACCGTATCCGTGAGCTGACGTCCCAGCTCGTGCCAGGGTTTGAGCCGGAGCTGCTGCGGCGGCATCTCGAGGCAATGCGGCAACGGGCCGAGCAGCGCTTTGCCGGCGAATTCGAAACCTTGCTCGGGGCGAAGCACGCCTATGAGACGGTCTCAAGAGACACGCTCGCCCGCTATATCGGAGCGGGGAGCAGCGCTGCCGACGCGTCGGCATCGCCCGGCCAGTACGCCGATCTCACGAAATCCGCCGATATCTGGCTGCCGAGCGGCCCCTTCAGGTTTCCGGTGACGCTCATTGCGACGCCCGGCATCAACGATCCGTTCATGGTTCGGGACGAGATCACGCGGCGCACCCTGGAGCCGGCCGAGCTCTACCTCTTCGTCGTCAGTGCGCGCCAGCCGCTGTCGACGGCGGAGCTTGCAAACCTGCGTATCCTCCGCGGGCTGCACCGCGAGCGCATTCTCGTGTTCATCGACAACATCGACGAGCTGCGCGATCCCGCTGTCGAGGTGCGGAGCATAATCTCAGACGTGCGCAAGACGCTTGCGCGCGAATTTCCGTCCGTCGATATCCCGGTCATTGCGGGGAGCTCGAAATGGGCCCTTCAGGCGCTCGCCCCGGACAAGCTGCGGCTGAGCGACGGCCTGGTCCCGTCGCTGCTGGCCTATGCCAAGCAGAAGGGAGCGCTGCGGCCGATGGAGGTCAAAGGCGGCGGGCAGGCGGCTCCGGTCGAGGAGTTGCCCAGTGGACAGCTTGCCCGCATCCTGACGATCTGCTCAGGCTATGCCGAGCTGCGGCGTGAGCTGACCGGGCTTCTGCACCGCAGCCACAGCGCCCATCTCATCCGGCAGATTGCCGCCTATTTCGCCGAGCTTTCGCAGGTGAACGAGGCTGCCGTCCGCGAAGACATGGTGAAGCTCGCCATCGTAGCCGAGAATGGCAACCTTGGAGAGGCTGCCAAGAGCGATCGGCAACTCAAGGAAGTCCAGGCTGAGCTGGCGCGTATTCAATCCGTCGCCGGCGAGCTGGAGCGGAACCTGGCGGGCTTTCAGAACCTGCTTTCCGAGGTCGTCGCTAGCCACCGCACACGGCTGTACGAGGGGCTGGCCGCGCTGCTTGAGGACTATGCGCGTGGCGAGGCCAACGGTCTGCTGCAGGCATTTGCCGAGGGGCAGGCGCGGCGGCATTGGCGCTGCCACACCAAGCCTTTGCGTCAGCGGGTCGAGGCCGAGCTCACTGCCGCCCGCCGTGCAGTCGAGGAGCAGCTCGCGGCGACACCGCACAACGTCTTCCCGGCGCTCCGCGAGACGATGTTGCGGCGCTCCCCGGATCTCGGGTTACCTGAGGCGCCGCATGCCAGGCTGCGGCCGACCTCGGTCCGGGTACCGATCGAAGATTCGATCGCGCTCGACCTCGCCCCGCCCGGGTCGATCATCGGCTGGCAGCGCAGCCGCACGCCCGAGGAGCACGCGGCCGAGCTGGAGCGCATGCTGATCGAAGAGTTCATGCCGGCCATCGACGAGGTGATCCGCCTCGCAAGCGCCGAGCTGCAGCGGGAGACGAGTGACATCTCGGACCGTGCGACAGCCATCTCGGTCGTGGTGATCGATGCCCTCCGCAACCAAAGCGAAAGCTACATCGCGCGTGCCAAGTCGTTGCTCGATGCCCGCGAGACCCAGACCCCAAGTCAGGAGGACCACACCCAACGTCTGGAAGAGCTGCGCGAGCGATTGACCGTTGCCGAAGCCTTGAGCCGGCGCCTTGCCGACCTCAACACCCGCTGCGGAGATGTTGTGACCTGATGGCCAATCAGGCAGCCCGGCGCAGTGGCGTGACGTTCGCTTGCGCCGGCTCCGAGATGGCATGCGCGAGCCGGCTGAGAAGGATCGCCAGCCCTTTCAGGCGTCGCCGGGGCTCCGCCCATTGGGCGCGTACCGCGAGCTCGCCCCCCTTGCGCCAGGTGAGGCGACCAGCGAAGCCGCGCGGGAGTGGCAGGTTTCGTGGCTTCGGCGTTTCAGGTCTCAGCTTGAGGATTGCCCCTCTGGGGCCGGCGTGCAGCTCGGCAACGCGTGCCTCGCGGCAGAGCTGCTTCAGCCTCAGCAGGATGAACATCCGCTGCGCGAGGCGCGGCAGTGGTCCGCGGGTCTCCCGAAGCTCCCGGGCATAGGCTGCGAGCTCGTCCTCGCTCTCGATGCCGGCGATCTTCCAGTAGACCTCGGCGCGCTCGACCGGATCGGGGATATAGCTTTCGGGGATCAGGACCGGCAGGCCGAGCGAGATCCGCGGCGTCCATATATCGAGGTCCGGCTGCTCGCCCTTGCGGAGCGCATCCACCGCCCGCTTCAGCATGGTCTGGAACAGGTCGAAGCCGACGTCCCTGATGTGACCGGACTGCTCCTCTCCCAGCAGGTTGCCGGCGCCGCGAATGTCCATGTCGTGGCTTGCGACGCTGAACCCGGCTCCCACAGGCTCCAGCCTGGTGAGCACGTCCAGGCGCCGCTTGGCAGCTTCCGTGAGCTCGGCACCCGGGGGCACAGTCAATAGCGCGATGGCCTCGACGCCCGAGCGCCCGATCCGGCCCCGCAGCTGATACAGCTGCGAAAGACCGAGCCGGTGTGCGTCGTGAACGATCATCGTGTTTACGGACGGGATGTCGAGGCCCGACTCGATGATCGTCGTCGACAAGAGCACATCGATATGCCGGGCCAGAAACTGCTCCATGATGCGGTCGAGCTCGGCGGCTGACATGCGCCCGTGGGCGCGCACGAAGCTCACCTCGGGCACCTCCCGCTCGAGCATGCGGGCGACGAGCGCCAAATCTCTGATCCGTGGACAAACGTAGAAGCTCTGGCCGCCCCGCTGCTTCTCGGCGATGAGCGCTTCGCCGATGCGCGCCGGCTCCATTTCGCAGACGGTCGTGCGCACCGGGCGCCGGCCGGCGGGCGGAGTCATAATCAGTGACAGGGAGCGCACCATCGACAGGGCAAGCTGCAGGGTGCGAGGGATCGGCGTCGCGGTGAGCGTCAAGACGTGGACCCCTTCGCGCAGCTGCTTCAGGCGCTCCTTGTGCCGGACACCGAACCGCTGCTCCTCATCGACAATGATCAGGCCGAGCTTGGCGAAACTGACGCTCTCGGAAAGCAGTGCGTGGGTGCCGATGACGATGCGGATCTCGCCGGATTTCAATCCGGCCTTGACCTCGGCCAAGCGTTTGGAACCCGTCAGTCGCGAGGCCTGGGCAATGGTGACCGGGAAATCGGCGAAGCGCTTGCGGAAAGTTTCCGTGTGCTGGCGCGAGAGCAGGGTGGTGGGCGCGATCACGGCCACCTGCCAGCCGGCCATCGCCGCGTGGAAGGCGGCGCGGAGCGCCACCTCGGTCTTGCCTGAGCCGACATCCCCGCAGATCAGCCGGTCCATCGGCTTGCCGCTGACGAGGTCCCGGATCGTAGCCGCGATCGCGTCCGCTTGATCGGGCGTCTCCTGGTACGGGAAGCCTGCGCAGAAGCGGGCGTAATCTTGAGGGTCGGCGGCGAGAACGGGCGCGGTCGCCAGCTCGCGGGCCGCCGCGATTCCGATAAGCCGCCGGGCAATCGCGCCGATGCGCTTCTTGAGCCGCCCCTTGCGGCTCACCCATGCCTTGCCGCCGAGCCGATCCAGCCGAACGGTTGAGTCTGCCGAACCGTACCGGGAGAGCAGGTCCGCGTTCTCGACCGGGACGAGCACCTTGCCGTCCTGAAAGGCGATGGTGAAGAAGTCGCGCGTGCCATCCGCGTCAAGCCTGGTGAGCCCTTCGAAACGGCCGATGCCGTGGTCGGCATGGACGACAAAATCGCCGGCATGCAGGCCGAGTGCGCCCGTGATCAGCGCGTCGACCCGAGAAGCGTCGTTCTTATCACGTCCATCGCTGTCGAGGTCCGGCGGCGCGTTTGCACCCGTAGGCCTCGGGGCTGATAGGCGCGAGGGCTCCGGTGCCGGCGATCGCTTCATGCCACTCAACCGAAACCCGCTTTCCTGCGTTCCTGCTACCGATGTTCTCCTCACATTAAATCGCACGGGGAACGGACTCCTGCCGTTGACAAGACGCAAAACGCTCCTAATCTGATCTTGCAATTGCAAATCAGTTGCAACTGGAGACCGAAACGTATGCCTCCTGGATGCCTGTGGCCCGTCCTTCGTGAGGAATTGAGGTTGAAGCGGGTCAACACAGGGCGCCGGCATCTCATGGCTTCGTTCCTGGCTGTGCTCGCGTTAGGCTTGCTGCCGGGAGGCGCTGCCGAGGCGCAAGGCGCCAGCCGGCGAGCGGGCAAGCCGCTTCGCGTCATCACCACGTTCACCGTCATTCAGGACATCGCCCAGAACGTAGCCGGCACGGCGGCGGTGGTGGAAAGCATCACCAAGCCGGGTGCGGAAATTCACGGCTATCAACCGACACCGGGCGACATCGTGAAAGCGCAGCAAGCCGAGCTCGTGCTCTGGAACGGCTTGAACCTGGAGCGGTGGTTCGAGCGCTTTTTCGAGAACATCAAGGAAGTGCCGAGCGTGGTCGTCAGCGAGGGCGTCGAGCCCATGGGCATCACGGAAGGACCATACACCGGCAAGCCCAACCCGCACGCCTGGATGTCCCCGTCGAACGCATTGATCTACGTCGAGAACATCCGCAAGGCTCTCGCGGAGCACGATCCGGCGAACGCCGAGGTTTACCGCAGGAACGCCGAGGCCTATGCGGCGAAGATCAAGGCGCTTGACCAGCCGCTGCGCAAGCGGCTTTCGGCAATCCCCGAGGAGAAGCGCTGGCTGGTCACCAGCGAGGGTGCGTTCAGCTATCTCGCACGCGACTACGGCCTGCGCGAAGCCTACCTGTGGCCCATCAATGCCGACGAGCAAGGCACGCCGCAGCAGGTCCGCCGCGTGATCGACCTCGTGCGCAAATACAATATCCCGGTCGTGTTCAGCGAAAGCACCATTTCCGACAAGCCCGCGCGTCAGGTCGCGCGGGAGACTGGCGCGCGCTATGGCGGCGTTCTGTACGTCGACTCGCTCAGCGAAGAAAGCGGGCCCGTGCCGACCTATCTCAAGCTGCTCGAAGTCACCGTCGACACCATAGCGAAAGGCTTCGGACTCTGATGCTCATGCTGGCACGGTCCCAGAAGGACGCGGAAGTTGGCCAGGCCGCGCTGGAGCCCAGCATCGATGTCAACGGCCTCACGGTGGTCTACCCCAATGGCCACACGGCTCTCATCGACGTCAGCTTCTCGCTCGGCCCAGGGACGATCTGCGGGCTCGCCGGGCCGAACGGCAGCGGCAAGTCCACGCTCTTCAAGGCGCTCATGGGCTTCGTGCGGCCGGCCCGCGGGGAGGTGCGCATCTGCGGATTGCCGGTGTCGGAGGCCTTGAAGCGCCGAATGGTGGCCTACGTCCCGCAGAGCGAGGAGGTCGACTGGAACTTCCCCGTGCTCGTGGAGGACGTGGTGATGATGGGGCGCTACGGTCACATGAACCTGCTCCGTATCCCGCGCGCCGCGGACCGCCGGGAGGTCGACGTCGCGCTGGAGCGGGTGGGCATGAGCGAGCTTCGCAACCGCCAGATCGGCGAGCTGAGCGGCGGCCAGCGCAAGCGCGTGTTTCTCGCCCGCGCCATCGCGCAGGGCGCCGGGATCATCCTGTTGGACGAGCCGTTCACCGGAGTGGATGTCAAGACGGAGACGTCCATCGTCGCGCTGTTGCGGGAGTTGAGGGAGGCCGGCAATCTGATGCTGGTCTCGACCCATAACCTGGGCAGTGTGCCGGACTTCTGCGATCAGGTTGTGCTGCTCAATCGCAGGCTATTGGCCGCCGGCCCGACGGCCGAGACGTTCACCCAAGCCAATCTCGAGCGCACGTTCGGGGGCGTGCTGCGCCACTTCCGTCTGGGAGGTCCGGAGCTGCACGAAGATGACGACCGCCGAGCCGTCACCGTTCTCACCGACGACGAGCGCCCCCTCGTGTTCTACGGCGAGAGAGGGGACGAAAGCCACGTGCCGTCGGATCAGCGGTTGCCACGCGGCAAGCCATGAGCGAGCTCCTCGTCCCGTTCGAATACAACTACATGCTGCGCGCGATGTGGGTCAGTGCGCTCGTGGGCGGCCTCGGCGCATTCCTGTCGGCCTACCTGATGCTCAAGGGCTGGTCGCTGATGGGCGATGCGCTGTCGCACGCCGTCGTCCCGGGGGTCGCGATTGCCTACCTGATGCAACTCCCCTATGCGGCGGGAGCGTTCTTCGCCGGCATCATAGCCGCGTTCGGCATGTGGGGGATCCGCCACGTGACGCGGCTGAAGGAGGACGCGGTGATCGGCGTGGTGTTCACCGCCTTCTTCGCCGCAGGGCTGTTCATCGCTTCGCTCTACCCCATCCCGGTCAGCATCCAGAGCATCGTGCTCGGCAACATTCTGGGCATTGCCGATGAGGACGTGGTGCAGGTCGTCGTGGTGGCTGCAGTCGCGCTCGCCATTCTGCTCGTCACCTGGAAGGACCTGATGCTCGTCTTTTTCGACGAGAGCCATGCGCGGGCGGTGGGGCTGAACCCGGTTGCGCTCAAGGTGCTTTTTTTCGCGCTGCTCAGCGCCTCCGCCGTCACCGCGCTGCAGACGGTCGGCGCGGCACTCGTGGTGGCGACCGTGATCACGCCGGGCGCCACGGCCTATCTCCTGACGGACCGCTTCGGCCGCCTCCTTGCGCTGAGCGTGGCGATCGGTGTTTCGACCAGCTTCGTCGGCGCATACGTCAGCTTTTTCCTCGACGGCGCGACCGGCGGGGTCATCGTGACTTTGCAGACGCTGGTCTTCCTGACGGCATTCGTCTTCGCACCGAAACACGGGATCCTGGCGGCCCGGCGCCGGACCCGCGCAGCAGGGGAGGCGCCGCAGCCATGACCGCTGCGATCTGGGACTTCTTCGCCCTGCCTCTGTCGTTCCCGTTCATGCAGCGGGCGTTGCTCGTGGCGGTGCTGGTGGGTGCCGTCGCGGCGGTGCTGTCGTGCTATCTCGTGCTCAAGGGCTGGTCGCTGATGGGCGATGCCATCTCCCACGCCGTGCTGCCCGGAATCGTGCTCGCCTACGTCGTGGGCCTGCCGCTGTCGGCCGGTGCCTTCCTTGCGGGGCTCACCTGCGCGACGCTGACAGGCTATCTCAAAGAGAACAGCAGGGTCCGCGAGGACACGGTCATGGGCATCGTGTTCTCGGGGATGTTCGGGTTCGGCCTCGTGCTCTTCACGAAGGTCGAGACCGAGCAGCATCTGAACCACGTCCTCTTCGGCAACCTGCTGGGGGTCACCGACAGCGAGCTGACGGAAATCATCGTCGTTGCGGCGGTGGTGCTGGTTGCTGTGCTGATCCGGCGCCGGGATCTGCTGCTCTACTGCTTCGACCAGCAGCACGCCCGTGCCATCGGCTTGCGGGTCGGATGGCTGTACTACGGCCTGCTCGCACTGCTGTCCCTCGCGATCGTCGCCTCGCTGAAGGCGGTCGGGATCATCCTGGTGGTGGCGATGCTGGTGGCGCCGGGCGCCACGGCCTACCTCGTGTCGCGGCGGTTCGAGCGGATGCTGGTGATAGCCATCCTGGTCGCCGTCTTCTCCAGCGTGGCCGGAACGCTTCTGAGCTTCCACCTGGATGCTGCAACCGGCCCCAGCATCGTCCTGCTGCAGGCGGCACTTTTCGTCCTCGCCCTGATCCACACCTGGGTGCAGCGCACGCGGACCAGTGCCGAGCATGCCACCACGGACCAACTCGCCACCGGCTGACCGAAGTCAATCTCACACTAGAACCAAAGGCTTATTCTGCCGCACGCCGGGTTGTTGTTTATTTCAGCGCGCCAATGCAGTATGGACGCAAAAGGGTCCTGTGCTATAGGCCGGGGAAGGGAAAGAATAAGGACAGGGCTGAAGCCCCGTATGACCAACGACAACATTATCGAGACTGAAGGCCTGTCCATCAATTTCAAGGGGCTTTGGGCCGTCAAGGACGTCAATCTGAACGTGCGCCGCGGCACGATTCACGCGTTGATCGGGCCAAACGGTGCCGGCAAGACGACGTGCTTCAATCTTATAACCAAGTTTCTGACCCCGACGGCCGGCGTCATCCGGTATAACGGCCAGGATATCACGCGCCTGCAACCGGCGGACATCGCGCGCCTGGGGCTTGTCCGCAGCTTCCAGATCTCGGCCACCTTTCCGCACCTGACGTTGCTCGAGAACATCCGCGTTGCCTTGCAGCGCAAGCTCGGCACCTCCTTTCATTTCTGGCGCTCGGAGCGATCGCTCGACGTGCTCAACGACCGCGCCCTGCAACTGCTCGATGACGTGGGGCTCGGGGCCCATGCACATGAGCGCGCGGTCGAGCTGCCATACGGACGCAAGCGCGCCCTCGAGATCGCCACGACACTCGCGCTCGATCCCGAGATGCTGCTGCTCGACGAGCCGATGGCGGGCATGGGCCGCGAGGACATCGGCCGCATCTCCGAACTGATCCGGCGCGTCGCCAAGAACAGGACGGTGCTGATGGTCGAGCACAACCTGTCGGTGGTGGCGGACCTGTCGGATTTCATCACCGTTCTGGCGCGCGGCGAGATCCTGGCCGAAGGCCCCTATGAGGAGGTCTCGCGCAATCCGGAGGTGATCGAGGCCTACATGGGCTCGGGAGATGGCACAGGGGACAGCATGCGCATCACGGCAAACGGGGCAGGCCATGCCTGAGCCGACCGCACCGCTTCTGTCCGTGCGCGATCTCCACGCCTGGTACGGCGAAAGCCACGTCCTGCACGGCATGACCTTCGATGTCTCCAAGGGAGAGCTCGTGACGCTGCTCGGCCGCAACGGCGTCGGCAAAACGACGACCATGCGCGCCATCATGGGCATCGTGCGATCCCGCACCGGCTCGGTCGTCTACGACGGCAACGAAACCATCGATTGGCCCTCCGAGCGCATCGCACGATTGGGCGTCGCCTACGTTCCAGAGGAGCGGGGCATCTTTTCGAGCCTCAACGTGCTCGAGAACCTGCTCCTGCCGCCGGTCGTCAAGCCGGGCGGCCTCAGCCTGGACGAGATCTACGAGCTGTTTCCGGCGCTTCGGGAGCGCAGCGCCAGCCAGGGCACGAAGCTCTCCGGCGGCGAGCAGCAAATGCTGGCGATCGCGCGTATTCTGCGCACCGGCGCGGACCTGCTGCTGCTCGACGAGCCGACCGAAGGGCTGGCGCCGGTCATTGTCCAGCAGATCGGCCGCATTCTCCGGAAGCTCAAGGAGAAGGGCTTCACCATTCTGCTCGTCGAGCAGAACTTCCACTTTGCCGCCACCGTCGCCGACCGGCATTACATCGTCGAGCACGGGCAGGTGGTGGACATGCTCGAGAACGTCGAGCTCACTGCGAACAAGGCAAAGCTGGAAAGCTACCTCGGTGTCTAAGTCGTCAAAGGAAGCGTCAATAGGAGGATAGTGTGAGAGCAACGACCTTCGTTCTGGCAGCTGCTGCCAGCGTGCTCGCGACAGCGGCGCACGCGCAATTCACGGACGGCGTCATCAAGATTGGCGTGCTCAACGACCAGTCCGGTGTGTACGCCGACCTCTCGGGCCAGGGCTCGGTGTGGGCGGCCCGTAAGGCGGTCGAGGATTACTGCAAGGCCAACAAGTGCCACGACAAGATCGAGGTCATCTTCGGTGACCATCAGAACAAGCCGGATATCGGCGCCAACATCGCTCGCCAGTGGTACGACGTGGAGGGAGTGGACGTCATCGTCGACGTGCCGACCTCTTCGGTGGCGCTCGCAGTCCACAATATCACCAGAGAGAAGAACAAGGTTCACCTCAACTCGACCGGCGCCACGTCGGACCTGACCGGCAAGGACTGCTCTCCCAACACGATCCACTGGACCTATGATACGTGGTCGCTCGCCAACGGGACGGGGAAGGCCGTCGTCAAGACGGGCGGCGATACCTGGTTCTTCCTGACCGCGGACTACGCCTTCGGCCATGCGCTCGAGCGTGACACGGCGGCGGTCGTCGAAGCGAACGGCGGCAAGGTTCTCGGCAAGGTGCGCCATCCGTTCCCCGGCCAGGACTTCTCGTCCTTCCTCCTGCAGGCGCAGTCATCGGGCGCCAAGATCATCGGCCTCGCCAATGCCGGCGGCGATACGATTAACTCCGTCAAGCAGGCGGCCGAGTTCGGCATCACGCAGGGCGGCCAGAACCTCGCGGCTCTGCTCATGTTCATCACGGACGTGCATGCGCTCGGCCTGAAGACCGCCCAGGGCCTGATCTTCACCGAGGCCTGGTACTGGGACCTGAACGACAACAACCGCGCCTTCGCCAAGGAATTCGAGGTGGACAACAAGGGCCACAAGCCGACGATGGTGCAGGCCGGCGTCTACTCGGCGGTGACGCACTATCTCAAGGCGGTGCATGCGCTGGGCAGCGATGCCGATGGCGCCAAGGTGGTCGCCAAGATGAAGGAGATGCCGACCGAGGACCGTCTGTTCGGCAAGGGCATCATCCGTCCTGATGGCCGCAAGATCCACGACATGTACCTCTTCGAGGTGAAGAAACCCGAGGAGAGCAAGGGGCCGTGGGACTACTACAAGCTGCGTGCCACCATCCCCGCCAACGAGGCCTTCCGGCCCCTTTCAGAGGGCGGATGCCCGCTCGTGAAGAGCTGACGGGTTATCGCTGATCGAGACTGACCGAGGGCGGCGCGCGAGAGCGCGTCGCCCCGCGCATTGGCCCTTTCTCCCGGATGGAGGTAGGGCGCGGAGCCATCAATCCATGTTCGAGCTCATCGGCATACCGCCGCAGGCGCTTTTCGGCCAGCTTCTGCTGGGGCTCATCAACGGTGCCTTCTATGCACTCCTGAGCCTCGGCTTGGCTGTCATTTTCGGCATGCTGAACGTGATCAATTTCGCCCACGGGGCCCAGTACATGATGGGCGCGTTCACGGCCTACATGCTGCTTCAGTACTTGGGCGTCGGCTACTGGGGCGCGCTGATCCTGACTCCGATCATCATCGGCGCATTCGGCATTCTGCTCGAACGGCTCTTTCTGTCACGGCTCTATCACCTCGACCACCTTTACGGACTGCTGCTGACATTCGGCCTGGCGCTGATCATCGAAGGCGTGTTCCGGCAGCAGTACGGGTCGTCCGGACTGCCCTATACGAATCCCATTCCCGGCGGCACCAATCTCGGCTTCATGTTCCTGCCCTGGTATCGCGGGTGGATCGTGGTGCTGTCGCTCGTCGTGTGCCTCGCCACATGGTTCATGATCGAGAAGACCAAGCTCGGCAGCTATCTTCGCGCCGCCACGGAAAACCCGACGCTGGTGCGCGCCTTCGGCATCAACGTGCCACGCATGATGACGCTGACTTACGGCTTTGGCGTAGGGCTCGCCGCACTCGCTGGTGTGCTGGCCGCACCGATCTATTCGGTTAACCCTGTGATGGGGGCCAATCTCATCATCGTCGTGTTCGCCGTTGTGGTGATCGGCGGCATGGGCTCCATCATGGGGTCGATCCTGACCGGCTTCGGCCTCGGAGTGATCGAGGGGTTGACGAAGGTCTTTTATCCGGAAGCGTCCAACACTGTCATTTTCATCATCATGGCCATCGTCCTGATGCTCCGCCCCGCCGGGCTGTTCGGAACGCCGCGGTGAGGAGGGCAGGGATGGTTTCGATGCACGGACACGCGACCCACACCCTTCCTGCTTGCGGGCAGGCGATCGGGAGCCTGCGATGAAAAATTACGACATGACCATATTCGTCGGGCTGCTGGCGGGGCTGCTGATCGCGCCCGCGGTGCTCTATCCGGTGTTCCTGATGAAGGTGCTGTGCTTTGCCCTCTTCGCACTCGCCTTCAACCTGCTGATCGGATACGTGGGCCTGCTGTCGTTCGGGCATGCCATGTTCTTCGGCTTCGCCGCCTACATCTCCGCCTACACGGTGAAGGCCTGGGGCTGGCCAACGGAGCTGGGAATTCTCGCGGGCACCGGCGTCGCGATGCTGCTGGGTGTCGTGGCGGGCTTCATCGCCATTCGCCGGCAGGGCATCTACTTCGCCATGGTGACACTGGCGCTGGCGCAGATGGTCTTTTTCTTCTGCCTGCAGGCGCCGTTCACTGGCGGTGAGGACGGTATCCAGGCGGTACCGCGGCGCCCTGTCTTCGGCGTTATCGACATCACCGACGACCTGACCTTCTATTACGTCGTCCTCGCGATCTTCGCGGCTGGCTTCCTCATCATTTACCGCGCGATTTATTCGCCGTTCGGGCAAGTGCTGAAGGCTATCCGCGAGAATGAGCAGCGTGCCGTCTCGCTCGGCTATCACGTGGATCAGTACAAGCTGCTTGCTTTCGTGCTGTCGGCGACCCTGTCCGGATTGGCCGGCGCGACGAAGGCCATCGTCTTCCAGCTCGCCTCCCTGACGGACGTCATGTGGCAGATGTCGGGCGAGGTCGTGCTGATGACGCTCCTGGGCGGGATGGGCACCGTATTCGGGCCGGTGGTCGGCGCGTTCACGATCATCTCGCTCGAGCACTACCTCGCCGACCGCGGCCAGTGGGTGACCGTGATCACCGGCGCGATCTTCGTCGTGTGCGTGCTCGCGTTCCGGCGCGGCATCGTGGGGGAGCTGGCGGCATGGTGGGCGCGGCGGCGCGGCTGATCGCGGCGCTCGCCCTCGCGGTGCTCGCCGCACCGTCGGGGGCC